>CALGGR010000339.1 GCA_937915755.1 uncultured Fretibacterium sp. | reverse complement strand
TCTCGTCATTCATGGCCGTAAGATTTGTCTTATCGTTGCGGAGTGAAGTCTCAGAGGTCGCTGATTGGGACAGAACGTTATCGGAAGTGTTCGCAGTAGTATCATGTTCAGATTTACGTTTACGTGATTTGACTTCTGAAATAGCCGACTTTACTGCTTCTCCCTGTCCTATTAGTTTTGCTATCTCTTCCTGCTGATCTTCAGGGAGCTTAGTAACTTCATAAGCGGAATTGATAGAAATTTTATTATTCCGAGCAGCTTCAATGACATGAGCTTGAGCGTTGTCTATAACATATATGGCATGTTGGTATGTATTGCCAGAAACGCCTGCCATATTGCCGAGTTCATCCCGAGCGTCCCTGCTTATAGGATGAGACATCCCGGAGAAATTGCCGGAATGTTCCTTAATATCGTTTCTAGTTCCCTGCCTAGCTTTAGCCTGAGCCTTTATAGCCTTTTCGTAGTTTCGAACCATCTCAATCCTGCGAAAAGCGTTAAGGTTTCGCTTGCCTAACTGATTCTGAATCATCCAGAGCATAGCCTCTTCGAGTGATTTGAAGTTCTTCTGGGTGGTCTGGAAGTCTATATCGTGAGCTTTGCAGACCTTGTAGCGATTATGGCCATCAATTATGATGTCGTTCCATACGATGATAGCCTCACGGCAGCCCTCAGTTATGATACTCTGCTCCAAGCGGGTGTATTCATCAGTAGTAAGAGGTGGAATGAGAGTGGCGAACTCTTCATCAATCTTGAGAACTTGTGTGTTCATTGTGTTTTATCACTCCTCTTAAAAAGTTAGGAGGCAGATTTTACCCCCTCATCAAGAGGAAATCAATAGCGATAACCTTATGTTATCAGTATTATAATAATGGCATTATGAGCAACGATTATTTTCTAGCTACAGTTAAAGAATATTCCCCAGACATACCCGATTTATCTGAGTACGGCGAAAGGGTTCATCGTCTTATCGAGGCATCCGTAGCTCCAGAGACCAGACGAGCCTACACCTCACGCCTCAGACGGTTCGCTGGCTGGTGTCAGGATAAGGGCTTCAGTTTTTCGTATCCAGTTGAGGCGGAAATACTAGCAATGTACATAACTGACATGACGGAGGACGGTTTATCCTATGCGACAATTGAGCAGACTATGGCGGCAATATCGACGACCCACAAGGCTCAAGGTTTCTCCTCGCCAACTGAAAGCCTGTTAGTGAAGAAGCTCCTGAAGGGTTGCCGGCGTGAATATGGTACAGCACATAAGAAGCCAGATGCAGCGACAGTAGAAATCGTGCGCTACCTACTGAACACGATACCTGAAGATACTTCGCCAAAGAACATCCGAGACAGAGCTATCATCGCGTTGGGGTTCGCTGGTGCTTTCAGACGTTCGGAGCTGTGCGCTATTGACATAGAGAATCTCAAATGGGTATTTCGTGGAACACAGGAAGTCCTATTGATCGATGTTGAACGTTCAAAGACTGACCAGGAGCGTCGTGGCATGACTAAAGCGATCTTTCCGAGTAGCGATAAGTCAGTCTCACCAACAGAACTGTTGAAGAAGTGGCTGAACATACGAGGTCATGAAGGCGCACTGTTCACTCGGATACTAAAGGGCAATCATTTAACGGACGACCGGCTTACTCCGCAGAGCATTCGGTTGATAGTGAAGCATACAGCGGTGAGAGCAGGGTTATCGTTAGACCTGACAGCACACAGTCTTCGTTCTGGGTTCGTAACAACAGCAATCCGTCAGGGAAAGACAGAACGGTCTATAATGAACCAGACGGGGCACAAGTCAACGCAAGTACTTAGAGAATACTTCCTGCGCTAAGATGCAATAGAGGACAACGCTGCGGATAATATCATCTGATAGGAGGAGCTGAAGAGAATGAAGAAGTTACCTATAGGCGTTCAGGACTTTGTGAAGATAAGGGAACAGAATTACTTGTATGTGGATAAGACTGGAAAATTGCTTGAACTTATAGAACAGGGAGAGCGGTATTTTCTCTCACGACCTCGCAGGTTTGGTAAGTCCTTGATGCTCTCTACTCTTGACGCGATGTTTTCGGGAAGAGTTGAACTGTTCAAGGAGCTTGCTGCTGAAGAATGGGTCTGTGAACAGGAACATAATCCTTCACCAGTACTGAGGTTCGATATATCCTCGTTGAAACTGACAGGACCGACAACTATAGAGCAGGCATTAACAGAAATGCTAGAGCGAACAGCTAGGAAGTACAAAGTAGAATTACACAGTCAAAGTATGACGGGCAAGTTAATAGATTTAATCGAAGAAATATCATCAAAAGGTCAAGTTGTGGTCTTGATAGACGAATACGACAAGCCGATACTAGATAATCTTTCGAAGATTGTTTAATCGCTTGAAATTCTTCGTGAAGGTCATTGAGAAATAAAGTGTCA
>CALGGR010000338.1 GCA_937915755.1 uncultured Fretibacterium sp. | reverse complement strand
AGTGACTGGAGTTCAGACGTGTGCTCTTCCGATCTGGGCGGTTGACTACTCGCACAATATCGCAAGTGTGCAAGAATGCGATGATACAGGCGGGGTATAACTCACGCAGACTCACCGCGCATTCACTGAGGCATTCGGCGGTAACATTGGCACTATTGGCGGGAATGTCGTTGCAGGACGTGAGTCAGTTTGCGCGGCATTCAAGCGTGAACGTAACAATGATATACGCTCATGACATCACTCGTATGAAGTCTCAGTGTGAGAGTGCCATCTCAGCGGCGATATTCGGCAGTTGAGGAGGTGAGGAGGAATGCTGACAGAAGAGAAAATCGAAGGCTACATATCAAGGTTGACGACCAAACACGGCAAGCCAGCGGGAAAAGACTTAAAGCGCAAAACGCGCAAAGCGTTGCAGGGAATGCTTGCGATACTGATGGAGCGCGGACATGATGAACCTGATGAAAGCGATTATGCCGAATATCGTGAAAGTAGCCTTTGCGAGGAAGAAAGCACCGAACAAGACATAAAGCGTATAAAGCGATATTTCGAGCCACAAGGAGGGAGCGAGCAATTGTCGATGATACCCGAAGAAGAAATGACAGCGGGAATAGTGCCTAACGTTGATGAGGGAGCAACAGCCGAGCCGACAGCCGAAACGGTCCCGGCCATGAATGAGCCTGACCCCCATACGGTTAAAGCCTCTGAACAGGCAAGCCGCGCCAAGAATAAGGGCGGGCGCAAGCGAATGGACGAGAACGGCGAAAAGAAGAGCGAGAAATTCATGATGTACTTCACGCCGTCCCTGATAGCCGATATACGAGATTGGTGCAGTCTGAAGCGCGTTAGTTGTGTAGACTACATAACGGGGCTGATACGAGAAGACTTAGAGAAGAAGAAAGACAAGCTAGAGTTTTTTCGGAAATTGAGCGCGGAGTCATAAAGATAAGGAGCAAAGCACAGTAATTTTTCCTTTGGAGTATCAAAGAAAACACTGTATAAACCTAGAAATATATTAATGCTGTATAGCTGTTAAATGATTAATAGCTATACAGTATTTTATATTAGTATAGTATAAACCTAGAAATATATTTAGCTGATTACAGCATAGTAACAGCGTAATGAACTCCGAGAACAGGAGAAAAACAGGTTAATACTGTGCAAACTCCAATCAAGCCCGGCCATGTGAGACCGCCACAAAAAACGGTTTGAATGCGCTCTGTAGCTCCGTCATCAGGAAGCAGGGCGTGTATCTTCATGAGGGTACAGCAACAATCAGTAATTTTCCTTTTGGCGTATCAGGTTTTCCCGGCGCGGGTATCGTTCGCTGATTCCAAAACTCCAAAAGGAAAATTTCAGCTGGGAGTATTCATGAATTTGCTGTGGGGGAATAAATCGGGACTGTAATTCACTGGTTGCGTTCGTAGCATTTGGTTCGAGTTGGAGTGTGTTATAATTTGGATTGATGCGAGAACCTGAAGATTCGTTACAGGGATTATTGTATGAACCTTCAGGCTCATTATATACGTGTTTTTTGTGGACGTTCATTACAAACCTCCAACAAAATTGTAACACGGAAGAAATACGCAGAATTCCATAGATTTAGGAGGACAGGAAATGACACAGCAGCACTTGACGTACCGAGATTTAATGAGCCGTTACCGGGTATCACAGGCGACAATCTTCAACTGGTTACGGCAGGGACGACTCCCGCAGGGAATGAAGGTTGCAAGGACTCGCCGCTGGACGCTCGCAGAGATTGAGTCATGGGAAAAATCGCAGGAGGGCGGCCATGAATAGCGCAAGTACCCTTGACGAGGCTATAGACAGGCGCATTGAGGAGAAGCGGACTCACGTTCAGGCACTCAGCACAGCGATAATGATAGCTGACACCGTGAAGCGACTCGGCGCGGCTGTGAGGGCTGAAGATTACACTGCTTTGCGCCGGGAGCTGTCGAGGCTCATGGGATTATGCTCGTACCTGATGACCATTGTTGCGGGTTGTGAGTCGTCATTCGCTCCCAATGCCATAACGAGACTCAGGAAGGAGGCTACACTGAATGAGTGATTTTTCTCTTGGAGTATCAGAAGACCGAGTTATTTCTCAATTCTCCGATTGGCTGTACTCAACACCATTCAGGCCGCGACATTCAATCACTATCACAGCAGACGGCGAAATTCACCGTTACCCTATCGAGCGCGACAAGGGCGGCGCAACATCAGGAGCTTACACGCTATACATTGATGGTTGCCCAGCGGGTTTTGCTATGGACTGGCACGACAGCTCAACTAAAATCACATGGAAGTATGATTTTTCTGACGAGGAACGCCGCGAATTTGGACGCTCACAGCATGACCCGGAAGAACGCGCTAAATATGAGGCGGCCCGGCGTGAGGCTGAACGAGCAAAGGCACAAGAATTGAAACTCCAAGAGAAAAAGCCGCAGCAGGCACGGGCTATGGCACTGGCTGAATGGAACGCTGGAACGGGCATTCTTGAGGCATGCGGCAT
>CALGGR010000337.1 GCA_937915755.1 uncultured Fretibacterium sp. | reverse complement strand
TGTTATTGTGTGCTGGGAGGTCTGTATGGGGGGGGTTCTTGGCCTGACTTCCAGAATGCCGCAGGATTGGCAAAACACGCAGTTGATGATACAAGGCTTGACTGCAAGAGGTTACAGCAGACAATACACAGATACTTCACCGGCATCGATAACACTTCAAGAACCGTAACATCAGTGCAATACTGAAACCCTTTGAGCCGGGAAATGTTATTCAATAAGAATCAGGATAATGTTTCTTCCTATTATAATGCGATTATTTATGGCCTATCTCATCACTCAAAAGAAGCTGATGAATAAGTGATTTATGTTTACGAGTGCTTATGAAATAGTTTACGTATTTGCTGGCAGTAAATATCAATCGCAAAAATTTTCTTTTTATGAGATAATCAACATAACAACAATAACAAATCCATTCAAAAAATTCTTGCAGGTGGTCAAATGAAAAATTATTCGCCCGTCTGCTTAAGACCAGAAAGGAGCTTTGCATAGTATATGATACAAAGACTACACCGCAGCGACTTGGGAAATTCCTTGAGGACGCTTATGGAAAATGACCCCGCCTTCAGACCAGTAGCCTATTTCTCGATGGAAGTAGGGCTTAAAGAGTCAATCCCGACATATTCCGGGGGACTTGGTGTGCTTGCGGGCGATATACTCAAGAGCGCGGCAGATTTAGGCGTTCCTATGGCAGGAGTTACGCTGTTATACCGCAAAGGATATTTCGTTCAGGAGTTCAATAATGAGGACTGGCAGCAGGAAAAACCTGTTGTATGGGATCCGTCGAAAGAGTTAACCCTTCTTCCCAACAGAATATCAATCACCATTCAAGGCCGTGAAATACAAGTAGGCGTTTGGGTGTATGAGTGCGTAGGAGCTACAGGCTATCCTCTTCCGATATATTTCCTTGATACAGACTTTGAACCCAATCACCCCGATGACCGCAAATTATGCTGGTATCTGTACGGCGGCGATAACCGTTACAGACTGTGCCAGGAGTTTATATTAGGTGTCGGAGGACTGCGAATGTTACGCGATTTAGGCTACATGAACATTGACACATTCCACCTTAACGAGGGACATGCAGGCTTCCTGACGCTCGAACTAATGCGCGAATTGGGCTACTACGATCCCGACAAGATCCGCGAGCAGGTTGTATTCACGACACATACACCAGTCCCGGCAGGTCATGATTACTTTGAGTTCGGACTGATAGATCAGGTATTCCCCGATGACGCACTCGCAACAATCCGCAGAATGATGCCGAATATGCCCGGAGTATCCATGACGGAGCTTGGCCTGCGTTACAGCAGATACGTCAACGGAGTCGCGAAGAAACACGCCGAAGTCAGCAACGCAATGTTCAAGATGGAAACGGTTGACTGGATCACGAACGGCATTCACCCAACAACATGGATCAGTTCAGGAATGCGGAAACTCTACAACAAACATATTCCTGGCTGGGAGTTAGACCCCGGCAGACTGGTTCAGGCTCTAACGATACCGAAAGAAGAATTATGGGCAGCTCATCAGGCCTCAAAGCTGCGTTTATTCGCGCGTGTCCTTGAGACTAACGGAGTACAGCTTGACCCGGATATTCTGACATTGGGATTTGCGAGACGTGCGGCAACATACAAGAGGGCAGATTTACTCCTTACCGACATTGAACGCTTAAAGAGGATTGCAGGAAACAAAAAGGTTCAGTTCATCTTTGCAGGGAAATCACACCCACACGATGACGGCGGAAAGAGATTACTACAGAAGATACGCAAGGCATCAAAAGAGCTTGAAGGCCAAGTCCCGATAGTCTTCATCGATAATTACAACATGGAGATAGCCTCACTCCTGACACAGGGCGTTGATGTATGGCTGAATACTCCTGTACGTCCCAGAGAGGCAAGCGGAACTTCCGGAATGAAATGCGCCATGAACGGCATAATGAATTTCTCGGTGCTTGACGGCTGGTGGATTGAAGGCTGGATAGAGGATGTAACCGGCTGGTCAATCGGCCCTGAACCTACGGAAACGGCGGCAGATGCTCATTACGATGAGAACCTTGACGCTACGGATCTCTACGATAAGTTAGAGAATAAAGTAATACCCACATACTACGAAAATCATGACAAGTGGGTTGATATGATGAGACATACAATAGCCCTTGATGCGAGCTTCTTCAATACTCACAGGGTTGTGCGTGAGTATGCCGCTAAAGCATATTCAATCGACTTCAGGGGAATGTAGAAATTTTTGGATTGAAAGGAATGTAGTTTAGTAGTATGACAAAAAGCGGTAGTGCTGTGAAAGTATTATTTGTTACAACAGAGCTTGCCCCGTTCTCGAAAGTCGGGGGATTAGGCGACGTTGCAGGTTCATTGCCCAAGGCGTTGCGTCAGGCTGGTGTTGATGTCCGTGTAGTTACTCCTGCCTGGCCGGGAGTTCTTGAGAGTGTTGCGGCTTCCGGCCTGAAGACTACGACCGTGAAGACAAAGGTATATGCTGCATATGACTGGCGTATACATGCTGCTACAGTGATTAAGGCTGATGTTAAAGGTGTTCCGACATATTTCCTTAAGGCTGAGGATTATACCGGCGATATGTACCCTTCACAGCTCAACTTCTGGACAGCTTCACCGTTTGCCGTATTCTGTATGCAGGCACTTGAACTAAAGGATGCAATCGATTGGGAGCCGGATATATACCACTGCCACGACTGGACTTCAGCATTTCTTCCCTGTGCACTCGCATGGCACAGGCACTACCGGCAGACCAGCAGAAAAAGCATAATGACGCTTCATAACGTGGCCTATCAGGGAATATTTGAGCCGTCCCCATTCCTTGAGGCTTCCGGGCTTGAACCTTGGAGCTTCAGTTCGTCAACAATGGAATTTTACGGACAGGTCAACCTGCTCAAGGGCGGTATAGTTGCATCTACGGCAGTCAGCACGGTATCACCAACATACGCAGGAGAGATACAGACCTACGAATCAACCCGCGAACTTTCCGGGATACTCTATCAGCAGAGAAGCAAACTCAGAGGAATACTCAACGGACTTGATACAAAGTTCTGGGATCCTGCAGGAGATAAGGCAATTCCGGCAAAATTCACCGTGAAGGATCTCAAGGGCAAGGCAGCCTGCAAGAAGGCATTGCTTGAGCGTGCAGGTTTCGATCCCAACACTGACGCACCCGTAATAGTATGCGTGAGTCGTCTTGTTGAGCAGAAGGGCTTTGATATGGTGTTCAATGCAGCACATCAGATAGCGGACACAGGAGCAAAGCTGTTAATTCTCGGTTCTGGCAATGACTGGATAGAGAACGGAATAATTCAGGCAGCAGAAGCTAACCCTCAGAGTATCAAGCTCTTCAAGGGCTATGACGAACCGTTATCGCACCTGATGTATGCAGGCGGTGATATTTTCCTGATGCCCTCAGTGTTCGAACCTTGCGGACTGTCTCAGATGATCTCAATGCGTTACGGAACTGTACCGGTAGTGCGTGAGGTTGGCGGCCTTAAGGATACAGTGTTTGACGTTGACAGGCCTGAAGGAGGAAACGGTTTCACGTTCCAGACATGCGACGTTGACGGAATGATGTGGGCACTGCGCAGGGCAGTAGAACGTTACCGCGACAAAACGGCATGGAAGAAGATAATGCTTGAAGGTATGCGTGAAGATTTCACGTGGGATAAATCGGCCGGTCTGTATAAGGACATGTACGAGGATTTAATGCAGTAAAAAAATATGCTCCTTGTGTGATGAATGCAGGGAGCGTTTTTATATATAGAAGGAGGCTAAGTTTTCATGTACACAGGCAAACACGGAAGAGTATTAGGCATTGTTCTTGCAGGAGGCAAAGGAGAACGCTTGATGCCCCTGACAAAATACCGCGCAAAACCTGCAGTATACTTCGCAGCAAAGTACCGTATCATTGATTTCGCCCTCTCTAACCTCATCAACAGCGGCATTTATTCGGTGTATGTCTTAGTTCAGTTCAAGAGCCAGTCATTGAATGAACACATTGAACGCGGCTGGCAGTTCGGCGGAGCTATGAGAGGCAGGGATTTCTTCGTTACCCTCGTACCTGCTCAGATGTGGAGCGGTGAACATTGGTTCCAGGGTACGGCTGATGCAGTATATCAGGCTCTTCACATGATTACGCGCTACAGGGCTGACCGTGTATGTATCTTTGCGGCAGACCATATCTACAAGATGGATGTTGACCAAATGCTTTCGTGGCATATGGCACAGCACGCAGATGTAACTATTGCGGCTAATGTCGTACCTGTTTCGGAAGCAAGCGAGTTCGGCTGCATCAACACGGACAAGAACGGCAGGATTATAGGCTTCATGGAGAAACCGAAGAACCCTCCGGAGATTCCAGGCAAACCGGGCTTCAGTTATGTCTCAATGGGAAACTATATCTTTGAGCGCAAAGTTCTTGAGGAAGCACTTGACGATGACGCAATGCAGGAGACAAGCCACGATTTCGGCCGGGACATAATCCCGAAGCTCGTAAATCACGGAATGAGGGTCTATGCTTATGACTTCTCAACCAACGTACTGCCTCACCCGAACGCTGATACGGAACTTATTCACCAGTGGAGGACGGACAAACCATACTGGCGCGATGTAGGGACTCTTCAGGCATACTGGAAGGCACACATGGAGCTTATAGGGCACGAGTCAGAAATGACACTGTATAACCCGATGTGGCCGATCCGCACGGTATCTTTCGGAGACCCGCCCACTTACTGCTACCCGGACAGCGGACATGACTGCAGCATAAACAGGGTCATGCTGTCGGAAGGAAGCCGCGTTTTTGGTGCAACCGTAACAAGTTCAGTTCTTGCGCGCAACTGCCTGATACAGTCGGGAAGCGTCGTAGAGGAAAGTATTATCGGTCATGATGTCGTGATAGGCCATAATTGCAGGATCAAGAAGGCCATCATTGACGGGTGCAATATCATTCCGGACGGTACTGTTATCGGTGAAGACCCGGAGCAGGACGCAAAGAATTACTACGTTGACCCGAAGTCGGGACTCGTGGTTATGGGAGTGCCTAAGGAGCTTTACCTGACCGGAAGCGACAATCTGGAAGAGGCTCAGAGCTGGGACAGTATGGGCTAAGAGATACGGGCATAACAGCAGGAATTTTCAGCACCTCACACAAAGGGGTGCTGTTTTTTTATGCTTGATTGTAATGTTTGGGGCTGAAGTTTTTTCGTGAGCGGACATGATTGCAGCATAAACAGGGTCATGCTGTCGGAAGGAAGCCGCGTTTTTGGTGCAACCG
>CALGGR010000336.1 GCA_937915755.1 uncultured Fretibacterium sp. | reverse complement strand
CTTAAATTATAGTTTTACATTAAGAAACGAAATTTTAGGTTCTCATTCACTTAATAAAGCTTATATAACAGTGAATTATCAAGATTTAAACCCGAATAAAGTTCGCTTAATAGGTTTGGCAAATGTAGGCGCTACATGTTATATGAATGCAACTTTACAATGTTTTATAAATGTTCCAACATTAACAAATTATTTATTAAATCCAAATTTTTACAAAGCAATAACCAAAAATAATAATTTATACGAATTATCTAGTGCTTATAGTGATTTATTATATCATGTATGTTGCGATGAAAGTGTCGTTAATTATTTCGAACCAAGAAATTTCAAAGATGTTATAAGTCGTAAAAATCCTTTATTTCAAGGCGTAAATGCGAATGATTCAAAAGACTTGGTTAATTTCATGTTGGAAGAAATGAATCAAGAATTAATTAATTTAAATCCCAAAATGAATAATAATAATAATAATCAAAGAAATATTATGCAATTAAATCAATCAGATAAATATTCTATGTTGAATATGTTTAAATCAGATTTTTCTAAAAATAATAATTCTATAATTGCGCAAAATTTTTTTTTCGTAACAGAAACAAAGACACAATGTCTTAGTTGTAATGCAATTAAATATAATTATCAAGTACTTTATTTACTCGAATTTCCTTTAGAATTAGTATTTAATTATATGGTAAAAAATAATTATCCATATATGGATAATAATGGAAAAAAATATGTTACAATAAAGGCATGTTTTGAACAACATTGTTATCCAAACAGATTCGTAGGAGAAAATCAATTATATTGTAATTCTTGTTCTAAATTATCAGAAGCTTATTGTACTTCAAGATTATATTCTTTACCCAAGACTTTAATTATAATATTAAATAGAGGAAAAGGAAAAATATTCGATTGCACAGTTGATTTTCCTTTTGAGTTAAAACTTTCAGGATTTGTCCTTTGTCCAGAAAGTATTAGAAAATATCAATTAAGTGGAGTTATATCTCATCTAGGAGAAAGCGGAATGTCTGGGCATTTCATTGCTTTTTGTCGACACAGGTTAAAAAATCAATGGTATAGATATAATGATTCTATTGTTACTCTTTGTCAAGATCAAAATAATGAATATAAAATCGGAACTCCTTATATTTTATTTTATGAATATTGCGATGGAAGAGAGAATGTTTTATTCGATGGAAAACCCGTTGATAAAAGTAGTTTTACCGGTAACAATAACAAAAATTTGAGAAATAGCCTTAATTGTAATATAATGAATCGAAATATGTTCAATATCAATAATAATATGATGATGAATAATAATATGAATAGTATGAATTTAATGAAAATGAATTCAATAAATGTTAATATGAATAATAATATGAATGGTAATATGAATATGAGTATGAAAAATATGAATAATAATAATTCTTTAAATCCAAATACGTCCAATAATTCTAATTTTTGTAATAAATTAAGAAAAAATTATTTTATGAATTGTAATCAGAATAATATTTTTAATAATAATATGAATAACAATATGAATATTAATATGAATAATTGCATGAATAGTAATAATATGAATTTCATGAATAATAATAGCAATTTTAATAATAATGGAATGAATAATAATATGATGATGAATAACAATATGAATATTAATATGATTAATAATATGCAAAATAATAATATCATCAGTAATAATAATAATAATAATAATTGTAATAATTGTATAAACAATGGGATGAATAATAATAATTTTAATAATTGTATGAATAGCAATATGAATAACAATATGATTAATAATATTAATAGCACTATGAATAATAATATGAATAACAATATGAATAATAATATGAATATGAACATGAATAATAATATGAATATGAACATGAATATGAATATGAATATGAATCCGATGATAGCTGGCCCTCTAGAAGATAAAAGTAAAATGGAACAAACAATTATGAATATGATAGGCCACAATCACACAATCCTCAGAAAATATTAAAGGACAATGCAACTACAAACCTCAAGTAAATTCATTTGATTTCATTTCCTTCTGAATTTTCAGGAGGCGGCCTAATGTTTTTCAAGCTATTTAACAGTGTCCACAGAATGACCAAAATACTGCAACACTTCAATGAGAGGGCACTTGCGAAGACTAAATTCATATTACTCATCATTTGGGCTATAAGCATGAGCAAACTTAACGACACATAAAGCCTCAGCAATGCCACAAACACTTCCCGCTTCTTCTTTTCTTGACGATAATACGTCGCTTTAGACTCTCCAAGAAGCTCAAAAATCGGCATCTTCTTTTTCTTTTCCTGTTTCGCGGGTTCAACTTTTTCTTTCAGGATTTGAAGTTCGGCCTGTTCTTCAGGCGTTATTCCTAAATCGTTAATAATCGTCTGCTTATGAGCACGATAAACAAGCTCGCCGTTCATGAATTTTTCTCTCAGAGTTACGAACGTCTTTTCGCTACATTCCGCCGCAAATCCATGACCGCAAAGCTCAATCAGTTTCAACGCAACCACATTGAAATCAGCACTATCATATTCTCGGATCAATCCAGCCTGAACAGCAAAATCCATCGCATAGAAAACACATAGTTCTCGATGACCACTCGGCACTTCTCCATCTGCGCTCTTGCGTAAACGTATCAGCTTCAAAATGTCGTTAAAAATTTTGAGCGCAGGATTGAACTTCGAGCGTTGTCCTAACTCCGCACGACGTAACACACACTCCAACGCTAAATCTTCCAGTTCAAGAATACGTTTACTCGGATGAGCTTTTTTCCATTCCTTGTAGTCCTCTACTTGTGCCTGACTGAACGGTAAAACTGCACGAGCTAACGTGTCGAAAAGATATTGCACTGTTGGAGCATCATATACACGTTCCACAACCTCTCCGCTCATTCCCTTAAACCCTGTCAAAGGCAACAACGTCGTCGATTTCACTGCCACTTTGAACGATACAGCACCAAAAGGCTCAAAATACTGCGCAAGGAGTTCCTGAACTACTTTCCATCTCGACAAAGCACAGCCGGGTAACTCCTGCCCGCTACTTTCTTTAGAGAAAAGCCACAATAAAAATAGGCGATTGCCGTCCCGTAAAATTCGATTAGGCTCTGGGATACCAACTCCACGATAAGACTGACAACGCAAACGAATATTCGCTAACTGTTCAGCAAAGTTATTACCGGGACAATGCTCTAGAAGCACGAAACTCAAATAGATGTTCTCTATACATACATCACGGTCTTGACGCTTACCATTACGATAACTCACGATTGAACATTCGACTTCATGATCACTATCTAACGAATTCAGATAACGAGACAAATTAACCGGAAAAATCCATTCAGAACAGCCAAGCGTCTTATTACTAACGAAAAGACACACACCTTCAGGAACAGGTACAGCTACAGTTTTAACGAGCGAATAATCATCAGACTGAACCTCACAGCTATAAACATCAAGGGCAAATTGCGAATCGGATTGCAAATCAGAGGAGGAAGAAATGGGGTGCGCTGTTTGTGTTTTCGTGTCGTTCGTGTCGTTGTCGTACTGTTCAGTCTGAAAAACCTGTTCACACGCAGAGACATCATCAACGACACCGCCAGACACGAGAGACGCAATGACAGCCGCAAACTCTTCATACTCGTAGAGATCACCAGAATGAACGATACGAACATCTCGATCCTTAGTCTCAGGCTTACAGTTCCGAGACCCAACAAGCCGCAACACACGCGCACCATCAGTAGCTTTGCTATCAGCCCCAATCTCCCTGAACAACTCATACAACATTCTCTCTAACCGCTCCCACTCCCTGAACACCTCATCAGCGACAACACGAACAGGACGACCAAAGAAATACTTCACATGAACGCCATTACCGCTAAAGACAATCTCACTAGGAACAGGAATCCCCTTCAGACGACAAAACTCTAGAACGAGGCATTTCCATTCCTCAGCAGTCATATTTTCCTCCAAAAAGCAAAAGCAGTCATTCGCGAAGAATGGCTGCTTTCGAAATGTCAGAAGATAATTTCTTCTCCGTCAAACGCCACATTAAAGCCGAACTCTTTCGCTTCATCGCACAATTCAGCATGCGTTCTATCTACCAGATGACCTATGTGGCTTAAAAAAATCATCGAATTATCATCAAGGCAGCCTATACCGCGGAGCATCTGTGCAGTTCTTCCGCAGTTAATTATGTTCATGTGCTCATTGTAGTTGTCCCAGTTACGCGGCAATGCACAGTCCATTGAAATGAAATCAAAATACCTTTTACTAGTCTGTAAGAATTCAAAAGTTTCT
>CALGGR010000335.1 GCA_937915755.1 uncultured Fretibacterium sp. | reverse complement strand
CACCACCCATTTATGCACATGTTATTGTGGTCCTGTGCGCTCTTAAAATCGTTGATACGCTTATCCCTGTCATTTCCGCGACTTTATTATAAGAAAATGATTTCAGCAGTTCGAGAGCGAGATTAATCTGAGCCTTTGAGAACTTTTTCGGACGGCCTTCACGAAAATCAGGTTTTTGACGGGCCACGGCTCTGCCTTCCTTCGTCCGCTGAATTATTATTTCCCGTTCAAATTCGGCGAACGACAGCATGATATTTCGGATTAATTTTCCCGTCGGCGAACCGTCAATTATTCCCATGTTCAGAACATTGATAATCACGCCTTTGTCGGTGAGACTTTCAATCAGCTGAATGCCGTTCATGACGCTTCGGGCTATCCTGTCAAGTTTCGTAATAATCAGGGTATCGCCCGGCTGAATTATTTTCAGAAGTCTGTCGAGTTCAGGACGATGATTTTTCGCGCCGCTGAAAACGTCTGAAAAAATTGTTTCTGCTCCTGCTTCTTTCAGTTCTTGTTCCTGGCATTCGAGGGAATTTCCGTCCCGGGCCTGTGCATTCGTGCTTACTCTCATATATCCGTAAATCATGCAGAAAAAACGCTCCTATTTTTGACTATAACTTTTGACCATACGCAAAAAGTTATTTTTACTCAGTCAGAAAATTATAGTCTTAAATATCAAGTTTTGACCACGGCGAAATGGGGCATTATTAAACAGCGGACTTAGGAGGGTGGGCAATAGGTCGTAAGAATCCTGACTATCATGACGGGCGTCCGAAAAAGTTTTCAAGGGCGCAAATCAATCACGCCCTCAAATCTCGTAAACAGGTCGTAGCTATGACTGGCATTAGCCGTGCTACTCTCGAAAGAGCTAAAACCGTTCAAAAACTTATGGCATAAGAATTAAGATATATACGCTTTTACGTCTTCCTGCATACGAGCAAGGGCTTTCTGCAATTTTTCAGTAGTAACGTTTTCTTCGAGAATGTTGATAATCATTTGGTTAATGTTAATTCTGGACAGCGAAGAATACATCGAAACCTTGTCATAAAGCGACGCAGGAAGATACAAAGAAACCCTTTTCTTTTCTTCATCGTTCCTATCGTTCCTCTCGGCGTACGTTTGGGATATGTCTATCCCGTCAAATGATTTTTCGTTGCCTAACGCAGATTTGAAGTCTTTCACTTGATTACCTCCAAAAATTCTTCGATAAAATTCATATAGTCATCAGCGGATTTTGATTTGGGAGCGTATTCAAAAATGCTCTTGTGCATTACCTGAGCTTCTTTGACCGCTATGGCTTCCCTGATTGCGCTCTTGAAAACAAGCGTTCCCATCTGTTCAGCCAGCTCGTCAAAAACTTCTTTCAAATTGCGGCTCAGAACGTTCCTTTCTGAATACCTTGTCAGCAGTATCCCCGCGATTTTCAAAGACGGATTGCAGTATTGCCTGTCCTTGCGGATTGCTCGGTCAAGCTGTAAGAGTCCGTCCCGTGAAAACATATCGGCTTGAACGGGAATAATCAGCCAGTCAGCCGCCGTCATCGCGTTAATTGCCAGAACTCCAAGCGATGGTGGCGTGTCAATAATCACAAAGTCATACCGTTTTTTGACAGAAGCAAGTGCTTCTTTCATTCGGTATTCCTTTCCCGTTTCAGTTATTACGCTGTCAGCTCCGGCAAGGGCAAGCTCGGCAGGAACTACATCTCCCATAGAAGTCTGCTGAATCGCTTCATCGATTTTTATTTGCTCCGTCAGGACACCTAAAAGGCTTTTTCCCTCAGTATCAGCTCCGGCACACATTGATAAATTGCACTGGCTGTCCATATCTATGAGGAGAACGGAATAACCTTTATCCCTGAGTCCTGCCCCGAGAGCAAGCGAAGTAGTTGTTTTAGCGACTCCACCTTTTTTATTTATTATGCATATTACTTTCATTATGTAACTCCTTTTAATTTATTATACATCAAAACTTAGTTATGTCTATAAATAAATTTAATTTTATAATAAATTTTCAATTAAGTTTTAATGTTAAAAAATAATTTAATAGAAAGTAAAAGACTTTTTATAATAATTAAATATTTATGTTTTACATAAAAATGCTATTACTTCAAATATTTTTCAAACAAATTTCTTAAATACGTGATTTTATGCGTATTTTCAGTCAAAGATTTCTTTTGAATTTCAACATAAATAATGTTTTTATGAGAAAAATTTTTTATAAATTATTTATTTAATAAAATAAGTTGTAATTATTTTTAATTTATAGTTAAAAATTTTTTATATTTAATAAACTTTTAACTTTTATAATGTTTTTATAAATAAATTATTAAGGTTAATGCGTTATATTGATTAAAACGCTCTTTTAAGGATAGGCGTAAATAATGAAAAAATTATTTTGGAATCGGTTTGTTTTTTGTCATCAAAAAAATTTCACGTTTTCAGAGCAACTGAAAAATTCGCATAACACTAACAATCTCTGATCGAAAACCGCTTCAGAGATAAATCACCGAATTAAAATTTTTGAATCTTTTTTCGCCTCACTCCTCCTTTGAAATTTTTTCGTAAAGATTCACTAACGCGCTCACGATTTTTTCTTCAGAAATATTTTTATCAAAGCCACAAAGCAATAAGCACTGAGAAATCCAGCACGCCGACAATTCAATATAAAATTCACGCGTTTAACGAAATAATTCAAAAATCCTCAGCTGAATTTTTAATTAAGATTCTTGAAGAACTTTACGCCCAACATCCCTGAACATCGCAATCGGCAAAAAATTACAAAAAACATTAAAAAAAAATTTTTTGAGGGTCAACACCGTAAAAAAAGCTGATAATTCACGTTGCTGCGCTTGCGCCGCCACAGGTTAGATCCCGTTACGCTTTATTAATAAAACCGAAAATGATATACTCTTTCTCGGTTCTATTAATTTAATTAACGTAAATTATAAGATTTTCTCTTTGAATGTCAAAGGGGAAATTTTTTTTTATCGTCTATCATTGCCGTTAAAAGACAGAAAATTCGCATAACACCAACAATCTCTGAGCGAAAAACGCTTCAGAACTGAATTTTTTTTCAAGCCTTTTTCATGCACTCACCGAATTAAAATTTTTTGAATCTTTTTTCGACTCACTCCTCCTTTGAAATTTTTTC
>CALGGR010000334.1 GCA_937915755.1 uncultured Fretibacterium sp. | reverse complement strand
TCAAAAACCATATCGCTATGCTCAACTCCCTCAAGTCTCGTCTTTTACAGTTGGGCAACGGTCAGATTATGCAGGTCTTTACCGAAGCTCAATCCGTTTTACAGAACGCTAAGAGCCTCACTGCTGACATCTCCAATTTTGGCTCGGCTTTCAATCAGTATTTCCCTGATGAATATGAACGCATTACTTCCACCGTCAATGAAGCTAAACGCCTTCATGATGACTGGCGCAACGTTCAGGAAGGCTACATGAAAGTTCTTAACATGAATGCTCAGAATTTCGACAACGAACAGCAAATCAGAAACAGCATGATTGATACCCTCAACGAAACTGACTCTGAATCCGGCCAGACTAAAGCCATTCAGATTATCGGGGCTATCGTCAATCATGCTTCCTTCCTTCTCGACAGAAATAATCAAGAGTTAAGCGGCTTCATGGAAAGTTACATCACAAGGCAACAGGCCGAAAAACAGCGTAAAAAGCTCGTTCAGAAAAATATCTCGGAGATGGGCAAAAGTGCCGCCCAAACTGAGCGTTCCGGCAAATCTTTTACTCCGGGATTCAAATAATATGGAGGATTACTGCATGAGATACAGAAAACTTACGACTATAATGTTCGCATTCGTCCTGATTATCGGCTGTGCGTCTTGTTCTGAATGCTGGATTGCTCAGGAATACACTCAAATCACCGTCAAGGTTAAGGCTGTCGCTGAATGGCTCAACACCATTGAGATGAAACTTAATCAGCTCAAAATGCTCGCACAGCTCCCGCAGTCTGTCATCAACCAGATTAACGGCATGAAAGAACTTCTCGCTGAAAATTTCTCGCAGGTCAGAGCCATTCTTCAGCAGGTCGATACCATTACTCACTTCACTGACGACATCGAGAATATGCTCAAATCCCGACATCCTGAGTGGCAGGAAGGTCTCAACATTGACGAACTGAAAGAACGTAACAAAAAACGCGATAAACAGCTTAAACTGACTTTCGAGGCTTACTTGAAGACTCTCAACATCACCGCTAAGGACTTCAAGAATGACGAAAAGACTCGCGAAAAACTACTCTCCGCTCTCTCTAACTCGGAGGGGCAAGTTCAGGCTTTACAGGCTCTCGGCGCATTACTCGATCACACTAGCTCTATGATTGCTCGGAATGAGCAGACGCTTCAGGGCTTCTTGACTACTTTCCTTGAGGTTGAACGTGATGACATTGACACTCAAGAACAAAAAGAGCAAAGCATTCTTGAGGCTTACAAGTCCTTAAAAAATTTGCAGATACCCGGTCAAACTTTCACTCCGGGTTTCAAATAATGAGGGCTGAGTTTATGAGACACAAAAAATTTCTCGTTGCTCTTTTTTCTTTGGCGTTAGTCGGTTTCTTCACTTCTTACGCTTACGCCGCTAGTCCCGGTACTAACGCCACTCTCGAATTTGTTGAGAATTTCACGTCTGGCATCGGCGACAGGTTGTTGGGCTTCGCTCGCTCCCTCTTCGTTGGGTTGGCTACTCTGTCTCTCGCTTTAGGTCTCGGCAAAATGATTCTCAGCGGTGAGAGTAATATCGGATCGGTTGCTGCCCATATCGCTAAATGGATTATTTATGTCGGCGTGTTCTTCTGGATTATGTCCAGTTCTGGCGTTGCTTCGTTCCTTCCTAAACTCATCGTCAATTCCTTCATGGAGGCTGGAAGGTCTATTGCTGGTCAAGAAGTTGCTCCTGATGATTTGCTCGTCGCGGGCATTCGGCTTTACGGTACTATGGTCGAAAGAGGTTGGGACGCGGGATGGGGCGATTTCATCGGCATTATGCTTATCGGCATTGTCATTCTCGTCGTCGTCGCTATGCTTGCGGGAACTATGGCCGTCGCTCTCATTGAAATGCACTTAGTCATTTGCGGTGGGGCTATCCTCATCGGGTTTGGCGGATTCGAGTACACTCGTGATATTGCTTTGAGTTACCTGCGATATTCCGTCTCCATCGGCGTTAAGCTACTCATGATTATGATTGTTTACGCCCTCGCTAATGCCTTGCTCATTGATTGGGAGGCTACTTTCAGCTCGGCTACTGACATGGCTACTCTCATCACGGCGGCTGGACAGATTCTCGGCGGCACTATCTGTATTTTTATGGCCGCTCGCATTGTTCCCTCTATGGCTCAATCAGTCGTTAGCGGCGCGGCTCTGTCTTTCGGACATGAATTATTCACGTCCTCCGCTTCTTCCCTTGTTCACGGGGCTATCGGCGAAAAATCTCCGGGAGGGGGGCGGTCGGGCGGCTTGCTTGGAGCTGGCAAAACTGTCGTCGAAAGTCTGCGTAATGCTCAAACTGCTACTTTCAGGGGCGTGGCTGATACTTGGGACGCGGCAAAGGAAGGCGGGTTCGGTGGCGCGGTTGAACATGTCGCCTCTCATATTCCTGTCGTCAACAATCTCGTTAATGCCGCTAAGTCTGGCAATATGCTTCATTACGTCGCCGCAAGCACTCTCTTCGGTTCTCAGTCTGACAGGGCTACTCGTCTTCTACATGACGATACTCCTGAAATGATGCCTGCTCCTACTTTCTCTCAAAATAACCGTAAGGAGGAATCTGCTTAAATGCCTGACAATAATTTTCAGGATAATCCTTATCTTTCCGCAAGAAAAGAATACGGAGACCGTTACGGCTCGGCTGTTAAGGACGCGGCTCATTGGCGGCAAATCTCTATCTTCATGCTCTTGCTTTGCCTCGCTTTCGGCGCGACTATGATGTGGCTCGCCAGTCAGAATAAAGTCGTTCCCTATATCGTACAGGTCAATAAACACGGCTACGCCGTCGCTATTAAGTCTGCACGGGAAGGGTCTGTCGCTGATACAAGAGTCATTATCGCCGCTCTGGGTGGCTTCTTCGTCAACTTCAAGACCCTCATCACCGATGTGTCCTCTCAGCGTCGCATGGTTAATGATGTCTATTCTTACCTCGCTAAAAATAGTCCCGCTGAAGCTGTCGTTTCTCAGTTCTACAAGGAGCATAACCCGTTCATCGCCACTCAGAATAAGCGTGAGTTTACCGTTCAGGTCGAAATTCGCTCTATCGTTCGCTCTGGCAGTGATGACAAATCTTGGCAGGTCTTATGGTCGGAGGAAAAAATGGATCAAGGCAACATTATCGAACGCACCGACTGGAGGGCTATCGTTTCCGTCGCTATCTCTCCTGTTCGCGAACTTGAGGAAGTTCTCAAAAATCCTCTCGGTATCTTCATCACTGAAATCAATATGGCTCAGGATATTAACATTTCCGCGCCTCTATCTTAATCTTAAAGGTGGTTACTATGCACAGAAAATTTTTCCTTCTTTCGGTCTTCATATTCATTGTGGCAAGTCCGGCTTTCCCCGCTACTCCCGGTTACAACAGAGACACGGGCGAGATTATTCTTCCGTCTGAAGTTCCCTTGTACGAAAACACTCCTCCGTCTCAGAATGAGCTGGCTGAAATTCAAGCCGCTGAAGCTCAGTTCAAAGCATTGCAGGAAGCCGCTGAAGAAACCACTCGCATTCAGCTTTGGGAGAATCTTGACAAGGAGATTAAGCTACGACGTTATGACAAACTCGTCTTTGAGATGAGAAAAAACTTTGACGAGGCTAAAGCCGCTACTAATCCTTTCATCGGTGAGCAGGGTTACGTCATTTATCCTTACGGGGAAGTTATACCTATCATCACTTGCCGCCCTATGAGGATGACCGACGTGGCTCTCGAACCCGGCGAATCTATCATGGGCATTCATGCGGGCGACACTGTTCGCTGGATGTTTTCCCCGTCCCAGTCCATGAAAAATGGTCTTGCTGTTTCTCATATTGTCGTCAAACCCTCACAGCCCGGCATTTCTACAAATCTGCTCGTTCACACTGACAAGAGAACATACAATCTCGATTTCACTGCTACCGAAAATTCGCAGTATATTCGCGGCGTGGCTTTCTCTTACCAGATGAACGACTTGACCGCTATCTTCTCTAAAAGTCAGCAGAATAATTCAGGCAAAAAGCCTCTCGAAGATGAGTTACAGCTCGGCACGGACGGCGTGAATTTTGATACTCTCTACACTCGCTACACCATCATCGACAAGAACAAAGTTGACTGGAAACCCGATGCGGTTTTTGACGACGGACAGAAAACTTATATCCGTATGCCTCTGCGCTTCAGTGAAACTCCCGCTTTCTATATCTATCTCGACAAGAAAGAAACTCTCTCCAATTATCGCGTAAAAGGTCGTTATTACATCGTTGACCGCTTATTTGACAGGGCTTATCTCAAAATTGGCAACAAGAGAGTCGCTATCGTTAGGGACGAAAAACTCTCTGACACTAACATTAGAGAGAGCAGAGCTACTACTGGAAGGCGGCGTAGTAAATGAGTCCTGATAGTCCTGATCGTTTCGAGCCTTCTGCACAGCAAAAAGCAAAGCAGGGCAAATCTGCCTCAAAACGTATCGCCCTATTCATTTTCATTGGCGCGGGCATTATTTTCACACTCGTTGCTACTTCTATCCTCAATTCAGGCGGCGGTGTTAATGGGAGTAATGCTCCTGTCAATCTCTTCGAGGCTTCCAGCGGAGCGCAGTCTATTGCTCCACCTCGTCCCAAACCTCCTGAGCCTGAACCAGTTAAAGCTCCCGAACCTGTTACTACTCCTCAGCCGCAAAAAGTTCGTCCGGCCTATGTTCCTGTTCCCAAAATCTCCGACATCAGGAAACAGAATCAGGTGCAACGACTTTTAGCCGCTAACTCTCCTACTAGCATTCAGGCTTTTAGGGAACAGACTCATAACGGCGGAGTGGCTCAAACTGCAAACAATAACTCAGACACTCTTGCTGAAGTTTCTCGCCTTCTATCTAACGCTCCGGCTAATACCACTAATACGGCTACTGAGTTCGCCATGCCTTTTATGCCTCAGCAATCTTCAAATACCCCTGACCCTAACGGTTGGAGCAGAAAAGACGCTTTCACTCAGCAGAAATTGCCTGAACAATATTCTAAGCACTCTATTACTTCTCCACAGAGTGCTTTGGAGCTTAAATCGGGGACGCTACTTCCTTGTGTCCTTATCTCCGGCCTTAACTCCGATTTGCCCGGTAACATGATTGCTCAGGTCTCAGAAAATGTTTGGGATTCTGCTACGGGGCGTTACATGTTAATTCCTCGTGGCTCTCGCTTAATTGGCACTTACGATAACCAAATTTCTTACGGTCAAAGCCGTGTCCTCGTTATGTGGAGCAGGTTAATTTTTCCTGACGGCTCTAGCCTCGTTCTCGATAACCTCAAAGGCGCGGATCAGTCTGGCTATTCGGGTTTCAAAGGCTCGGTTAATCGTCATTGGGGGTCTATCATTTCTTCCGCTCTACTCGTGTCTTTGCTCGGCGCGGGCGTGGAAATTGCTGCTCCCACTAATAACAACAATAGAGACAATAATGACCCGCGTTCGATTCTCGCCGAAAATGCCGCTACTGCTGTCGCTGAGGCCATCGCTCAAATCATTCAACGTGAAGCAAACCGTCAACCTACTATTAAGATTAAGCCCGGTTATCGCTTCATGATTTTCGTTCAGCACGACATCATTTTCCCTCGTGTCTGGCGCAACTAATGAAAGGAGTTCTAAATATGCGCTTATTCATTGCTGAAAAACCTAGTCTCGCTCGTTCCATTGCCGCTGTCCTCTCTAAACCTCAACAGAATCACAAACTATACATTCAGGCGGGTGATGATATTGTCGCTTGGGCCGCTGGCCATCTACTCGAACAGGCCATGCCGGAAGCATACGATGAGAAATATAAACACTGGAATATTGCTGACCTTCCCATTTTCCCCCATGTCTGGAAGTTGCTCGTTAAGAAAGAGAGCAAGGACTTATTCGACAACATCAAGAGCTTACTGAAAAAAGCTGATACCGTCATCAACGCTGGCGATTGCGACAGAGAAGGTCAACTCCTCATTGATGAAATTCTCGACTACTGTGGCTACAAAGGAAAAGTTTTGCGTATCCTTATCAGCGACACCAACCCCGAAGCCGTCAAAAAAGCTCTCAACAATCTTAAACCTGACTCTGATTTTCACGGAGACCGCGATGCCGCTCTCGCTCGTAGTCGCGCTGACTGGTTGCACGGCATGAACCTCACTCGCCTCTACACTAAGATGGCTGAAAGAAACGGTTACAACGGCGGCCCTCTCAGAATTGGCAGAGTCAAAACTCCCGTTACTGCCCTCGTCGTCCGCAGAGATGAAGCCATTGAATTCTTCACTCCTAAACCTTTTTGGCTTGTTAAGGCTAAGATCGACGTTCAAAATGGGTCGTTCTTCGCTACTTGGAAACCGCGTGATGAACAACAAGGGCTTGATGAGGATAAAAGGCTCATCGATAAATCCGTCGGGGAGGCTCTCGTCAGCAGACTTGAAGGGAAGCCAGCTAATATCACTAAATACGAGTGTAAAAAGCAGTCTTCAAAGCCTCCTGTAGGCTTCTCGCTTCCTAAACTCCAGATGATTGCATCGAAAAAATTTGACCTGTCCCCAGCTAAAGTACTTGACATTTGCCAGAAACTTTACGAGCAGGGCATTCTCACTTATCCGCGTTCAGACTGTGAATTTCTGCCCGACGCTCACCATGACGACGCTCAACGTATCTTTGACGTTATCGAAACATTATCCTCTGTCAGAGTTCCTCAAAATGTCGATAAAGGACGCTCAACTCCCGTCTTCAATTCTAAAAAAGTTGAAGAACATCACGCCATTATTCCGTCAGCTTCCTGTAAAGCTACAAAGCCTCTTGAGGGCGACGAGGCTTTAATCTTTGAGCTGGTCGCTAGACGTTACATTGCTTTCTTCTTGCCGGACTACGAATTTTTGCAGGTCAACATCAACGCTGACATTGACGGCGAACTCTTTACTGCGTCAGGGCGGCTCGTTCTCAATGATGGCTGGAAAGCTATTGAGAATGATTCTCAGGACAAAGACGACGAAAATGATAACGACGAGGATAATAACTCCGCTCCATTGCCTGAAACTTCAGAGGGCGAAAATGGCTCGTGCAACGATATTAACTTACTGGAGAAGAAAACTAAAGCTCCAGCTAGATTCACTGAGGCTACTCTGCTAAAGGCTATGAATGAAGTCTACCGTTATGTCCTTGACTCTGAGATTAAGAAAATCCTCAAGGAAACTGACGGCATCGGCACAGCCGCTACTCAGGCAGGAATCATTAAGGAACTCATCGACTGCGGCATGTTGATTAAGAAGGGGAAAAACTTGATTTCGTCTCCCTCCGCAAGAAGCCTCATTCACGCTCTGCCTGAAAATATTACTCTTCCTGACCTTACTGCCGTTTGGGAAACTTACTTCAGGAAAGTTAAAGACTCTCAAATGTCCATCGATGAAGTCATTAACTACATTCAAGACACTATCAGAGAAATCATTGCCTCTGCACAGCCCATCACCGTTCAAGGCTCAGAAAATTCAAAGTCTAAGAAATCCGACAGCAAAAAGTCATCAAAGAAAAGTAACGTCAAGTGTCCCCGCTGTGGCGCGGTTATGTTCTTACGCAACGGCAAAAACGGCGCGTTCTGGGGCTGTTCCAATTACCCGGAGTGCAAAATGACCGCCGATGACAACAAAGGCAAGCCCGTTTTCAGAAAGTGAGGTTTATCATGTGCAGACTTAAACAAAAACGTAATGCCCTCTTCGTTATTCTTGTCGGCTCAATCCTCGCCGCTCTCATTTGTTCGGAGTGCTTCATTCTCAACACTACCGCGTCTGTCCCTCGCGGCCTATGGTTGAAACTCGATACTCTCCCCCAAAAAGGCGACTTCGTTCAAGTACCTATTGATGCTTTCTCATCTACTGAGTGGGTGCCTCCTGAATACTTCAGGAAAAACATGTGGGGCAAACGCAAGCCTTTCCTAAAGTTGGTTGCTGGGTCTCACGGCGATACTGTTGAACTTGGCGATAACGGCCTTATCCTCATTAACGGCTTTCCGTTCCCTAACAGTGCGCCTCTTTCTCATGATAGGGCGGGGAGATTCCTACGGCCTTTTCCCCTTCCTGTCATTCTCGCGTCTGATGAGGTCTGGTTACTCAGCGATTCTCCTTTCGGCTTCGATTCTCGGTATCTGGGCGCGGCTAACATTTTTAAGTGCTATAAAGCTGTCCCTCTGCTCACTTTTTGACCATGCCAATACTTAGAGTGTTTCCTCGCAAAACTAACGCCACTCCTGAAGACGAATATGTGGCGATTGGAACTCCCGGCCTGTTCATTCCTGATGACATCTCGGAGATTCACATCTCTGTCGCTTTCACATGGGATTTGCTGGAAGCTGAAAGACTCGCTGACGCTTGGTCTCGCTACGGCAACGTCAAGATTGGCGGCCCTGCTACGGGGATGCGCGGTGAGGCTTTCACACCCGGTATGTACCTCAAGCACGGCTACACTATCACTTCTCGCGGTTGTCATAATCACTGCTGGTTCTGCTCTGTCCCCACACGTGAAGGCCCTTTGCGCGAGCTTCCCATTACTGACGGCTGGATCATTCTCGACGATAATTTGCTCTGTTGCTCGGAGAAACACATTCGCGCCGTCTTCGACATGCTCAAACGTCAGAAGCACAGGCCTGACTTCAGGGGCGGCATTGAGGCTAAACTTCTCAAATCTTGGCACATTGAACTCTTCAAGCAGGTCAAGCCTAAGCAGATTTTCTTCGCTTACGACACTCCTGATGACCTCCCTCCTCTCGAACATGCCGCAATGCTCTTCAGGGAGGCGGGGTACGGCAACAGAAACCTCCTACGCTGTTATGTCCTCATCGGTTATCCCGGCGATTCCTTCGACTTCGCCACTAAACGGCTGGAGACCGTCAAGGCTCTCGGCTTCTGTCCTATGGCCATGCTCTACAGGGACTTCAAGGGCGATACTACCCGCGACTGGCGCAGATTCCAACGCTCGTGGGCTAGACCTGCCGCTATCTATTCTCCTCACTGGCATGACCCTCTCACTACTTAATGCTTATCTACTTTTCGTAGATATTTACCCTCCTTAATAATATAATATTTCTATCTTTTTCCTCTTTAGGAGGTGGCTGTATGTCTCACTACGATGACTCCAATAACGACGTTAAAAACATGTTCGCTAACGTCATTTTACAAATCCGCTTAGAGAAGGGCTTATCTCAGTTACAAGCCGCTCAACTCTCTGGCTTGTCCCTCAAAAAATGGATCAGCATCGAAAACGGCGAACAATGGCCTCAACTTCATATCATGAACAATATTTGCAAGGCTCTCAACATTTCTCAAAAGGAGTTCTCTTATCGTCTCGCTCTTTCTATTAACTCCTTTTGCGAGCAGAATCCTCTTCCTTAATTTTCTCCGTCTGCGTACTCTCTACATGTATAATTACATCATTATTTTTTGTTGAGGATTTTTACATGGATAACGATTTTTCTGAATACTCGTCTACTACTTCTGAGCGCGCTGACTTCGACGGCTTATGGAAGGACGCTATTAAACGTTTCCTCCCTCAGCTCATTGAACGCACTTTGCCTGCTCTTTATCGGGATGTCGATTTTTCTCGTGAGCCAGAGTTCCTCTCTAAAGAGCTTCGTGATTCCATTCAACGCCCCGTTGCTGATGAGCATAATCCTCCCCTCTTTGTTGATGAACTCATCAAAATTTTCCTTAAAGACGGCAGAACTGAATGGATTTTGCTACACATTGAGGTTCAAGGTAGCGGCG
>CALGGR010000333.1 GCA_937915755.1 uncultured Fretibacterium sp. | reverse complement strand
TTGAAAATTTTTCAGCTAATGTCGAAAAAAATCGGAATTATCTTAAATATTTATAGCGAGTTTCATAAATACCGCGAATATATTTTGTGATAAGAAATTCTTTTTGACGCAATTTTCCCTCAAAACTTTTCTTCATAT
The DNA here is from genome assembly GCA_937915755.1 of uncultured Fretibacterium sp. GTDB lineage: Bacteria > Synergistota > Synergistia > Synergistales > Aminobacteriaceae > JAFUXM01. Next base: position 2,534 of record CALGGR010000333.1, on the reverse strand, counting down.
TTTGGAGAACCGCTATATAAACTATTGTCAGAAGCGAATAATTTTTAGATACTGAACAGGCTCTAATAATGAGTTTTTAATAATTCGAGGGCGTGGCTAATTTGCGCCCTTGAGAGAATAAATTTGAGTTTCGAGGGAATTGCCGTCCCGAGCCTGAGAATTTGTGCTTACGCGAGCGTAACCAAAAAACAAAAAATCGCCTCCATAATGAACCAAAGATATGAACCAGCGTAACCCCATGATTTTACTGCGTGAGCAAAACTGGTTCAAATCCGCTCAGTTGTGAAATATGTTTTTTACTGAACATTCTTTCAAAAATGTATAATTACACTTAAATAGTTAAGGAGAAAAGAAAAATGAAAGTTTTGCCAATAGGAATACAAAATTTTAAGAAATTAAGAGAAGCGAATTGTCTTTATGTTGATAAAACAGGGATTTTACAGACACTTATTGAAAATGGTTTTCAGTATTTTTTGTCGCGCCCACGTCGCTTTGGAAAATCTTTAACTCTTTCGACGTTAGAAGCTATGTTTAAGGGTGAAACGGAACTTTTCAAAGGACTTAAAGCCGAAGAATGGGTAAAAAAACAAGTTGCAAATCCTACTGCTGTCTTAAGGTTTGATATGTCGCGTACGGTAACAAATGATGCCAATAATCTTGATAATTCTATCAAAGAGATGATTTCGAGATTATCAAGAAGGCATAAAGTAAATTTATATAGTGAAAGTACCGAAGGGATGCTTGCTGACCTTCTTGAAGGAATTTTTGAAAAAAACGGTCTTTTTGTACTTCTTATAGACGAATATGATAAGCCCATTCTTGATAATATAACGAATTTGCAGAAAGCTGATGAAATGCGGGAGGTTCTCCGTTCATTTTACACAACGATTAAAAGTTACGATGAACATTTTCGTTTTGTCTTTATTACAGGAATTTCTAAATTCAGCAAAACTGGCGTATTTTCGGCGATGAATAATCTTTCGGATATTTCATTAGATCAGGAATACGGAGATATAACAGGTTATACGCAAGATGAACTAAATTTTTATTTTAGAGATTGGATTGAATTTGCCTCTCGAAAAATGAAAATTAGTCCTGATTCTTTACTTGTTCGTCTTAAAGATTATTATGACGGATTTTCTTTTGACGGTTTTACGCGGTTATATAATCCTTTTTCTATTATGCTGTGCCTGAGCAAAGTACGGTTGGATAATTACTGGTACACTTCAGGCTCGCCGTCTTTCATTGCTAAATACATGAAAGAACATAAAATTCAAAATCCTGATGAATATCGCCATATTGAAGTGCCTTCGGACTTTGCTGACAGCCACGAAATTGAAAGCTCAAAACCCGAAAGTTTCCTTTACCAGAGCGGCTATCTAACTATTGAAAAACTGGAGAATGATGTAATAACGCTGGACTATCCTAATGAAGAAGTTAAGAAATCGCTAATCAGAATGTATCTCGATGAATTTTATCGTGTAAACAGCTTTATAACTCTTGGTAATCAAATTTGGCAGTTTTTAACCGCTGGCGATATTGATCAGGTTGTTGCGGTTTATAACATTGCAATCGCTGATATTCCGTATGAGGACTTCCCTAATCGGGACGAATTTTGGTACAGGTCATTGTTTGTCATGTTGTTACGCGGAGCTGGTTTTATTCCTTTTGCAGAAGTTCACACTTATAAAGGCCGTTCCGATGTAGTTGTACAGTTTGAAAAGCAGATTGTTGTATTAGAATTTAAGTTTGCTGAGAAAAGTTTCGATGTTGACGATAAAAAAGACGAGGGACTAAAACAAATAAAAGAAAAAGGGTACGCTGATAGTTATGATGCTGAAGGACGTAAAGTAATATCTGTTGTTGCCGTAGCTGATGACGAAAATAGGAAAATTATTGCGTATTCTCAAACAGAAAAGAGGTAACATAATATGTACGAAGAAGAGAGAGCATTATCGTTATTGAAACGTTCGGTACTTGTAAACGGTAAGGATTCTCTGAAAAGAGCACCTGAATACGAAGTCCTTAAAGGTGGCATGACAATGTTTTTCAGAAATGGATATGGAGATGTATATGAAACTTCATCTCAAGGAGGTTTTATTAATGGCTATTCGGAGGAATATCTTGATATAGCTCAAAACTTGAAAGATGTAAAACTTTTCTCGTTTGACAATAATTATGATACTTTGCTAGATAGGGGCAATCTTCTGCTAAAAGAGGGAAATAAAGAGTATTTGGATGCAGAGATTAAAGAAAACGATACAAACTTCATTTTTTACACATCGGGAACAAGTAGCAAACCTAAAGGTGTGAAACTTTCACATAAAAGTATAGTGTCAAATATTGAGGCAAGTAACGAAAAACTGAAATTAGATTCATCAGATGTTGCTTTAACAATGAGCAGGATCGCCCCATTGTCTTTATCCTGTGGGGAAAACCTGCCCAGGCGAAAAAAGAGATGCTGAACAATCCAAACCACTTGATCCTTACGGCGCCGCATCCGAGTCCGCTGTCGGCATACCGGGGGTTCTTTG
>CALGGR010000332.1 GCA_937915755.1 uncultured Fretibacterium sp. | reverse complement strand
AGAAATATCGTGTCATCTATAATCTTCTTTCATGTATTTTCTCCTTCTATTTTATCATTCATGACGACACACTCAGTTTCTTATCAGTATGTGCTTTTTTTGCGACATATAAATATCTTCAACTTTGCTCCATAATTCGATAGGATGTATAAAGCTTATTATTCATTTGCTCATTATTTGGACGGCATATATTGAATGCATGAGAATTTGCATAAATGCAAGAGTAATTCGTAGCGAAAGAAAGAAAAAGGAAATAGAAAAGTGACAGTCGGTTCTGCACTATGAACAAAAATTGCCTAAAATTGACATGGATGGTAAACACAACTAGCTAGATTAAGAGCCTGTCCAATATCTGGGATTATAAAATAGTTTGTGTAAATGGGGAGTAAAGGAGAGAAAAATAATGTCCCGAAAACACGAACCTAGTTCTTGAAGCTGAAATAGATATTCATTTAGGCTACAAGAAGAATTCGAACGAAGGAGATAACAGCAGCAACAGTCGGAACGGATATCCTAAAAGGACAGTTTTGACGCAGAACCAGGAAGTAGAATTAAGTGTACCGCGGGACAGGAACTCGGAATTTGAGCCCCCGACTTAACACTACTTATGATTTCTGCATTATCGATAATCCTCCCGCTATCAATGTCGTTGTCGCTAACTCTCTCGCCGCTTCGAACAATCATCATTTGCTCGTTTGCCGGGCTTTCGCTCTTAATGGTCTTATGGAACTTTCCGCTACTCTCGATGACGTTCAACAATTCATGAATCCGTCTCTCATTGTTGATGGCATTCTCATTACCATCTTCAGCCACAGAACTATCATCGGGCAGCACATTAAGGAACAGCTCTCAAGAATCGCTCAGGTCATGAATATCAGAGTCTATAACTCTGTTATTCGCCATTACCCTACTACAAACGCAGCTATTGACTACGGCTACTTCATCGATGAATTTTTAGGAGGTAATTTTCATGGTTAAGAAAAGAGAATTTCCTTCGGACTCCGATGTTTCTCGTTTCATCTCTCGCAGCTAAGGTCAAAGACTTGAACTTGAACTCCATGCTCCTTGCTCTCATCAGCGAGGCTCTGGATAATGATGACTACAAGAAAATTATTCGCGCTTACATACAAATAAAGAATTAGTTTTATAATGGCTTTGTTGTTAGCGAGAAGCATAACATGTAATGTAAATCAACAAAAATTTGTACCGCTGAACCTAATATACGGTCTGCAACGGTACGCTGTATTAGTGTCTCATTGAAAACTACTCAACTACTTGAAAGGCAACTGCAAATAAGAATCATAAATGCCGCCGCAATGAATTACATGACAGCCTTTATTGTTCGGTTTTTGAGGCTCTGTCCCGGGCATCATCGATCCTGCTTCATCCGTTGCACTTATTACAAGACGCAGCTGTTCACCAGCATACAAGATTATTCCTGTAGGATACATTGCAATTTCTATCGGTACAATTTCCCCAGCCTTCAGTTTCTCAGAACGGTCAAAGCTGTGGTACGGGATCACATCAGTAGATTTCTCATCATCAAGATGACGCATTGATACTCTCAGCCTTCCCGTACTACCTCTATAGCGAAGTATGCTTCCTCCTCTGTCTGTCAAATCGTGATTTCTCGCACAGTGATTCGGAATCACAAACTGCTGGAGCAAATTACCATTCTTGTCGAGTTTGTAAAGGCTGACATAAACGTCCATATCATCATGGCCTTCTGCCTCTACCCATAATTTAACCTTCGGGTAACCGATAATCTCTGTCCTATCAGCAGCAGTAAAAATAAATGAAGCTAGAGTTAATGCTCCCTCAGCGTTATATTTTACTGAGCTGTCAGCCTCTGGCATAACATTTTCGAGAAGCTGCGATTTACCGTTGAGATAAAGCTTTCTATATTGAGTTTCCACAGGCGGAAAAACCTCAGAAGGGATGCCTGTTATATTCCCGCCCTCAAAGTCATGAAGCGAATAACGTACTATCGGCGTACTTTCCCAACCGTTATTGATCCCTTTCAGAAAGTGATCAAAAAATTTCCGCCTGTCCTCAATATGTTCGGCTGTATAAAAGTCCGGCCACTCTTGCGCGTCATGAATACGAAGCCATTTTTGACCATCGGGAATCGCTCTCCATGCTCTGAATGTTCCCATTGTGTGAAGCGTATTGCTGTAACTTGCCACTACATAGACAGGACATGTTATTTTTTCGGGCTTGGCAATTTTATCCTGCCATACAGGGTGATTCGCAAAAGGATATTTCAGACCTTCAGCGGCTACATCTTCAGCTTGTACAGGCTCCCCAGCGTGGACATGATTAATCTGTATCCTCTGAGTGAAGCCCACATCTGTGATTCCTCCACGGCTCACTAAATCACGATACGCATCACTCAATCCCTCTTCTGGGTTTATTGCCGCTAAGTGCGGAGGCTGTTCTGACGCTATGAACCACTGAGAGAACGCAAGATATGATGTTCCGCTAAGAGCTGCTTTGCCGTTACACCAGCTCTGTTCTGCAAGCCACTCAATCAAGTCGTAACCATCCTGAGCTTCATGTGAGCCAATCATGTAAATATTGCCTTCAGACCTAGTGATTCCTCTAGTGTCGGGATTGCATACAGCATAACCATGATTACACCAGTACGCCGGATCACTGCCTTCAAACTTTTGAAGCCCTGATAGCTTTCTGTCTGGTATGCCGATCATCGCGAACAAACTCTTATACGTAGCTCGCGTATTGTTATCCTTTCCGTAAGGACTCCACGATATTAACACCGGCACTTTATCGTCTGTTGCAGGCCGGAACACGTCAACATAAAGCGTTACTCCATCACGCATTTTCACGGGCACATCTTTTTCCACAACAATGTCGCAAGGAATAGGCATAAATCCCGATTCTACCTGCCAGCCTTTTGGAAGAATGCTTTTGCCGAGAGCAATTTTCTGCTCACACTCCGGCTTGTACTGCTTTGACTGCCTGAATATCATTAATTCCTCTAAATCTGCCATCTATTTTTCCTCCTCTGTAATATCTTCGCTGTTCTCTCCTGCGTGCAAATCTGCTTTCACTATGTGCAGGGCGAACACAGCAAGCAAAGGGTTATCTGCCGTTCCGAACCTGCGGATTTCTGCGGGTAATCTGCTCAGGTACTGCTCACGTATTGATGTATCATGCGTTTCTTCAGCATCGGCCTGAAGACGAAGCCACCTGCCTTTGTTGAACGCAATAAGCCCAACGCGAGGATTCTGTGTAAGCTGCTTGTAGACTGCCTTATCTGTCCGCGTGCCGAAGTACATTATACCGTCAGCCTCAAGTATTCCGCTTATTGGCCGTCCTGCTGGGTAATATCCGTCAAACGTGAGAAGGTAATAAAAATTGCAGTCCTTCAGGAAATCATATGCGTTACTCATTCATAACCCTCCTTATGACCTCAAGGACACTGACAGCATTATTTTCCTCTGCCCACTTGGCCTGAATGTTCCTGTAATTTGTGGCCTCTTCCCAGTAAGCGATTTCCTCATCAGTAAGAAGCCTCACCGTTGCGCCGTCTCTCTTCAGAATCTCAAGCTGCCACACAAATGCCTCGTCCATTATTCCGCCCAGAACTCTATACGAACTTTCCGCAGCCCTCTCAATAGCTTTTCTGTCCTCATCAGCCAGAGAGTCCCATACTGATTTGTTCATAGCGATAATATACTCATGCCCAAGCCATAATTTCGGAGACACCAGAATATTCGGTGCTGCCTTGTGCGCATTGAGGTCATATCCGCTGTCAACGTTCACGATCAGGCCGTCAATACTTCCGTCATTCAGAGCGTCAAATACCTTCTGCCCCCAAGGGATAGTTATGGGTGTTGCTCCGGCATTGGCTAGAAAGTCCTTGTGCCAGAAACTTGCGCTCCTCCAGCTTTGACCCTTGATGTCCTGCAATGACTTCAACGGCTTTGTGCTGAAGAATGCTGCCGGGTAACCAGTAGCAATAATTATCGGGTGAACGTTTTGTGCATCGAGTTCGTTAGTGAGTTCTGGGACTTCTTCATACACACGGCGGAAAAAATTAACCTGTTCTTGTCCAGCCGGGCCGACAGGAAAACTCTTGAAGAGCTGGTGCAACGGTAATTCCTTCATGCTGTATTCGGGAACTACTACGGTGATTTGTGCCCGTGAACCGTCTTTTACGGTGTTCAAGTTTTCGTAGCTGATGCTGAGTTCTCCGTTCCAGTGAGTGCTAATCTTTATGCGGCCTCCTGATTCTTTCTCGACGGCGGGGAAAAATACATCATTCAAGAAACGTGTGCGCATGTTCCCTAAAGGCTCGTGGTCGGAGTAGATTAGCGTTATGGTCTCAGGTTTGCGCCACCTCAGCGGGAAAACTCCCTCACTCCTGAAACTGCCGATGAAGTTGAAGCGGTCAAGGTTATTGTTCTGCCTCGCCTCTATCTTGTTACCCAAGTCCATAATCAGCCCGCTCTTATACTCCGGCCAAGCTGGGAGGCCTTCAGCGTTGGGGTTTCCTGTCTTCGCGAAATTCGTCCAGTAGTTCATGATTACGTCAGAAAAATCACGGTCTTCCTGTGAGGGCTGCGCTGACTTTCCGCCGAATATATACTGATTTGTGAGCGTACCGAAGACAAAAGGCATGTCAACAATGTGCGAGGCTATCGGGCTGTAAGGTGAAGTGTATGTGAACTCGTAGCCATACACCGGCACGTCAAACTTGCTCTGCTGCTGAAGAATATAGTGTGTCTGTTCGCTTATTGTGTAGTCAGAAGTCAGCTCAAACGCAGAACGTTCTGTGTCATCAACTGGGTAGAGCTTCATGAACTCCTGCATTCTGTCCTCACCGAACATTTTTGCGGCTGAGGCTCTGAACTCTTCGGGTGTGCTATGAGGCAGCGCAAACGCCTTGAACGGGAAATACTCTGCTTCCATCCATCCGGCCAAGAGCGGAATCTTCATCTGTTCACCTCGCGCGTAAACAGCTCCCGGAAAATCATGGAGGATGTAATTATCGACGTTCGGGGAAAATGCCGTAACTATAGGATTACTGCTGAAGTCCCATAGTGCAGAGTCGTTTAGCTTCTCCGCAGGCATAGCACGCAGTTCATCAA
>CALGGR010000331.1 GCA_937915755.1 uncultured Fretibacterium sp. | reverse complement strand
AGGGCTGCAAGTCTGCGGGCATAGGCTGTATTGACTGCAAGAAGAAGCTCAACGCCCACATTCAGGAGATGATGACCCCTGTCAGGGAACGCCGTGCGAAGTATGAGGGTAAGAAGTCATTGCTCGATGAGATTCTTGCGAACGGTGCGGAAAGGGCCGGTAAGGTTGCGCGTGAGACTATGAGCGAGATTTATCCGGCTATGGGACTTCTCCCAAATCCCAAGAGATAATGGTTGATATAAACTCGTGGCTTGAGATATTTTCGGGGAGGCTTGAGGAGAGGTTTCAAGGCCGTATATGGTTCGCTGGGCTTCAGGGGAGTTACGCACGCGGCGAAGCGAAGGAGACCAGCGACATCGACGTTGTTGCGATTCTCGACACTCTCAGCATTGACGACCTGAAATCATACCGCGAAATGCTGAATGAACTCCCCGAACGCGAGAAAATCTGCGGTTTCGTCTCAGGCCGTGATGAAATTCTGAACTGGGAGACCTCAGACCTTTTCCAGTTCTGTAATGACACCGTACCCATAACAGGAAGCCTCGAGGAAATACTCGCGCTTATTGACCGTGATGCGGTGAAAAGAGCCGTGAAAATCGGAGCATGTAACATATACCATGCCTGCGTTCACAACTTCCTTCACGAGAGGGACGACGAAATTCTCAAAGGGTTATACAAATCTTCGGTGTTCGTGATTCAGGCGGAATACTTCTTGAGGACGGGGCAATATATCAGGAAGCATTCCGAGCTTTCGGGCGTTGTTTCTGAGGACGAAAAGAGAATATTATCCCCTGAAGCTGCCGGATTTGATGAGTTGTCGCGGATATTGTTCACGTGGGCAGGACGGTTGATTAAGAATGACGGACTTTGATGTGAACATCGACGGATATTCAGGGCCTTTTGACCTTCTATGTTCAATGGTCGAGAGCCGGAAGTTCCAAGTTTCGGGGATAAAGATTGCCCAGCTCATACGGATTTACGGCCTCTACCTCGTCAAAGCAGGGCAGACTCCCGCAGATACCCTTGCCGATTTCTTCTACATGACCGCCGGACTCCTCCTTGAGAAAACGCGCTTACTTCTCCCGAATGCCGACGCGATTCCTGAGGCCGTCCCGAACGAGCAGGCATTCATGGAGTCTCTTGAACGTTACAAGCCGTACAGGAGGGTATATCTGTGGCTTGCCGAGAAATTCGCCAACAACTCACCGACATACAGGCGCGGAATCCCTGACATTCCCGTGAATGAGGAGCGTGAAATCATCATTGACGGTTCGGGGGCGTACATACTCGGCAAAACGTGGAAGGATATTCAGTCGCGCTACACTGAGGTCGTGAGCAGGCGCGAGTCTCTCACTGAGGCGGGGGCTAAAGCTGACTGGGACGGTTTCGCTGAGGACGATCAGAAGCAGATTGAGGCAAGAGTCGCGGAGATTGAGGCGTTGCTTGCCATGTCAGAAACTTTGAGCCTCCGTGAGATTTCGGGGAGCAATCTCGTTGTTACGTTGCTTGCAGTTCTTGAACTTTGCAGAATGGGGAAGGCTAGGATTGAGCAAGATGAATTATTCGCAGATGTCAGAATTAGCCCGAAAGGTTGAAGCTCTCCTGTTCGTCTCGCCGTCGCCCGTAACAGAGCGCGAACTAAGGGAGGCACTCGGAGTTTCAGGCCGTGAACTAAGGAACGCACTCTCGGAACTTGCCGGAGTCCTTGACGCTGAGAATCACGGAGTTTATTTGAGGAATATCGCGGGGGACTGGGTAATTGAGACTTGCCCGGAACTTTCTGAAACTGTCGGAAATTTCCGCGACAACGCAGGCAAAAAGCGCGTCCGTCTAAGCAGAGCCGCAATCGAGACCGCCGCAGTAATCGCCTCTAAGCAGCCCGTAACTCGCAGCGAAATTGACGAAATTCGCGGGGTAAATTCAGGAAGCCCTCTCGCAAAATTATTGGAGCTTGGACTCGTGAGGACAGCAGGACGCAAAAAGGAGGGCCGCCCGTCATTGCTTTATGTTACGACGGTGAAATTCCTTGAAGTTTTCGGGATAAATGATATTGGCGACATTCCAGCACCTGAAGAAATCGACACAGAGGAGGAAGCAACATGAGGCTTAACGCTTACTTGTCATCATGCGGGGCAGCATCGAGGCGTAAATCCGAGACAATAATTCTCAGTGGAAGGGTACAGGTTAACGGAAAGATTGTTCTCGCGCCCTTCTTTGACGTTGACCCTGAGAATGACACCGTTACACTCGACCGTAAGCCACTGAAAATTTCCCAGCATGTCTACTACGTCATCAATAAGCCCGCAGGTTACGTATGCGCTTCGAGCGACAAGTATGACCCCGTTGTTGTTGACCTTATTCGCGGCCATGAAGGGAGGCTCTACCCTGTCGGAAGGCTCGACCGTGAGTCAGAAGGTCTCCTGATCCTCACGAATGACGGACAGTTCACGCAGAGTATTCTTCACCCTTCAAAGGAAATCCGCAAAGAGTACGAAGCACTCCTCAACATTCCGATTAACGCGAAACAGCTCGAACGCTGGCGAAAGGGTTTTGACATTGAGGAAGGCAGGCATGTAAAGCCGATAAGTATAAATGTGATTGAAAGAGAGCCGCAAGATCAATGGGTCAGCATTGTGATCGTTGAGGGTTTGAAGCGTGAGGTTAGGCTTATGGCGAGGAGCGCGGGGTTCAGGGTTGAGAAGCTTATAAGGAGGAAAATCGGGAAGATGAGGCTCGAAAATTTGGGAAGCGGTGAGTTCGTGAGTTTGTCATTTTCCGAACTCTACACTAAAATATTTAATGGTGGTATAGTTTGATTTTTACACCATACAAAAAGGGGGTTTAGTCCGTGAGTGAAATAGATGAGAAATCGAGGGAGCTTATAAAAACCAGAATAATAAGCAACATGCAGAATATAAAATCCTTTCCTCAGTTTGTGCTTGAGACTATGAGAAAACTGAATGACCCCGAAAGCAATGCAGCGGACGTTGCTCAGAGTCTCTCACGCGATGAAGGGCTAGTGTTGCGTATTCTCAAGCTCGCTAACTCAGCGGCCTATGGTGCAAGCAGAAGCATCTCCAACATTGCGGAGGCAATCGCTCTTCTGGGCTACAAGTCAGTCAGCAATATCATACTTGCGGCTACGGTATATTCAGCGATGGACAAGGGATTGACAGGTTACGCGCTCGACAGGGGCGAACTTTGGCGGCACTCGCTAATGGTTGCGTACACTTCGAGGCATCTCGCAGGTCTCACGGGAAAAGTCAGCACTGAGGACGCTTATGTCGGCGGACTTCTTCATGACATCGGCAAAGTAATCCTGAATGACTACGTTAGATTCGGCTACGGGATAATCGTCAAGATGGTTGAGGAGAAACACATACCATTCACCGAAGCTGAGACGAAAGTTCTCGGTTTTGACCACGCGGCAATAGGTGAAATTCTTGTCGATAAGTGGGCAATGCCTCCGTCTTACAGCGTCCCGATCGCGTATCATCACAAGCCCAATGAGCTGCCCGAAAATTTATCCCAGTATCAGCCTTTGCTCGACGTTGTTACGACAGCGAACTCGATATGTTTGATGCTGGGAATCGGACTCGGTGCTGACGGTTTGCAGGCGTACATGTTCCCCGAACCGATAGAGAGGCTCGGTATCACGAATTTCGACGGTCTTCTCTCGGAAATGATTGACTTTGCGGGAAGCGTTGCCGGAGATATGGGCGACATGGCCGGACTATAGCGAGAATGTCATACGTAATCACTATAGACGGCCCTGCTGGTGCAGGGAAAAGCTCGGTAGCTAAGGCTGTCGCGCGGGAGCTTGGGATAAATTACCTCGACACTGGAGCAATTTACCGTGCCATTGCGCTGATACTTTACGAGTCGGAAGTCAGGGCTGTTGACGACTATATAATGCGCGAGGCTCTGAGCAAGATTAAGATTGAGCTTCGCGGAAAGGAAGTCCTCGTTAATGATTTCGACGTTACCGGCGAGATTCGTACTCCTATGGTCGATGAATTAGCGTCAATGTATTCTGCCGTCCCGTCTGTGAGGAAAGCCCTCCTTTCTCTCCAGAAGGAACAGGAGAATCACGGCTCGATCGTTGCGGAAGGACGTGATGTAGGAAGCGTAGTTTTCCCGGAGGCAGCCATAAAATTCTTCCTCACCGCAAGCCCGGAAGCTAGAGCAAAACGACGTTACACCGAACGCATCTCAAAGGGAAAGCCCGCCGATTATGACGAGATACTGAAAGCCATAACCCAGCGCGACAAAAACGATTCAAACCGCGAAGTCTCACCGCTCACAATCCCAGAAGGGGCAATATTCGTAGACACATCAGACATGACCGAAGATGAGGCCGTGAAATTCATACTTTGCAAAGTGAGAGAAAAATTACCCGATGAAACAGAATAGGATATTCTACATAATCGTCAAAAACTTCTTCAAGATACTTCTCATAATCTACAACAGATGCTCGTCAAAATGGCTCGAAAAACTCAGCCCAAACGAGAAATTCATCGTCGCCTGCAACCACGCGAGCAATCTCGATCCGCTCATTGTAGGGTGCTTTTTCCCCCGAACTCTGCGCTATCTCGCAAAGGAAGAACTTTTCACAGGCTGGTTTCTCGGAACTTGCATAAGGGCATTGGGTGCTGTCCCGGTCTCACGTTCAAGCAATGCATCAGCAGCCGGCGCACTCAAAGGCTTCATGAAGCTTTATCAGGAGGGAAGCGATGTCCTAATATTCCCTGAAGGAGGACGAACCCTCGACGGTAAGCTCCAGCCCCTGGAAGCAGGAGTCGCACTCATTGCCGCGCATGAAAAAGCCCCGATACTTCCTGTTTTTATTCACGGCTCGTTCAAGGCAATGCCTCCAGGTTCAGCGTTCGTGAAACCCTCGAAGCTGCGTATAACTTTCGGGAAGCCCTTGAGATTCAGCGATGAGGTCTACAGCAGCAAGGAAGGCCGCAAAATCATCATGGACAGTCTCACAAAAGCCATCAAGGAATTAGAGGCAGGGGAATAATTATGTTCATAAGCATGACAGGTTTCGGGAGCAAGTCATACGAGTTTGAATGGGGGACGGTGAAGTTCGAGATTACGTCTGTCAACCACAAGTATCAGGACTTCGGTGTGAGATTGCCGCGAGAATTATTTTCCCTCGAAAACAGGATACTCACAATTCTCAGGAACAACATAACTCGTGGGAAAGTCAAATTATCGGCGGAAATAGCTTGGAATCCCGGCGCAAAAATTCCAGTCCTCGATAATGACGGCCTAATTAACCTCGTTAATCAAGTCAGGAAAATCGCAAAGCGTAACAATCTCGAAATCACGAACGAGATTACTGACTTTCTCGCATTGCCGGGAGTTCTCGATGATTCCGGGAATGTTGCGGAAGAAGCAGCCGTTGAGAATCCTGAAATCTGGGATAAGCTTACCCTCGACACTGTTTCATCATTGATGGAGATGAAGAAGACTGAGGGCGAAAAGCTGCGCGTAAAAGTTGAAGATGACCTCACGAAACTTGAGGAAATCATCGAATCTCTCAAAGAACGCTGGAAAGTTGCAAACTCAGAAGCTCTCGAAAGTCTCAGGACTCGAATCGAGAATGTCATGGAGCATTATGACCTTGAGATTGACGAGGCTAGGATAGCGCAGGAAGTTGCATTGATGTCGGACAAGTGGGACGTTTCTGAGGAGACCGCGAGGCTTGAGGCTCACACTGGGAAATTTCGTCAGGTAATGGATGAGGAACCATGCGGGAAGAAACTTGACTTCCTGATTCAGGAGATGAACAGGGAGATTAACACTATGGGAAGCAAGGTCAATGATACAGAGTTCAGATGGGGAGTCGTTGAGGCAAAGACATGTATCGAGAGAATGAGGGAGCAGATTCAGAATATAGAATGATGAAGACAGGAAGATTATTCGTACTTTCAGGGCCTAGCGGTGTCGGCAAAGGTACTCTCAGGGAGAACGCTCTCAATGACGCGCCAAACCTGAAGTATTCAATCTCATGCACAACACGGAAGCCCAGAGACGGCGAGACAGATGGCGTTGAATACAGGTTCATTTCGCGCGAGAAATTCAGGGAGGACATATCGCAGGGCTTGTTCTTGGAATATGCACACGTTCACGAGGACTACTACGGCACACTCAAGGCTGATGTCGTGAGGGAGCTTGAGGCCGGCCATGATGTGCTTCTTGAGATTGACGTTCAGGGGGCGTTGCAGGTAAGGGAGAAGATGCCCGATGCCGTTCTGATTTTCGTTGCACCTCCGAGCGTTGAAGTATTGGAACGAAGACTAAGAGGCCGCGGAACTGAAGCTCAGGAAAGCCTCAACGTCCGCCTCGAAAACGCATTGAAAGAACTCGCGCTTAAAGATGAGTATGACTACATTATTGTGAACGACGATTTACATTCTGCATGTGAGGAACTCAGGAAGATAATATTATGACGCTGGACAGAATTTTACGCTGGGTGCTTTTCTGCGCGGGAATTATTACGGCAATCTTCGCGGGCTACATGTTCAGCGAGGCTAAAATTGACTGGGGCGCGGCTTGGCTCTCGGTCAGTGTGGGATTCCTGTGTTTCGCAACAAGAGTCAAAGCCGATAAACCTTCAGCCTCATCTTCTGACGATGACAGCAAGGAACTTCACGACATGGCCGTACTCATCGCCGACACAGCAATATCAAGTCTCAAAAATATAGGAAGGACGATTCCCCCCAGCACTAAGGAAATTGACGACCTCGAAGAGAAGGTGAATAATTTTCTTGACGTTATGCCTTTAAGCCAGTCAGAAAGAGAGAATATTGCAGAAGAGTTTGACCGCCTAAGGAACAGAACCAGACGTAACGAAGGCGGCAGAGCATTGATGAGAAGTGCAAGACTCTAATTTTCACAGGAGATTTTCACATGAACAAAGGACAAAAATTTTCAGCATGGTATTTCTTAGTGGCTTTGATTGTCGCTTGGCTTTTCTCGGAGTATGTTTACAAGCCCTACACTGAGGGCAAAACTGAAGTCCCGTACAGCGAGTTTCTTGCCGACCTAAGTGACGGAAAAATCGAGAACGTTGACATCTCAGACTCACGAATCATTTACGCCCTCAAGGAAGACGTAAGCCCCGACAAACGCCCCATAGTTGACGGGAAAATTCTGAACCCCAAGCGCACAAAGCAGCAGGGGAACGTCAAGAGCGCGGTGAAACTTCTCGACCCGTACTTGATTGAGAGGCTTGCAAGTGCTGACATAAAATTCGGCGGGATCGCTCAGAGAGACGGACTGATAGACCTCCTGATGGGCATACTCCTCCCGATGCTTCCGCTGATAATAATCTGGTACTTCATCTTCAACAACATGCGCGGCGGCGGAGGAAGCATATTCACGTTCGGGCGGAGCAGGGCAAAAGAGCTTCAGGGCGAGATGAGCGGGGTACACTTCAGCGACATAGGCGGTGCGGGGGAAGCAGAAGTTGAACTGCGTGAGATCATCGACTTTCTCAAAGAACCCAAACGCTTCGACAAATTCGGCGCAAAATTACCGCGGGGCGTACTCCTCGTAGGCCCTCCCGGTACAGGAAAGACTCTCCTCGCAAAGGCATGTGCGGGCGAGGCTGGCGTTCCATTCTTCTTCATAACAGGCTCCAGCTTCGTTGAAATGTTCGTTGGTGTCGGCGCGGCAAGAGTGAGGGACCTTTTCGAGCAGGCAAAGAAGAAAGCCCCCTGCATAATCTTCGTCGACGAGATTGACGCAATAGGCCAGTCGAGAATGAGGAACTTCAACAGCAACTCAGAGCAGGAAAATACTTTAAATCAATTGCTCGCAGAAATGGACGGCTTTGAACAGAATAACGGCGTTGTCATAATGGGAGCTACTAACAGACCTGAAATTTTAGATCAGGCATTATTAAGACCCGGACGCTTTGACAGGCAGATAGTCGTCGGATACCCCGATGTAAAGGGACGTGAGGAGATACTCAAGGTACACGCAAAGAACAAGCCGCTCGGTCCCGACGTTGACCTCAAGGTCATAGCTCAGACAACTCAGGGCTTCACTGGAGCAGACCTCGAAAATCTTCTGAATGAAGCAGCTCTCCTTGCTGCAAGGAATGAGCGCATGGCTATCACCGAAGCTGACATTGAGGAGGCTACGATGAAGGTAATTGCGGGTCCCGAGAAGAAGTCCAGAATTGTCACTGAGCACGACAAGCTCGTTACTGCATACCATGAATCCGGTCATGCTGTTGCAGCATATAATCTTAAAACTCAGGATAAGGTGCATCAGGTCACCATAATCCAGCGTGGAATGGCTGCGGGACTTACTGTAACCCGCCCTGAAAATGACGACAGGCATGTTTCACGCAATCAGATGCGTGAGAGCATTATTATGCTGCTCGGCGGACGTGTTGCGGAAGAGCTTTTCGTTGACGATATCTGTACCGGTGCTTCCAACGATATTGAGCGTGCGGCTGGAACTGCTGGCGTTGATAGTTTTGGTTTT
>CALGGR010000330.1 GCA_937915755.1 uncultured Fretibacterium sp. | reverse complement strand
CGTTCTCTACAGACAAATTGAACACCTGCAAGTAGTCCTTCGGTTCAGGCATATGGTCGATAGCCGCCCACATGAACGCTTGCAGATCCACAGGGATAGTCACGTCAACGCCCCTTGTGAGATAGCGTTTCTTTTCGGGTTCAAACATTTTAGTCCTCCGTTCTCGACTCAAACAGTGCGTAAAGCTCGCCCCGTCTGATCGTTATAGTTTCTTTCAGTTCATCGGTCACGCCGAATCCTACATCGAGTACGACTTCAATATGATAGGGGTATGTGACTACCTTATCAACGTAAGTCTGTACAAAGGTGCGGAACTCAGGCGTATTGTGTTCCATAGCCCGATAGTCGTCTATCAGGTGAAGATAATCGTCCAGTTGCAGCAGCTCAAACCTCCTGAGTGCTGCAAGCTGAGCCTGTAACTCATTTCTGCGCTGCTCCAATTCTTCGGAGCGCACTATCATTGCTTCATTCAGTATGCCTTTTTCTCATAATGCTTGTCGAATTCAGCGTTATAGTTTGCGATGTACTTATTGACTGCATTGACTTTTCGCCTCAGCGCAGCCTTGTTAAAGATTTTCTGCCTCAGCAGGTCGGCAACGTAGGCATCGAGGTAGTCCTTATTGTTTTCCTTGTTTTTACAAGCTTGTTTAGGCTCATCACAGCGGTATGTGCAAAGCCTGTTCTTGCGTTCACCCGAAAATCTCAGGTTGCCTTGTATGCGCTTACCGCACACGCCGCAGAAAACCTTTCCTGTAAGCAGATAGAACTCCTTACCATGATACCGCCCTGTATTACGCCGATTCTTTGCCTTTATCCTCTGAACCTTTTCAAAGAGTGCTTTAGTGATGATCGCCGGACAGCCGCCCGGAACTCTTATGATACTTTCGTTAGTTTTATAGGCATGATTATTGCGACGACTATCCGATTTAGCCGCAGCTCTGTTGAACACAAAAACGCCAGTATATTTCTCGTTATTGAGAATTTCGTAAAGGCTATTCTTACCAAAAATCCGCCCTCTTTTTGTAGTGTAACCATGCTCATTCAGATAGTCGATAATAGCGCTGTAGCCGTGACCTTCTGCGTACATTTCAAAGATAATTTTGACCGCTTCCGCCTCATGCTTGTTTATCACAAGTTTCCTGTCCTCACCAACATCATATCCGAGCGGAGGGCATCCTCCTGTGTGCTTACATTGCAGTGCAGTTTCCTTCATGCCCTTCATGACCTCTCGTCCCAAATTTCGGCTATAATACTCCGCCATGCCTTCGAGGACGCTTTCCATCATGATGCTTTCAGGACTGTCGTCAATGCGCTCCAACACACTGCATAGCTGAACGTTATTTTTCTTCAGGCGCTTTTTGTAAATCGCACTGTCGTATCTGTCACGGCTGAATCTATCGAGTTTATGCACGAGAACAATGTCAAAAAGCCCTTTGCTACTGTCGGAAATCATTTGCTGAAATTGTGGGCGGTTATCGGTTGTCGCAGAGCGAGCCTCATCACTGTATACTGCTACAATTTGCCAATGATTTTGTTTGCAGAATTGGTTCATAGCCCTGATTTGAGCATCAATGCTTTCAGAACGCTGATTATCACTCGAAAATCTCGCATATTGGGCAACTCTCGGAATGCTAATGCTCATTTTCTCACATCCTCAACAATCAGGAAAATATCTTCTCCGTAGCAATCGCCAATCATTTTCACACCGTGCTGATAGGTTTCGTTTTCAAGGTGCAAAGTTTCTGTGAATGATAAAATGTTCAGAAAAAAATTCAGTTGGAGATGATAAATTGGGAATAAAAGACGTAACGGAAAAGTATCTTGAGAGCTATAACGATGTATTCTTAGACATTGTGAACGTTTATTTTGCGATAAACGGGGTAAAGGATTTGCGAATAGAACGGCCCGAAGACCTACAGGACGCACAGACCCGAACAGTGTATAAGTCTGTAGGCGAAATCCGAGAGCAGGAACGAGACGTAACCAAGCTATGGGTAACAGAAGGAGCAGTGATTTCGTTAATAGGGCTAGAAAATCAGAGCGTAATAGACCGAACAATGCCGTTAAGGATATTTGGGTATGAGGGAGCGGATTATCGTTATCAGTTGACGCAGAAGAACAGGAAGCTAAATCCTGTGTTCACTATCATAGTTTATTTTGGTACTTCAGAGCGTTGGCCGAAGTCTAGGACGCTGTTTGAACTGCTGAAAGTTCCTGACAGCTTGAAGATGTTACTGAACGACTGCCATGTGAACGTGCTGGAACTTGCTTGGCTGACTGATGACCAGATAGAATTATTCAAGAGTGATTTTAAGTTTGTAGCGCGTCAAGTAAGAAGCGAGAGGACAGGCGAAGAGTTTATCCCTTCTGATGAACGAGTTACTCACCCCGACGCATTATTGAAGTTAATGGGAGCGTTGACGGGTGATAGGCGTTTTACGGAAGCGGTAAACAATCTGGCAGATTTTTACGAAGGGGGAAATTTTACGATGAAAAGTTTTTTAGAGAAGGCCGAAGCTAAAGGCATAGCCATAGGGGAAGAAAGAGTAAGGCAGTCAATATTTCAAAGTCTTTTGTCTGACGGAATGCCCAGAGAAAGAGCAATCAAGTTAGTAGGATTGAATGAGAGCGCAGACCGTCCCAAAGATTTTGTTTAATGGTGCTTGTCTGAAAAATACGGATTACTTGACTTTAAGTAAGAAAATATTGAAATTTTGAACATAAAAATTGTCATATTTTTATGGAAGTTAAGTGTTTATCATGGTTTATATTATGAAAATAATTGTCATATTTTCTGGATATATGGATTTGGGGCTTAATTCCACCGAATAATTGTACTTAGGGTAAAGTTATGTTGTTTTATGTAAAAATGCACGAGAAGGGGTTTATTTTGTCTTATAGGGATATAAATTAAAGCTACGTATATTGAGTTTTGAGAAAATGCCAAAAGGCTCTAAGTTCTGTAATATCTTGCCCAATATTCTTTGTGGTTCTTCTTGGTTTGGAGAAGCGTAGCAGGTATTCATCTTCATAATAGTCGAAAATAAGAGAGAAGATACCGTTATCGTAAACGAAAATAGCATTTCCGTTGCTTGATTTACTATTGTGCTGTATAATTAACAATTGTTCTTTCCATAGTATTGACTTTTTCATCTGTGCTATAGTTCGAGATATAGAAGTTGCGTCTCGTCCCATAACAATAGCGATGTCGATAATATTCCAGTAAAAAATCTCTGTTGTGATACGTATGAGGTGGCTTGTGTTCGGAGCAAGGGGAGCGTATTTTCCTTTGAGGATTTCTTCACGTTCCTTTTTGTCTGTATGAATTTTATAGTAATCGTTCACGTAGTCTTCCATCAATCTCTGTACGATATTACGAGCTTTCTGGAACTCGAAGAATTTAGCTTTTAGTCGTTCGATAGTGTCAGTGCTGAGTTTGAAGCTAGTCAAAAAATATTCTCCTTTCGTAAAAAGTTTAGTTATTGCAAAGTCTAATCAACTGCATTCGACTTAACGAGTTTTCATGCTTAAAATTCTATCATTAAATTTTGCGACAAAGGAGACGAGGCGAGCATAGAAATATCGGCCTGATTGACAAACGGTGAAATTTTGCTATATTGATTTCTGATTTTCGTATTTGCGCCACGAAAATCTAAAGCCATTAACATAATAAGAATGGCACTCAAATTCTTACGCTTGTTAGTGGCATAGTGGCAGACAGAGGAAGGCCGAGAAAGTATGCTTCAGTAAGTGAAAAGTTGAAGGCATATCGAGAATCTAAGAAGCAAGGAGGAGCAGTAAGGATTGGCTGTTATCTGCCCCAAGAGTATAAAGACTTGTTAGACCGATTTTGTGAAGAAAACAAGTTGACGAAAGGCGGGGCGATCTGTTATTTCTTAGACCTTCATTATGCGCATGACGCTCAAGGGGACGGCTCAGGGAGCGAGGTGTAAAAGGCTTCTATGCACGGACGGCAGAACTCGTAACGTGTATTATTCTGTGAAACTTTCACTTTTCGGCTGTAGATGTCATGAAGAGGGAGAGATGAGTTTTGCCAGTAAAGGAAATAGTACTAGAGCCGAGTGTTAATGTAGGTGTAGGAACTAAGACGGTAACGAAGAGCCGAACTAGAAAAACTAAGTTGGCTAAGTCTGGTGTGAAGGCTAGTAAGGCTGATAAGAAAGTTACCCCAGTTGCTAATGTTCCCACGCAAGTTGTATTACCCCAAATACCCAAGTTATATTGGATTAGTTTCTATTCTGGCCTGATTTTGGTTTGCTCTCTTCTTTGGGGATTTATATTTTCTAATGTTGGTCTTTCAGGGTTTGGAAAGCCGGGTATCTTTGAGTATGTTTGTGCTATCCTTGCTCCGGGTACTTCTTCAGTTGTTGCTGTCCTTAATGGAGTTGCTATGAAGTTCCCTATCCCTCCTCTTTTCGTATTATTAGCTATTGCTAATGTGTTAATTTCAATTTGGATAGCTGTTCAAGTATATTCTGACGAAGCACCTGAGCATCCAGTAGCCGCTGTTGCTAGTCTATGGGCTATATTTAACCTTTTTCTCTTAATACTTGTCCTAATTGTTTCAGCTAGTCAAAATTCTGGCAAGAAGAGGAGACGCTAACATGACAGAAGAATTATTGCTAGAAATAAATCGTGATTTCTTGAGACATTTTCAAGGAGCTAGAAATGACGAATTTCCGCCCGAACTTACTAAATTAGAGTTAGGCGGAGTATCTGAACAGATTTATGGTGTTATCAGGAAGATATTTTCAGAGTACGAAGGAACGTACAGCAAGAGGATAGAAACCTTCTTAGGTGATAAAAATTCTTCTGGTCTGTCTGGGATAAATACATATCCATTTGGAGAGCCTACGAATGATATTTACCGTGATTTTTTCGGTGTCTGTGCGGAGCGTTCAAACTTAGACCCTGTTTTAGACGAGGCATTAAGGCACTGTGAGCTTGTATTAAATAATTATGAGCCAGAAGACCGCAAAGCCGTAATAATTCTGACGAACAAATGGAATGACTATAAATTTCACAAGAAATATTTTACTGAATTTCTGCGTTATGCGCTGATAGAGAACGTCATCTTTGTGTTTCTGCTTTACTCCGATTATGCGGTAACCTTGATACCGTTCCTACCTTTGAACCGTTATGACTTTGAGAGTTTTAGACGGACGTACTTAAAGAGACTTCATGAAGAGGGCTTAAAAAAAAATTATTCTGACAAGAAAGGAAAAGTAGAAATGTCATCATCGTTCAGCGTGTATAACGCTTCTGTGGAGAACATAATATCTTGGCTCAGACAAGATGAAGTAGCGATACCTGAAATTCAGCGTCCCTTTGTATGGGAAGCAGTGAGGGTGCGTGATCTAATGGATTCGTTGTATAAGGGTTATCCAATAGGTTACATAATTCTGTGGAGAAATCCTGATACGAAATTAAAGAACGGCGGAGTGTCCAAAGGCAAGCGGATATTGATAGACGGCCAGCAGAGAACGATAGCACTTAAAGCGGCTATATTAGGTGATGAAGTCGTCGATTCAAATTATGCCAAGAAGACAATTCAAATCTCGTTCAATCCATTAGAAGAGCGGTTTGAAGTTCTGAACCCAGCTATAGCGAAAAATTCAGCGTGGATAGATGACATTTCAAAAGTCTTTGCGTCAGACTTCAATTTATTCTCGTTCACTATGGACTACTGCAAGGCGAACGGCATAACAGGCAAAGAGGCAGAGGTCAGCCAGAAAATTACGAAGCTGATAGCAGTTAAGGGAGTGAATATCGGAATAACCGAATTAGACAGCAATCTTGATATTGACGAGGTTACGGAGATATTTATTCGCATAAACTCGCAGGGAGTTTCATTATCACAGGCGGACTTTGCGATGTCGAAGATTTCATCGGATACTAACTACGGCGGTAACGAAATGCGCAAGATGATAGATTACTTCTGCCACTTCATGAAGTCGCCTTCAGATTACGATACGATACTGAAAAACGACACGATTTTTGCGAAGTCTGACGCTCGGAAAAAAATTGACTGGGCTGTAAATCAGCAGGATAACATTTACGTTCCGAGTTATGTAGACGTTCTCCGAGTTTCTTTTACTCATATGTTTCACAGGGGCAAACTCTCGGACTTAGTAAGTCTGTTATCAGGGCGTGATTTTGAGAAGCGGATTTACTCTCAGGACGTAGAAGAAAATTCATTCAAAATGCTCCGTGCTGGAGTTGAAGCCTTTGTGAACCAGACGAATTTTGAGAGATACCTGATGATACTTCATTCTGTGGGTATTGTCTCTGTTGACATGATACGTTCGCAAAATGTCCTAAACTTCGGGTATATTTTATATCTGTCCTTGAAGGCTAAGAAACTGGAAGCCTCATTGATAGAAAATATTGTGCGCCGTTGGATAGTGCTGTCGATACTTACAGGACGCTATTCTGGTTCTGCTGATTCAACGATAGAAAGCGACATTAAGAAATTCACTGAACAAGACCCTGTGAAATTTTTAGCGGACACAGAAGCAGGAGAATTATCAAGTGCATTCTGGAATAATGTCTTAATAACCAACCTCGAAACCTCCTCATCAAGCAGTCCTTCCTTCCTTGTGTTTCTTATGGCTCAAGTCAAAAAAGGGGCTAGAGGCTTTCTGTCAAAGACATTAACCGTCTGTGAGTTAATAGAAATGAGAGGCGATATTCATCACCTGTTCCCGAAGAAATATTTGCAGGATAACAAAATCACAAGTCGCAGGGATTATAACCAGATTGCTAACTACGTTTATACGCAGTCAGAGGTGAATATCAAAATCAAAGACAAATCGCCGTTAAGTTACATGTCGAAGGCAAGAGATATGATTTCACAGGGAAAAGCATATTACAGCGGAATATCGGACATTGCGGACTTAGAGGCAAACTTGGCCGAGAATTGCGTACCTGTAGAATTTATGGACATGCAGTTTTCTCAATATCAAGAGTTCCTTGAAAGGCGAAGGAAACTCATGGCGGAGTATATTCGGGACTACTACGAAAATCTCTAGTTAGTCTGTTAGATTTAACGTTGATATTCATTCTGTTAAAAGTTCTATTTTAGGCGTTGTGATTTATCTTAAAGCGGTATAAAATATTTATGTTGAAACTAACGACCGTTAAAAGAGTGATGAAAGGGGCTTTTAACTTGAATAAAATCTACGGTTATTGTCGTATTAGCACAGTGAAGCAGAATATAGACCGTCAGGAACGAAACATCTTGCAAGAATATCCTAACGCCATAATCATCAAGGAGATTTTCACAGGTACTAAGTATCAGGGGCGCAAGGAACTTGACAAGATTTTAAGGTCTGTACAGGCTGGAGATACTATCGTGTTTGATAGCGTTTCAAGAATGAGCCGTAACGCCGATGAAGGCTTTGCTCTCTATAAAAGTCTGTATGACAGAGGAATAAATTTAGTATTCCTGAAGGAACATCACATTGATACAGACGTTTATAAAAACGAACTGGAACGTCAGAGGCTTAATGTGTCTGTTCAAAGCGGAGATAAAGCTACGGACGCGCTTATGAATGCAATTCTTGAAGCTCTGAACAATTACATACTAGCCTTAGCGGAGAAACAAATTCAGCTTGTCTTCATTCAGTCTCAGAAAGAAGTTGACGACCTGCACCAGAGAACTCGTGAAGGCATTGAAACCGCTAGACGGAACGGAAAGCAAATAGGCCAGAAAGCTGGACGCAAATTGAAAGTAAAGAAAGCTACACCGATTAAGGAGATGATTTTGAAATACAGCAGAGATTTTAACGGAACAAACACAGACGATGAAGTAAAGGCTATTATTAACGGAAACCCTGACCCTAAATTACACATAGGGCATAACGCTTATTACAAGTATAAAAGGGAATTGAGAGAGGAACTAAACGATGACAAAAGCTGAATTTGACCAAAAATATAAATCGTTTTTAGCTGAAAGAGCTAAACAAGCAAACATACAGCCAGCAGAGCCAGAATTTTACGTTCATACCAACTTTACGCAAATGAATTATGACAATTATTCTGCATACTTAAATCTTCTTTCGGGTTGCGCTGATCTATCAGATGACGAGCTTTTATCAAGAATACATGCCCTTCAAAACCTCACGGATAAACTCACAAGAAAAAGATTGGTAGAAAGAGAACCAAGCAGTAAGGATAAAAAATCTAAACCTTCACCGTTCTCACCTTCTGAATTTAGCTATGATAATAGAATTTCTGAATGGTTCGACAGTTTATACGAACTTTTCTATGGACAACCTGAAGAACACAACGATAGTGATAACTGGGAGTACACTGAATTTTTACTCAAAGACGATATTGTAATAAATTCAGTACCCTCACCTTTTAATTTTCGGCCTCCAAAAGAGAGCCTAATCGTACTCTGTGAAAGCGATGAAACCATAGATAGACTTTACAACTTGTTCTTGCAAGCGGGGGAAAAACTGAAAATCACCAATGTCTATAAAATTTCCGAAGCCGATAGAAAAGAGCATGATGAAATAGACATAACTCTAAATTATCGTGATGTCCTAATCTTAAAAGGTCATGGGAACGAAAATATAATGTATTTCAATCAATATGCCTCTGTCCTCATTTACGACTTACCTTTTGAAAGTGAACGTATGATTAAAATCATCGAGACCATTCACAGGATTAAACGCATGAAAAGAAAGCAAGGCAAAAAGGGCGTACAAATGACAGTCGTAGATGAGCGTGGAGCTAAATCTTCAGCCAGCTTCATAGTCTGTAAAAACAGTATAGACGAATACAAAGTACGGGTATTTCAGTCTTACGCTGACGCTATCATCATAAAGAATGAAAGATATGAAGATATACTTTCATCTGTGAACTTGAAAACGGATTTGCAAAACTTCCGCAACGCACTCCTTCAGGCATACCAGAAAAGAGATGAGCGCAAAGAGGATAAGGCTAAAACTACAGAGCTTCTCGATAGACTTATATCTACAGCAGATTTTGAAAGCGTCAAAAATTCTCACGCAAACTTCTATCTCTTACTAGAAGATTACGGCTCCATCACTCTGTACGAAACCTTTGAAAAACTCAGGAGACACGAAATAACAGAGGAAGAATGCAAAAAAATATTAGAGCGATTATATAATGACCTATATGATATTGACGAACCTACTGTGTATTTCTTCGGGGAGGTTCATATAACAATATACGATTACGCCATGATTGCTTATCAAACTTACAAAAAAATCAAACTGGGTGAATACTCCGAAAAAGAAACACAAGAATTGTACAAAATTATCATGAATGACAACAATAACTTTTCAGCTATCAAAAAGGTCAAGGAGTTAGTGAGTAAAAATTACTCTGTCTGCCTTATAGGTAATACCTTTATTCCTGATTTAGTAAAGAAAGCCATTTACGCACACTACGAAAGAGAGTATGAGCTACTTGACTTCTAATACACTATTAACACCATTTATATAGGCAATTTTAAGCAAAGCAACAGACAGTCAAAAATCAAAAAACTAACGAGAGTGTCTATGCTTGAAAATTTGAGTTAAGATAATTCAAATACTTGAATATCTCCAACAAGTTCTTGTATAAAATCCTTGAACTCCTTACCTGAAATATTATCTATAACTTTCGGCAAGGAACTATCATTAAGTACAAAGTTACCACGAGTAGCGAGAATACAAAGTTCACGCTCCATATCAGATTTCATCAATAAAAAAGCAACTGTCTTATACTCAAATCCCCATTTTTCCCAAATCGGAGATTTAAATACGTCCTGTAACATATCATAGCGACACCATAAAAATAAAGCGCAATCTTCTTCAGCTAACTTCTTCACAGGTAACTTCGCAAGAGTAGCATGACTATAATCCGTTCCTAAATTCAAAGATATAACATTATATTTTTCTGAATGAGTTTCAATTTCAGTTTCAGTATCCTTATCCTGAATATCATTTTGAGACTTTACCTTCCGTGTCTTACCGCGTTTCTTTATTTCACTCACAACTTTTTTAGGATTTTCTCCTTGTTCGATACGCTCGGTAATTTCAGCTTGTTCCTCTTGTGGCAGTTTCGTAACTTCATATGCAGAATTGATTGAAAGTTCCTTATTACGCACAGCATTAACAACAGGGGTAGAAGCGTTATCAAGAACATCTGTAGCGTGTTCATAGGTTTTGCCTGACACTCCGGCCATTGCTCCGAGTTCATCTCTTGATTTTGTACCAATCCGTTCTGTCTCTTCTCGTTGTGGCAAATTTTCCACAACGGTATCCTCTTGATGAACAAGACCAGAAATTTGTCTCTTTTTCGCTTGAGACTTTACAGCATCTTCACATTTACGTACTAACTCCACTCGCTGAATATCGGAAAGATTACGTCGGGAAAGCTGATTACGCATTATCCATAACAAGGCTTCATCACGAGAAGCAAAATCTTTACGAACAGTAGTAAAAGGTATATTATGCTTAGTACAGATTTTATAACGATTATGACCATCAATAAGAATTTCACCAAGAACATGCCATGTAACAAGAGGGTCTCGGCAACCTTCCGCTAATATACTTGCCTCAAGACCTTTATATTCCTCTTCTGTCAGAGGCGGTATTAACTGCTCAAATTCCTTGTCAATTACAATGTCTTCAGAAAACATTTAATTAGTAACTCCTTTCTGATAAATTTTTATAGAAAATATAATACCACACTCAAGCGTGTTTCAATAAGGGGTAAAAAAGTGTATAATTCCATAAAATAAATAAAACGATAAGGAGACTAATGTATGGAAGAAGTAATTAACAATACAGCAACACAGGAGTTGAAAAGTCCCCAAAGAGAACGCAAGGCTTTTTTGTTCCGTGCTTCCTTCTTAGACGCTATTGATTGCTTTAGTGAAGAGAAAAAAGGTAAAATAGCTATGAAAATAATTCAATACGGACTGGACATAACAGAAGAAGTTATATCCCCAGAACAGGAAGAGCAAAAAACAATAGACATGGTTTTAAGACCCATTAAAGATAGAATTGATATTCAAAAGAGAAGATACAGAAACAAGCAAACAATTAATAACTATATCGCTCTTCTAAGAAAATTCCCTTTTGCCGATAGGGAAGAAGGTATAAAGGCACTAAAAAGGCTCTTTATTAAAGCCGGAAGTCAAGATATTCTTGATATACAAGCAGCAATTCAATTTGTACTACCTCAAGCAACAATTCAATCAATACAAAAAGCTAAAATGCAACAACAAAACAATACTCCTAACAATACCCCCAGACGTTCAAGGGGAGAAGGATTAACGAGGCAATTTTAATAATTATGAACAATATCGAAAATTCACAAGAAAGAACAGATTTCATGTTCTACGAAACTTTTTACGACTATATTCTGAATGCCAAAGACTTTTACGGTGAAGACATAGCTGAAAAATTCGCTTTGGCTATAATACGTTTCGGGGTTGAGGGAAAAGAGGTTGAAGAAAAAGAGTTAGCTGGAATTGATGACAAAATTCTTGAAGTTCTTAAAGCAACTCTAAAAAGTATATACCCTACAATTAAAAAATCCAAAGAGCGAAAAGAACGCAAAGTTCTTCAGGCAAAAAATAAAAGTAACAACATCATAAAGAGATATTATTAAAGAACAAATATTTGAAATTGCATCAAATAT
>CALGGR010000329.1 GCA_937915755.1 uncultured Fretibacterium sp. | reverse complement strand
TCTCCATCGGCGTTAAGCTACTCATGATTATGATTGTTTACGCCCTCGCTAATGCTTTGCTCATTGACTGGGAAGCTACTTTCAGCTCGGCTACTGACATGGCCACTCTCATCACGGCGGCGGGTCAGATTCTCGGTGGCACTATCTGCATTTTCATGGCCGCTCGCATTGTTCCCTCTATGGCTCAATCCGTCGTTAGTGGCGCAGCTTTGTCTTTCGGTCATGAGTTATTCACGTCTTCCGCTTCTTCCCTTGTTCACGGGGCTATCGGCGAAAAATCTCCGGGCGGCGGGAGGTCGGGCGGCTTACTTGGGGCTGGAAAAACTGTCGTCGAGAGTCTGCGTAATGCTCAAACCGCTACTTTCAGGGGCGTGGCTGATACTTGGGACGCGGCTAAAGAGGGCGGATTTGGTGGAGCTGTTGAACATGTCGCTTCTCATATTCCCGCTGTCAACAATCTTGTTAATGCCGCTAAGTCCGGCAACATGCTTCATTACGTCGCCGCAAGCACTCTCTTCGGGGCGCAGTCTGACAGGGCTACTCGCTTCCTTCACGATGATACTCCTGAAATGAGGCCCCGCTCCTACTCTACCGCAACATAATCGTAAGGAGGGTTCTATCTAAATGCCGGATAACAATTTTCAGGATAACCCATATCTCTCTGCACGCAAAGAATACGGAGACCGTTACGGCTCGGCTGTTAAAGACGCGGCTCATTGGCGACAAATCTCCCTCGTAATGCTCCTACTTTGTCTCGCTTTCGGCGCGACTATGATGTGGCTCGCCAGTCAGAATAAAGTCGTTCCTTATATCGTGCAGGTTGACAAACACGGTTACGCTGTCGCTATTAAGTCCGCACGAGAAGGGTCTATTGCTGATACTAGAGTCATTATCGCCGCTCTCGGTGGCTTCTTCGTCAACTTCAAGACTCTCATCACTGATGTTTCCTCTCAGCGTCGCATGGTCAATGATGTTTATTCTTACCTCGCTAAGAACAGTCCCGCTGAAACTGTCGTGTCCCAATACTACAAGGAAAATAATCCCTTCGTCGCTACTCAGGACAAAAGAGCATACACCGTTCAGGTCGAAATTCGCTCTATCGTTCGGTCTGGTAGTGATGATAAGTCGTGGCAAATCTTGTGGTCGGAGGAGAAAGTCGATCAGGGCAATATCATTGAGCGTACTGACTGGCGCGCTATCGTCTCCGTCGCTATTTCTCCTGTTCGTGAGCTTGAGGAAGTTCTCAAAAATCCGCTCGGCGTTTTCATCACTGAGATTAACATGGCTCAGGACATTAACATTGCTACCCCACAATCTTAACTTTCGAGGTGTCTATCATGTGTAAAAAGTTTATCGCTCTCTCTTTCGTCCTTCTCGGTCTGGCAAGTCCGGTCTTCTCCGCTACTGCTGGCTATGATAGGGAAACAGGCGAGATTATCCTTCCGTCAGAAGTTCAACTCTATGAGAATAATTCCCCCGCTCCCTCTCAAAGCGAAATGGCCGAAATTCAGGCCGCCGAAGCTCAATACAAAGCATTGCAGGAAGCCGCTGAAGAAACCGCTCGTATTCAGCTCTGGGAAAACATGGACAGGGAAATCAAGCTACGCCGTTATGACAAACTCGTCTTCGAGATGAGAAAAAACTTCGACGACGCAAAGGCCGCTACCAATCCTTTCATCGGCGAACAGGGTTACGTCATCTATCCTTATGGTGAGGTTATTCCTATCATCACATGCCGTCCCATGAGAATGACCGACGTTGCTCTCGAACCCGGCGAATCCATCATGGGCATTCATGCGGGAGACACTGTCCGCTGGATGTTCTCTCCCTCCCAGTCCATGAAGAACGGCCTCTCCGTCTCTCACATCGTCGTTAAGCCGTCTC
>CALGGR010000328.1 GCA_937915755.1 uncultured Fretibacterium sp. | reverse complement strand
TCAGGGTCAGTTCCATGACAAGCTCACGTGAGAGACTGGTTACAGCCGATTACGTCCGTCGCACTTTGTACATAACTTACGCAGTGAGTTCGTGTACACATGTGCCTGCTTGTCCCCTTATTCCCTTATGCCTTTACAAATCATTCCGAGTATATATGTCCCTCTCAAAATATGCGTTAAACGCATAAATTTAGACGCTGTGCTATTTTCTTCTCACTAACTCAACAAGTTGGGGCAATAAAAATTAAACGAAAAGGAGGGTCTTTATGTTAGCCGCTACTACAAAAATTGGATCGAAATATTTAGTCCATATTGAAATCTTGAAGGCTCTGGGGGCAGAACTCGAAAATCTACCTGAAAAGGAAAAAGTCATGTTCGACTTCAAAAGTGCTGTCGTTTTTCTTAGACCGTTTTTAGAACTAGCCATCAAGAAAAATTACACCAAAGACGAGATTTTTCAAATCATGGGCAAAGTCGGCTGGCACATCACTCAAAACACTTTCAAATACTTCTGGAGCCTCTTTACTCTTGAGGAAGAAGCCTCCAACAAAAAGAAACCTAACACTAAGTCTGCCGGGAAAGAAAAGAGCGAACATGCTCACTCTACCGTCAGGCAGAATGAACATAAATCGCAGGAAACAATGGACGCTGTTCTTGCTACTCATGAGGCACAATCACAGGGAAGCGAATTTTCAGACCCTGAAGCACAAAATCTCAATGCCGCGAAAAATGAAGCACAAGCTCCCGCAAATGAAAATCCTAACGAGGAGAAATCTACCGCAAATTCTACGCAACAAAACAGCGCACATTTCCTTCTGCCACCTGATACGGAGGATTTATAAACATGCCAACACAAGATAATTTATTTTTGTACTTCATCGGCGGTAGTAAGGGCGGCGTTGGCAAAAGTATTCTCAGTATGCTTCTCGCTGACTTCCTTACTCAATACAGAAAGAGAAAAATCATTCTCGTCGAAAGCGACACTAGCAATCCTGACGTGGGCAAAACTTTTACTCACAGTGATGATGTCGAAGTCCTTTCTCTGTCTCTTGATGAGGCTGACGGCTGGATTGAACTGGTTAATTACTGCGAGGCAAGCGACAAAGACCTCGTCATAAATTCTGCCGCTCGTTCAGGAGAAGCTATCGAAAAATTTGGCGGTACTCTCATCGGCAGTCTCGACGAACTTCAAAGGCAACTCGTCTCCTTCTGGGTCATTAACCGTCAGAGGGATAGTATCGAGCTTCTCAAAAAATATATGGACGTTGTTCCCGGTGAACTGCACGTCGTCCGTAATACATTCTACGGTGAGCCTCAGAAATTCGAGTTGTTCAATAACTCTAAGACAAAAGTTGAGGCTGAAAAACGCGGGGCTACTATTGACTTGCCTGACCTCGCTGACCGCGTTACTGATGATTTGTACTCTAAACGCCTTTCTATCGTTACAGCTCTGGAGACTATGCCGCTCGGTAACAAAGCTGAACTCAAACGTTGGCGGTCTCTCGCTTGGAAGATGTTTGATGAGATTGGCATCGCTCAATCATTACCTGCAAAGGAAGAAAAAAATCCTAAGAAAAGTGAGCGGTCTTAATCATGGATAACGCACAGGATTTTAACTACTCTGAACAAGCAGGTCAGGTTTCTTGCGAGGCTTCGGAAATACAAAAATCGGAGAATCTTGTCGCCTCTTTCTTCGACGACTGCAACGAGGATGAAAGAAAAATCATTGACGAATTTTCCCGTACTCTCGGTATCAGGGATAATGACGCTATTTGGGCTTTCGTTAAGGTCTTCTTCTCTATCAATCGTGAGAATAATAACCTTCCTCAACGTATCTCGGACGCTCTCGCTCTTAAAAGGGACGAAATCATTGACTACATCAAACAATTTGCCGCTTCCGCTGTTGAACTGGAGACTAAAAAGGCTATGGCTGATTTGTCAGACACCTTACAGCTCATTTCTCAGAACATCTTGAAGCAGCATCGAAAAAATATGTGGCTTTATGACTTCTTCCTGCCTTTGGCCTGTGCTTGCTTTGGAATCTTTTTCCTGTGCCTTATCTCTTTTGTCGGGGGTGCGGCTGTCGCTGGCAAGGGCTGGGGACATTCTCCCATTGAGGCCCTGCTTAATGCTCCGGCTGGCTGGATTATTCCTCTCGCTCTTATTCCTGTTGGCGGAGTCGCTCTCTTTCGCGGCCTTACTGAACAAGGACGAGTTAAGTACCTCAATTTATCTGCCGCTCTACTCGTCGCTCTTTTGCTGCTATGCGTCATTCCTCACATTCTTTAGTGCAAATTTTCACACACTTTTCGTGTGGTCTAAAGAAGGAGAGATTGCTTATGCAACGTATGTTCGCCAACGCATTTAAGCACTTCAGGGAAAACGCAGGCTTAACTCAGGCCATCGTCGCAAAAAGAGCGGGTATTGCTCAGTCAGAAGTCTCACGCCTTGAGGACGGCTTTCACTGGCCGAGTTTCAACACCACTCGCAGGCTTTGCAGGGCTATCGGAGTTGACGAAAAAACTTTCTGCCACTTCATGGCTCTCGACATTTTGGCTTTGCCGCAAGAAGTTTGGAATGGCCTCAACGAAGATAAGGAGGATGAGGAAAACGAACGAAGTTACAAGCACAAACGAAGAAGTCATAAGGCGTAATCTCGAAAAATTGCGCCGCGAAATGGGCGAGGACATCAGGAGAGCTATGGACGACTCCGCTGTCATTGAAATCATGCTCAACCCTGACGGCAGGGTCTGGATCGACAAAATAGGGAGCGGCATGGAATTTCTATGCTACATGTCGGCTGTTCAGGCTTTGCAAATGCTCGGCACTGTCGCTCACATGCTCGGTACGGTTATCAACTACCATCACCCCATTGTTGAGGGCGAACTTCCCGGAGACGGCAGCAGAGTCGAGGGCGTTATTCCCCCTATTGTCCCGAATCCTGTCTTTAACATAAGGAAGAAAGCATCCGCTATCTTCTCGCTGGATGAATACATCAAATCAGGGCGCGCTACTGACGAGGACGTTCAGATTCTCTGTGAGGCTATTTCGTCTCGCAAAAATATTCTCGTTGTCGGCGGTACTGGTACGGGCAAAACTACCTTCGTCAATGCAATCTTGAACGAAATGAAAAACCTTACTCCTCATCATCGCCTCCTTATCCTTGAGGACACTCTCGAATTGCAATGTTCTATGGATAATTTCGTCTCCATGCGTACTAGCTCTGACCAGTCCATGCAGGACCTATTGAAAGTTACCATGCGACAGCGACCCGACAGAATCATCATCGGGGAAGTCAGAGGCAAAGAAGCTCTCGATATGCTAAAGGCTTGGAATACGGGTCATCCCGGCGGGGTCTGTACTGTTCACGCTAATGACGCTCGCGCTGGCTTACTTCGTATTGAACAGCTCATTTCGGAGGTCTCTCAAAGTCCCATGCGGGAGCTTATCGCTGAGGCTATTGATGTCGTCGCTTTCCTCGTCAGAGACCCCCATATCGGCCCTAAACTCTCAGAACTCGTTTCCGTTGACGGCTTCCATGATGGCCAATATGCCTTTCACGACTTAAAGGAGGTGGTTACTTGAAGCGTTTTCTGCTCGTTGCTCGGCTCGGCGGTACAAATTTGATTTTCTTCTCGATTTTATGAAAGGAGTTCTTGTATTATGAACAAAAATTTTTCTACGTGGCTCTTTGAGCGCAGAACTGCCGTCCTCGCGGTCGTCGTTCTCGTCGCTCTCCTCTGCTCTCCTATGGCGGCTTTCGCAAGCAATAACGACTTGCCCTGGAACACCGCTCTCGAAAGGCTCGTTAATGCCTTCTCCGGCAGAACTGCCCTCCTCGTCTCTATGGTCGGTATTTTCTTCGCCGGCGGTATGCTCATCTTCGGCGGAGACTTGGGCAACTTCGGCAAAATGGTCATGATGATTGTTCTCGTCGGCTCTATGATGGGCGCACTCTCTACCATCGCTAGTAATTTCATCAGCACTGAGGGCTGTCTCATTCTCTGATGTTATACAACGACGAAGAAATCAGGGTTATTCCCGTGCGCAAAAGTCTCACTCGTCCTCAGCTCATCTGCGGCTGTGATCGCGTCTTGTTCCTGCTCTTGATGCTGTTCTGCATTGCTCTCATCTTTCCCGGTGGGCTGGGGTCGGGCAACTATGTCAACGTCTTAATCGGCATCGTCTTTTTCTTCGTGGGCGTTCAGATTTTGGCCGTCCTTGCTAAGTATGACACGCTTTTTAGTCAGATTTTCAGCAGGGCTATCAAGTATCAGGACTCTTACGTCTCTACGTCCCATGTTCTCAGACAGGACAAGAAATACTGATGTTCGTATCTGACATACTTTCTCCAATACACGTGCGGTTAGGGGGCTACCTCTGCCGCACTCTCTATCCTCTCGAAAGGGGGCTTTGTTATGCCTAACTTCTCGGACGGCGATGGCTTCGCTGAGTTGCTCAATTTTTCCCATATGGTCGCTCCTGAAGTTATGGGTCTCAAAAATGGCGGCTTCCTTGCCGGCTTCTGGCTTACTGGCCCTGACCTTGAGAGTTCTACCGTTCAGGAATTGGAGCATTTAAGCGAAATGATGGCCAGAGCTATCGGTCAGCTTGATGTCAGGTACTGTGTTCACTTTGAGTTCTTCAGGCGCGAGGCTCATAATTACCCGGACGGCAATTTCAAGGAGACTACTACAAAACTCATCGACATGGAGCGGTTCGCCCAATTTCAGCAGGAAGCAGGACACTACGAATCCATTCAGGCGATTTTCGTTACTTACGTCCCTCCCACTTTCGAGAAAAGTCCGCTCCTACAGCGTATCAAGAAATTTCTCTTTGGCTCGGATACGGATAACGAGGATATGGTTGTCGAAAAACAGCTTGAACGCTTCGAGGAAGTTATACGCGGTCTAAAGGATTCACTTAGTCTCATTATGAAGGTTCGGCGCATGACCTTTCAGCCCGATAACGTACCTGACCCGTATTCGGGGACTTCCGAACTTCTGGAGGCTGTCAATGCTTGCGTCAATGGTAACTGGCATTCTATAAGGCTTCCAGCGTTCCCGTATTACCTTGACTGCACTCTCGCTAAAGACTGCATTAACGGTAAAAGCCTTGAATACAACAACGAGTATGTTCAATGCGTCTCCCTCGTTAATTATCCGGCGGGGACTTTCCCATCGATTCTATCGGATTTGCAGACCTTGCCCATCTCTTTCAGGTGGTCTAACCGCTTCATCTTAACTGATATGCGCGAAGCTATGGGCCAGATTGAGACTAAGCGCAGACAGTGGGTGCAAAAAATGCGCAGTCTCTTCTCTCAGATTACGGGTATTCAGACTAACAGGGTTAATCAAGACGCGGTCGCTATGGTTGAAGACTTGGATAATGCTCTGCAAGACGCTCATTCGGGCGAAGTCGCTTTTGGCAATCACACTTCTACTGTCGTCCTGCGTCATTCAAATCCTCAATTTTTGGAGGAGGCCGCTCGTGAAGTCGTCAAAGTTTTTGAACGTGCGGGCTGTAATGCAAGGCTGGAATCCATCAACAACTTCGAGGCTTTCTTGGGGTCTCTGCCCGGTCATGGTAAGGAGAATGTCCGCAAACCTCTGATTACTACTTTCAATTTCGCTGACTTAGTTCCTCTGTCTAATGACTGGATCGGTGATAAGTTCTGCCCGTGTCCATTCTACCCGCCTAACTCTCCCGCTCTGCTTCAGGCCGCTACTGCCGGAAGTACACCCTTCTCCCTCAACCTTCACAGCGGGGATGTCGGACACACTTTGATTTTAGGGCCTACTGGCGCGGGGAAATCTACATTACTTGCTACTGTTGCAGCTCAATTCCAGCGGTACGACACGGGACAAATCTTTTTCTTCGACAACGGAAAATCCATTTACCCCTTGTGTCAGGCTCTCGATGATTCTGTCTTCTACGACTTAGGACAGGCCGCTAACAATATTAACCTTTGCCCTCTCGCCCAGATTGACGACCCGGAAGTCATGAGTTGGGCCGCTGAGTGGCTCGAAATGTTGATTGAAATGGTCGCTCCCGGTCTCGTTACTCCGGCTAGGCGTATTCTCCTCAATGACGCTCTCAAGAACCTTGCCGCCAGTACTACCTGCGCCGCTGAACGGACTCTCACCGAATACATTACTTCCGTTCAGGACGAGGATATGAAGGCCGCTTTGGGCTTTTACAGCCTCAATC
>CALGGR010000327.1 GCA_937915755.1 uncultured Fretibacterium sp. | reverse complement strand
GCAGAATTGGCGTTCTTTTTATTGCTTTGTTTTTATCTCTTTTTTCGTGTTTTTAATATGACAACTTTTTATCCTGCTTTTCCAGCTAGAATGGAAAAGTATATATTCATTCTTTCTTTTGATATACAACCAACATTGACTTCGTCAATGTCGCCGCGTCACGATTGCTCTGCAATCGTGACATCTTCTTCCAACATTTTTTGTACACTGGCCAATTTAACACACAATACAAACACATCGAGTGCCTTTGCAAGTTCATCTATCGGCGGGAACGTCGGCGCGATCCTGATGTTTGAATCCTGCGGATCCTTCTTGTAGGGATATGTTGCCCCGGCACCTGTCATCGTAACACCGGCATCCTTGCACATTCCGACAACCGTTTTGGCGCATCCGCCAAGTGTATTAAATGATACAAAATATCCTCCGACGGGATTCGACCACTCGCCGATACCAAGACCTCCGAGTTCTTCGGTAAGTCTCTTCTGTACAAGTTCAAACTTAGGGCGCAGGATAGCGGCATGTTTTTTCATATGATTTTTCATGCCGTTTATATCCTTGAAATAGCGGACGTGACGGAGCTGGTTGAGCTTATCGGGTCCTATCGTCTGGATAGTTATAACGCTCTTGATATAGTCAAGATTTCTCTTGCTCGATCCTAATGCAGCAAGCCCGCTCCCGGGGAACGTGACCTTCGAGGTCGAACAGAACTTGTAGACCATGTCGGGATTTCCGGCTTCTTCGCAGGCTCTTAAGATCTCCAGGAGATAGTCCTGTTTGTCGTCATACAGATGATGGATACAGTAAGCATTATCCCAGAATATACGGAAATCCTTTGCAGAGGGAGTAAGTCTTGCAAATCTTCTAACCGTATCGTCAGAATAAGAGTACCCCTGTGGGTTTGAATACTTTGGTACACACCATATTCCCTTAATAGCTTCGTCCTCAGCAACAAGCTTCTCAACCATATCCATATCAGGTCCTTCCGGACTCATGGGAACAGGTATCATCTCTATGCCAAAATAACCTGTGATTCCAAAATGTCTGTCATAGCCTGGAACAGGACAGAGGAACTTAACCTTATCCAGCTTGCACCAAGGAGTGTTGCCCATGATACCATGAGTATAGGCTCTTGCTATGGTATCATACATAACATTAAGCGAGGAATTGCCATAGATAATGATATTATCGGGATTATTCTCCATCATATCTCCGATAAGAACCTTTGCCTCATCTATTCCGGTAAGTACTCCATAATTACGGCAGTCAGTTCCATCCTCACATGTAAGATCAGCCTCTGAATTAAGAGCATCCATCATGCCCATAGATATATCAAGCTGCTCCTTGCAGGGCTTGCCTCTGCTCATATCCAGATGAAGATCCATTGCCTGATACTTCTTATATTCCCTACGAAGAGCGCTAATCTCCTGCTCTAATTCATCCTTTGTCATCTCTATATATGGTTTCATAGTATACCTCCTGTCACTAAGGTTTCTTTACATATCGTACAATCTTCAGTATTCTATCATATTTTGTATTATAGTGCAAAAAAGAAAATGGAACCCTGGGGAATTCAAATAACAACACAAAAAGCAATTAACGAAATTCGACGTAAGAAATAAAAAGGAGTGATGGAAATGGCTTTTTATCATGGTGTAACGACTCGCGAGCTTCCTACATCGCTGATTCCGCCCGTGCAGATAGACGGCGGGTTACCAGTTATAATCGGAACAGCTCCGCTTCACTTAGCAAGTGATGATGACGGCTTATCTAACGTCAATAAAGCTAAATTAATTTATTCGTATTCTGAAGCTGTTCAGCAGTTTGGATACTCCGATGATTGGGATAAATACACGCTTTGCGAGTTCATATATTCGCAATTTGCCCTTTATGGATATTCGCCTTGCGTTTTAATTAACGTGCTTGATACAACTAAACACAGCGCAAAATTAAATGGCGTGAAATGGATGATACAAGACGGCGCAATTAATTTAGGGCAGGACGTACTAATTTCAGGCTTAGAGGCAGCGAGCCTTGTTGCAAGTACTGAAACTGAAACGAAAGTTGTATACAAATTAGACGAAGATTATTCGCTCGCTTATGATGATGACGGGAATTTGATTCTTAATGTTATCTCCGGCGGTGCTCTCGTAGGCAAAACGCTTGCATACTTAACTTATACAAAAATAAAGCCCGAATTAGTAACAGCGAACGACATTATAGGCGGGATAAATTCAGCAACGGGCGATAGAAAAGGTCTTGAATTAGTCGGAGAAGTTTTTCCGAAATTTAGGCTTATACCCGGCTTAATTGCTGCTCCTAAATGGAGTGAAATTCCGGCAATTGCAGCTGTTATGCGTGCAAAATGTGAGAATATTAACGGCGTTTTCACGGCGATGTCGGTCGTAGATATTCCGTCAGATTCAGGCGGTGCGGACGTTTATAGCGAAGTCGCGGAATGGAAAAATACAAATAATTACATGAGCGAGTTTCAGATTGCTTGCTGGCCGCTTGTAAAGTTAGATGATAAAGTCTTTCATTTAAGCACGCAGCTAATAGGCCTGATTAACAGCGTTGATAACGATAATGGCGATATACCGTTCGAGAGTCCGAGCAATAAAAATTTACAGATGAATGCTTGCGTAAATTCAGCAGGCAAGGAAATTTATCTGGGCAAAGACCAGGCCGATTTACTAAATAGTCAAGGCGTTGTAACGGCTTTGAACTTTTACGGAGGCTGGAAAGCGTGGGGGAATAGAACGGCTATTTATCCGTCAAGCACTGATCCGAAAGATGATTTTATACCAATTAGGCGAATGTTTAACTGGATACGTAACGAGTTCACGCTTACATTTTGGCAAAAAGTAGACAAACCAATAAATTACAGGCTAATTCGCAGCATTGTAGATACCTTTAATGTGCGTTTGAACGGCTTGCATGCTATTGAAGCTATTGTAGACGGACGGATTGAGTTTAACAGCTCCGAGAATCCTATAACTTCGCTGATGGACGGCAGTTTAACGTTTCATATTTATTACACGCCTCCAAGTCCGGCCGAAAAAATTGAAGGTGTTTTTGAGTATGATCCTGATTATCTCGAAGCCTTGATTAATAGAATAAAGTAGGTGAAATGAATGGCTAACACAGTTCCTGAAGGTATGATAAATTTCAAAGTTTACCATGAAGGCGGAGATTTATTAGGTATCGCCGAAGGTACGCTTCCGAATTTAGAGAGCATGACGCATGAAGTTAGAGGTGCGGGGCTTGCGGGTGTTGTTGATAGCCCTGTATTAGGACATTACAACTCTATAACGTTAAGCCTGACGTGGCGCAGACTTACGGGTGATGCAACTGTTTTATACACTCCCGAAGCTCATGATTTAGATTTGTACGCGTCTCTTAAGAGTTATGACGCTGGCAACGGAGTTTATAAAACTTCTCAGCTTCACATTTTCTGCAAGGCTATACCTAAAACCGTTACAACAGGAAACTTAGTTGTAGGCGACTTAATGGGCACGCAAGTTGAATTTGAGCTTCCTTATTACAAGTTGGAATTAGACGGAAAAGTTCAAGCCGAAGTTGATAAATATAATTACATCGACAAGATAAACGGCGTTGATTACTTAGCTGACGTGCGTGCAGACTTAGGAATGGAATAAATTTGCTAATCCCCTTGATGTTCTTGAGGGGATTTTTGTATTTATCAGGAGAATTAGAATGAAAATTGTATTGAAAAAGGCTCTTTCTATTTCGGGAAAAAGCATTAAAGAACTTGATTTAGACCTCGAGAAACTAAGCGGGAATGATTTAATAGACTCCGAGAAAGAAGTTATGATTAGCGATAATACGCCGTTTGTAATGGATTTTAACAGGTCATTTTTAATCACGATAGCTTCAAAGGCTGCAGGCTTGCCTTCAGAGGCTTTACGCGGCTTAAATATCCGAGACTTTACTAAAATTACTAACGAGGTACAACGTTTTTTGACAGGTACGGGCTCAGACGAGACAAATACAGCAGAAACATCGAAGACTCAATCAGAAATATCCTAAGAAAAATCGCGGTAAGACTCTCGCGCGCTGATACTCACACGCCTGTTCAAGATTGGCTGAAAATGCCGTTGAATGATTTATTCGAATGGGTTAATATTATTCGTAATGAGAGCGAAATTTTACAGCGCGAAATGAAGAAGTAATAGATTTTTGTAAAAAATAATTGGAAAATAAGCACGCCTTCTCAGTATTGGGGAGGCTTTTTATATTAG
>CALGGR010000326.1 GCA_937915755.1 uncultured Fretibacterium sp. | reverse complement strand
TATATGAGTGTACAGAATGCGGATTAGTGATAGACCGGGATTATAACGCCGCATTGAATTTAAGAAGCTGTAAGAAATATAGTACTGCTGGCTAAGTTGAACGAGGAATGATCGAAAAAGTGAAAATAACACAAAATTACACTTTTTACGTAGCAGACAAATCGCATGTGGCACGGAAGGTTCACAAAGGATACAGCGAAGACAGTTCAGGATTTTACGCAGTCGCTCGATATTGACTGGAGAATGTATGAAGCCGACATTCAGGGAAGCATCGCTCACGTTAGAATGCTCGGAAAAACTGGAATATTAAAGCCCGAAGAGTCAGCAAAAATTGAAGAAGGTCTAGTGAAAGTTCTTGACGAAATACGAGATGGTAAGTTCACGCCGTCAGAGTCGCTTGAGGACGTTCACATGAATATTGAGGCAAGGCTTACGGAGATTGAACCGCTGGGAGCAAAATTACACACAGCACGCTCACGCAATGACCAAGTAGCAACAACTACACGCCTCTATTTACGCACGAGACTTCATGCACTCAGTGATGACCTGCGCGAACTTCTCAGCGTCCTGGTCAGAAACGCAGAACGGCACATCGACATTATCATTCCCGGCTACACTCATATGCAGCAGGCTCAACCTGTCTCAATGGGGCATTACTGGCTCTCATGGTTCGAAGCATTCTCTCGAGATTCACAACGCCTCAATTTTGCGCTCTCATCACTCAACGAATGCCCGCTCGGTGCTGGGGCTTTGGCGGGTTCGACTTTGCCGATTGATAGATTCATGACCAGTGAGATTTTAGGGTTTGACAGTCCAACCAGAAACAGCCTCGACACTGTAGCAAACCGCGACTACATGACCGACTATCATTACTTCGCATCGGTCTTCATGATTCACGTCTCACGGCTCTGCAATGACCTCATTAACTGGAATACTCAGGAGTTCGGATTCATAGTGCTTCCTGACGAGTTCTGCACAGGCTCAAGCATGATGCCTCAAAAGAAGAATCCTGACGTTCTCGAACTCGCTCGCGGGAAAGCAGGCCAAGTAATCGGGAACATGTTAGACCTCATGATCACGCTCAAGGGACTTCCCATGACGTACAACAGGGACTTGCAGGAGGACAAGCGGGGATTATGGGCATCGCTTGACACAGTTGAAGCCGTAGTGAAGATCATCGCTGAATTGCTGTCGAAGGTTGACGTCGACGCTGAACTCGCTCTCGCCGGGCTTGAGAAAGGGTATTCGCTTGCTACGGACGTTGCGGAATATCTCGTGATGAAGGGCGTTCCATTCCGTGAGGCTCATGCTAAGGTCGGGAAACTTGTGGGGTGGTGCATTGCTGAGGGCTTGGCTTTTTCTGACTTGACGCTTGAACAGTGGAAGGAGCATATCCCGGAGGCTGACCCGGCCATGATGGGAATATTGTCAGCGCGTGAGAGTGTCAACAGAAGGAATGTTTACGGCGGGACTGGGTTCGCGCAGGTCAGACGGCAGATTGATGAAGCAAAATTACGGCTATAGTCCGCAAAAATCCCCCTCTTTATGAAGCTGAGGGGGAATTTCTTTACCGCGCTATTTCTCCGGCTTGTCCTCGAATCTTTCGACCTTGTACTTCTCCTCGAGTGCCTTCGCTTTTTCCTGAAGAACGGTCTGAGTCTTCTGCTCCTGAAGCTCCTGAAGCAATCTCGATTTCACCTGCTCGAACGGCATCGGTGACTCCGGAATACGCTCCTCAAGCTTTATGATGTGCCAGCCGAATTGCGTCTTCACAGGCTCGGAGACATCGCCCGGATTCTTCAGCTCGAACGCCGCCTTCTCGAACTCCGGTACCATCATTCCGCGCGGAAATTCTCCCAAGTCCCCGCCGTTTGCAGCACTGCCAGGGTCTATTGAGTACTCTTTTGCTACAACATCGAATGACTTTCCCGACTTCAATTCCGCCTGAACCTTTGCGAGAGTTTCATCACCGCTCACGAGAATATGACGTGCGTGAACTCTCTCAGGGCTCTTGAACATTTCGGGGTTCTCGTCATAGAACTTTTTGGCCTCGTCGTCGCTGACTGTCAAGCCTTTGATTGCCTCCCTCATTGATGCCTGAGCAAGCATTGCACGCCTCGCGCCCTGTAACTGTGCCTGAAATTCCGGCGTCTGGTCGAGCTTCTGTGCCTCCGCGTCAAGAGCGTAGAGCCTCATTGAGATTACATCGTCGAGGATCATTTTACGCCCCTGCTCTGTGCCGTAGAGCATCACCGCCTGCTGCCCGAATGGCTGAATGAACTCAAGGACCTCAGCCTCCGTTATGTCCTCGCTTCCAACACGCGCAAGTACTTTTGACGGCTCTGCAGCGTATGCACTGATTGTGAGCGCCAATGTGAGAATGAATGCTGTGAAAATTTTTCGTAACAATAGAAATCACTCCTGATTATAATTTTGAGTACGACAAAGTTTACCATAACTCGCAAGAAGGCTCTAACCTCTTTAGGTGTGATATAATTTTCCTCGTTGAATAACTGGAATAAATGAGATTCCGACAAGAAGTAAAAAATAATAAACGTAGTACCTACGGTGCGTCCCTTCGGGGCTATCGTAGAACGAAGTACGCTAGGAAACTTTGGCTTCGAGCCATAAACGCCTTTGGAGAGGACATAAGACGGAGACAGAAATGTTGCAACGCAGACCTCGATGAATTAGGAAGCCGCCAATTCCGCGAGGGGCGGTAGTTCACCATAACAGAGAATTTCACGTATAATAATTCCCAAAGTCATACATGAAAATTCACGGAGCTGATTTATTTTGCGTATAGTAAACACTCAGGTTGTACTCGGTCTGGCAATTTGGATTCTCGGTTTTGCCTTCATGGTCATGGGCTGGCTCGTCGGCGAACTCTCGGAGAAATGGGGCAAAATCCCCGCAAAAATCCTCTACAAAATCGGCGTTGTAATCGTCGGCGTACCAGTCATAATTCTTCTCTGGAAAGTCTCGGCGACCCTCTTCGTAAACCGTTTCCATATAGCCACGTACATCAACAACGCTTTCCAGTTCATTCAGGACGCTATGAAAGTCTTGTAGTCATGGGCTTCATTCTCTCAAATCTCATCGGGCTTGTCATAGCTGCTTTCATGCTCTACTTCCCTTACACTTGGTGCAGATGGAAGAATGAGCGTGAGGAAGATTTCGGCCTCAAATGGTTCATGACACGTAAAGCAAAAATCGAAGTTGCTGCTGCTTTGGCAGTTACCCTGATTCCTTTGACGGTGATTGTTATGTGGCTTCCTGTTTCATGGGGTGGCGGGATTAAAACTCCGTCATTGTGGGAGACAGTCAATATTCTCGGAGGAGGAATTGCTGCGGCTTTCATTGAGGAGACTTTCTTCAGGGGGTGGCTTCAGACTTTGGCAGTGAGAAAATTCGGAGCTTTCACAGGAATCATAATCACAACAGCAATCTTCGCGTCAGTACATCTCATAGCTGTCCGAAAAGTAATCCGCCTTGCTACGTTCTTTCCCGGCCTCATAATGGCACTCTTACGGCATCGCAACAACTCCGTAATGCCGGGAATAATCTATCATGCCGTCTGCAACGTCTGGGCTGTATGGTTCTCGCCGTTACCAGGAGCTTAAACCATGAGAAAGGTAATCATAGCAATAATTTTCGCGCTAATTGCGACACGTTCATACGCTGAGGGTTTCATCGAGCTTCGCATACCCTGCACAGTTGGCGAAGAAGTAACCGCAAAAATGCCCGCAGGTGAGATTGTTCCATTAGGCCGCGTGAAAATGACTCCCGTAAAAACAAACTGGCCTGCTTACACCGCAAGCAAGTGGGCGGGTCCTTCAACAGTCTGCGCGTCTGCCGTCAATGCTGTTCACATTCTCGTTGACGTTGAGGAGGGAAGGGGACGGATATTGAGCCTCGTTCCATCGGTAACTGTCGCGCCTGCCGCAGCTCAGGGGGCATTCTTCGCGCTCGACATGGAAGCAGGGACGGGAATCTTTGGAGCGTTTGCACCACTCACAGGCTCTAGTGTTACGATTGAACATGAAAGCATAGAGTCGCCGATTACTGACGCACCTTCTGAGGGTGATACGCTGGTCATAAGGACGTTGCTTCCTGAAAGTCCCGCGTACTACATGGCCGACATTGAGAACAGGCCGGCGGGAAGGGTGATTGCTCACGGTTCTGATGGCCCGCGAGTTGTTGCGAGGGTAATACGTCCGGTTAAGGGTGTCGGTCGTTTCGGAGGCAGTGTCTACCAGAACAGAGGAAGGATTAGAGCCTCGCATTCTGGGGTGATTTGCATCGCTACATCGCCTCGTGATACTGTCGGAGGGATTCAGATTATGCCGCTTAAACACGCACTGACCTCGCCGGAAATGCTCAATGCCTGGAAGCTGACACAGTGGATGATTATCGCGCCGTTGCCGGGAATGCCTGACCTTGAGGGAACGCCGCCGCTGTTTAAGAGCGCGTTCGTTTCGGGGGCACAACTGTCGGACAGATTGCCGGATTTATGGAGTCATTACGGGAGAAGACCGCTGATATTATGCCGGAGGAATGGCGGGAACTGGGAGAGGCTGCCGGAAGTTTCGGGAAAGGTTGATGACGGATTCAGGGACGTTACACACTTGAGGCTCTATTTTCCGTCGTGGAGTTCGCCGAAATAACTTTCTCA
Organism: uncultured Fretibacterium sp.; assembly: GCA_937915755.1. Lineage (GTDB taxonomy): Bacteria > Synergistota > Synergistia > Synergistales > Aminobacteriaceae > JAFUXM01. The sequence goes on along the minus strand of CALGGR010000326.1, from coordinate 76,004 downwards.
GCCAGAGCGCAGACCTTTTCACGAAGCTCCTCTGGCTCGATGACCTTAACGCTTGGACTGCATGAGAGTATCCATCTTGCGGCCTCGTCCAAATCTGGGATAGCTGCGGTAAGTTCTATGGTCTCAGAATCGATTCGCCAAATTCTTTGCGTTGGGTGTCTCATTGTCTCGCTGACGATCGTTGCCATTGGTTCACAGATTTCGAGGTGCATACTGTGCTTAAGTTCACCGCCCTTGACGTACCATGATGACGCTTTGAAATCCTCGGCGTTGTAATTTTCCGGCGGGGGCGAAAATTCAACGTCATCAAGTGCCCTCACTTTCCGTATCCTCGACAGCTTGAACATCAAAACTCTCTCATCGCACCCCGCTGTCATGTACCATGAGTGAGCCTTGAAGAAAATATCATACGGGGAAATGATGTGCTTCTTAGGCACCCTGTCCTTGTATGGTGAAACGTATTCAATCTCCAAAACTTGATGCTCGTGAACGGCCTCAATGACAATCTCGAAGACCAGCGGCTTTATTCCAGACACAGGAACCTCCATAGTTACAGCACCAGCAAGCCATTCACCCATGTTCAGCATACTTTGAGGGGCAAGCTCTGCAACCTTCCGCCATAATCTCTTGCAGCTGTCCTTGATGAACGGTATGAAATGCATCGCCATTCCCAAGCCCATGCTTAATGCTCCAATCTCGTTGATGTCGAGCCTCAATGAGAACAGCAATTCCCCCGCGTCAATGAGGCAGTAACGTTGAGGACGCTTTCTCTTGAAGGTTATATCGGCTCTGTACTCGTCTCGCAATAATCTTATGTCGTCCTGAAGCGCACGCTTGTTCGTGTACTCGCAGTGAGTGAGAATGTCAGAGACTTCCGCGCCTGAATCGCCCTTCTTCCGGAGGTAGGCCAAAAGTCTCAAGAGCCTTCGTATTCTGAGTGAGGAGATTTCGCGTCCCATGTCTCAGTCGAAAATGTGAGTGATTATGTTGAGTATGTTGTTGACTTGGGAGGAGTCTTTCACACCCGTCCTGCACCAGACGGCAAAGTGTTCGCAGTTGTTCAGGGCGAGATTGTAGCCGCCTTGACCGAGCTTGCTTCTTGCGCGTTCAACAGTCTCGTCGCCGGAATAGAGGTGATAATCCATGAGTTTTATGATTCTTGCGAACTGTAGGATTTTTGCAAGGGGGTTCTTTGCGGGAATTGCGGGGAGATTCTGAGGGTGCTCCGGGAATGTGCAGACGCTGAAATTTTCTGAGCCGTTGAGGAACTCGTCGAGTGAGGTCTCGCGGACAATTCCGTTGAAGTCGTCAGGGCCTGTTGCGCCGGTGTAATGGATTACGTGGTTCTTGTCGGCTGCGTAGACACCGTAGTGGGAATAGAGTCCTCTGTTCACACGGAGTACATCGCCGTTCTTGGGGGATACCGCCATCAGTCAAGACCCTCCGAAGTCCCAGCACCAAAAATATTGTCGATTGCCTCACGAGCCTGACGCTTAACGTTCTCGTCGACATACATCTGTGCCAGTACCAAAGCCGCAACTATTGCCGCAAGGTCATCACTGAATCCCACAAACGGAGTGAAATCAGGTATCAGGTCAATAGGTGAGATGAAGTATCCCAGTGTCGCAACTATAGCGGCTTTTATGTGGATTGGGCAATCCGGCCTCTGCATGACGTAGTAGAGCTGAAACGCCTTGTAGATTAACGGAAGTCCCGCGCTCTTCAGGACACCCTTCACTTTTTCCCAGAATGAATCGTCCGAGTAGTTCTTTGAATATTTCGGGTCAATGTCGTCTACGCTTTTAATTTCTTTTGACATGATTTAGCACCTCTAATGTGAAATTTGACACTATTATAGCTCTTCACACCGACACCTTAGGCGTGTTTTACTTTTCCCCTCCGTCAAGAATATATTTCCCCGCGTCCTCAAGAATATATCCCGACACTCTACGGCTATAATGAATCTTCGCCCCGAATACCTCACGCAGAAATCGTATATCGCTCTCAAGCGTCCTGCTCGACGTATATCTGCATTCAGTCATAATCCCATCACGCGAAATATAATCCCTCGACCTCAGCGCCCCAAGAAGCATATTCAGACGTTCAATCCTCATTGAAGATAATCCCCTTGACATATTTGCACCGCCTTCCTTTGAGACAAGTCTAATCTTTAACATGGACACCTTAAGGGCGTTTTGCTTGAAGTATAATTTGCCCATAAAGGAGGAATGATTCATGAATTACCTTTCACCATCGGAAATAGCAGATTTCACCGTCAACGTCGGAATAAAGAAAGCCAACCTCAGCGCGTTAAATCAGTTCATTCTCGGAATACTTGCTGGAGCATTCATAGCTTTCGGCGCGCAGGCATCGAACATGGCAACTCACACAATCTCAGACGTTGCAACCGCGAAACTCATCAGCGGTCTGATATTCCCGGCAGGATTGATTCTCGTACTCATGGCCGGAGCCGAGCTTTTCACCGGCAACAACCTAATGATTCTCGCGCTATGTGAACGCAAAATCTCCCTCGCTCAGTTATTGCGGTCATGGGTCGTCGTTTACGCCGGAAATCTAGTCGGAAGCGTGCTGATTGCAATTCTCATTTCGTGGTCGGGACAGCTTAATTACACGGGCGGCCTTCTCGGTGCAGTAACCATAAAAGCGGCGGTGGGGAAAGTCGCTTTGCCGTTCTGTTCCGCTGTGGTTCTTGGGGTGCTTTGCAACTGGCTAGTGTGCCTCGCTGTTTGTACATCTTTCGGCGCAAAGGACGGCATCAGTAAGGCGGTCTGCGTTTTCTTCCCGATATGGACATTCGTTGCTTCAGGTTTCGAGCATTCAGTTGCTAACATGTACTACATAGCCGCAGGAATATTCGCCAAGTGCAACCCCTCATACGTCGCCAAAGCAATCGAAGCCGGAGTCTCTCAGTCAGGAATTGACGCGCTGAATTGGACGAGCATGTTCACGGGTAATCTCATACCTGTAACTCTCGGAAATATTATCGGTGGAGCTGGTTTCGTGGGATTTGTCTACTGGTTCGTATACAGTAGGAAGAAATAAAATCATGGCCTCCGAAAAAATTTCGGGGGCTTTTTTTCGTGCAAAGTAAAACACCCCTAAGTTCGGATAGTGGTCTGTTATAATCCTTTTCAGTTTCCAAAATCAAAATGTAAGGGAGCTGGTGAATAAGTGAAGGTAATCGCGTTATCAATAATCTTCTCACTATTGGGGGCAACGTATTCATTCCCCGCAGAGGTGAACCTAGACCGTATCCCAATGTCAAAGACTAAGTTCGATTTCCTAAGCCTCTACAAATCGCAATGGGAACTTTTCGGCATTCCCAAGAAGTTACGTCAGGCAGTAGATGACGCTTTCACGGAGCAGACAGAGCCTCTAATGTGGGGGACTATGCGTATGCAGTTGGCCTCGAACTACGACAACATTCATGAGAAAATTTAGCAGTCAGCGGAGTTCAAGTTCGCGGGGGATTACGACAAGTTTCTCTCAGACCTTGAGGAAAATTGGGGCGAGAAATTGCGTGAGAACATTCTCGATTTCTACAAACGTCAAAGCGAGGCAATGTACTTCGAGCTTGAGGCTAACCCAATGGCGCAGGCGTATCTTCGTCAGGACTATGACCGTGTTACAGAGGGTCAGGGTCGTGCTGTAATGTCGAAAATCTCAGCTGAACTTTCCGCGAAATACGGGACATTTGCGGTCTCTGGCGCGGGAATCGTCGGAGGCGGCCTAATGATACTCGCTAAGAAGCAGCTAACGAACTACGTAACAAAAATCGTCGGGCGCAAGTTAGCGGGGACAGCGTTGGGGAAAGCGGCAGGGACTGCAATTCCTGTAGTCGGCTGGGCAATAATGGCTTGGAGCGTGTGGGATATTTACTCGATGCTTGCTGAAGCTGAGGATACCGTCAGGAACAAAATCTTCGAGGCTTACAACAACATGTACTCTGAGGAAGTCCCGCTAATATACTGGGAGGGAATGGAGTCTTACGTCAAGGACGCGTATATATTCGCTTATGAGCAGTTGAGCGTCAACGTCAGCAAGGGGAAATCACTGGCAGAAAATCCTATGGTCATCGCACTCACAAGGCCGTTATCGAAGGCGGAACAGAGATTTTTTGCCGACAGAATAGCTGTCATTCAGGAAATTACGGACGGAAAGAGTTACACGGTTGATGAGCTTCTGGAAAAATACGGCGAGTTCATACGCGATGCAAAGCTCAAAGATTTTGACAACTTCGCGGCCATGTTGATCGAGTCGGACGAACTTCCAGAAGTTTATCCGCCACTCCCTGAAGTATCACCCGACATATCACCGGACATTCAGCCTACAGTCCCAGTATCCCCAGAAATCACACCAGCCTTCAGAATCTATGAGGGCCACTAATCCAAAGGAGGAGTTTTAATGCGTAAAATCTTGTCGTTGATTATAGTTGCTGCACTGTGTTCATGCTCATGGGCAGAAGATGCCTCAGAGAATTTAATGAGGACTGAAGCGCAAAGAGAGGCCGATATTGAGCAGGCAATTCGTGAAATCGGCGTGAACGTCTCGGAGATTGACAGGGTGAATTTCCGCGACGGTCTCAAGAAAAGCCGCAACAATTTCCTCCGTCTCTACAATGCAAGATGGAAGGCTCTCGGAATGACTGAGAAGCTCGGAAAATCCATCAATGACGCTTTCGAGGAGAAGACCGGCGGAATGCTCTGGGGAACGAAAGGTCTTCAGCTTGGCGCAAACATCGGCAACATCGTCAATGACATTCAGGAAGCCATAGCCTTCAAGTTCGCTGAACAGTACGATGACTTCCTTCGTGATGTCGAGGAGAAGTGGGGCGAATCGCTGCAGAATGACCTCTCGGATTTCTACAGGCGAGCGAGCATAATGTTACTAGCTGCCGACAAGAACCCAATGGTACGCGCATATATCCGTCAGAGTACGGCAGCTCAGGACAGCGGTGCTAAAATCCTCGAAGATGTCCGTGAAAATCTCAGCACGAAATATCCCGACCTCAAAATCGCAGGTGCAACAGCCGCAGGAGGAATTGCGTTGTTGTTCCGTAAGCAGCTCGTGAAGTATCTCGCCAAGTACGCGGGGAAGGCCGTGATCTTCAAGAAGGTGGCCGCAAGCGCAGTCGGAAAAGCTATCGGAAAGACTCTGCCGTTGATTGGGCCTGTGATGCTGGCATGGTCTCTCTATGATGTAGCCTCGATAGCATGGAACGCTGAGGACGATGTTCGACGAATGCTGACCGAACGGAATCTCAACATGTATTCCCGCGAGATGCCCGCAGTATATTGGGACGTTATGGAGCCTTATGTGATGGACGTGCTGATTTCGTCTTACGGAATGCTTCAGGCAACGAAGGCACAGGCTGTTACTTTTGCTGCTGACCCCCGAATAAAGTCTCTGAGTGTTGGATTGAGTGATACGGAGGCCATGCAGTTTGCCGAAAGAATTTCATCATCTGTTGAAATCTTGGGGAACGACAAATATGATTACGTCCTTGAGAATTTCGGTGAAAGAATCCGGGAGTCATCGCCTCAGAATTTCAGGAGGCTTATGCAGGTCTTACAGCAGGAGAACATCGAGCAAGCTAACGAATGGCTGAAGCTCGCGGGGACTCAGTACTTCGATTTCTACGCGATATTCCCGCATGACATTTGGGAGAAGTTCCGCCCAGACTCACAGTCGTTGGAGCTTCTTTCATGGATGGCACGAAAGCTCACACCTTCAGCACGAAACACGGCTTCGAGGCTTCCACTGTCGGACATGAGATGGGTGATTGACGATTTGCCGGAACGCTACGTTTCCCAGCTATTCGGGGACAAGAGCCATGACCCGGAGGAGATACACTACGAGATAGATCGTCTCCGAGAATTGCCGAAAGACTCCCGCGAACCTTGGCAGTCAGCTTGGCAGTACCGTTGGTCGAAATACGGCTTCTACGTCATAATCGCCGGAGCAGTCCTGTTTGTTGCCTTGCTTGCGAGGATACTTCTCCCGATATTCAGGGGACGCAACCAGGCCATGCCGCAGACATCACAGCCCGTAATCATAATACCGCCTCAGATTCAACAGCAAGCCCCGCAGGTTCAGCCCATGAGCTTCGTGAAGAAATATGAGGTCAAGCTCGTAATATCGCCGGAATTTATCACGGAAGCCCGAAAAGCACAGTGGGACATGACGCAGACGTTGATACCGGCGCAGGACGGCAGCGGAAAATATATCTTCAGCGCGGAACTTGACAGCCTCGACAACATTTCAAGCTGGATTGGACGGCACAAGGAGAGCATCGAGGTCTTACAGCCCGAAGAACTCAAGCATCTCGCATTAACGGGAGGTGAAGGAAAGTGAGCGACATCATTTTAAGCACGAGGACATTTCCGCCCTCAGGTACTCAGGATTTGGGGATAATTTACGGGATTAGCTGCCTCAGTTCCAACTTCATACGCGACACTAAGGCAAGCATCAGGAATTTGACGGTCGGCGGTGAACTTGGTGATTACGCTGAAATGATACAGAAGGGGACGGAACTCGCAAAATCCAGGCTAATCTCCGAAGCTGAGAGGGTTGGTGCTGACGGAGTATATGGGGTCAAAATTGCAACACCTCAAGTCGCAGGAGGCGCGGCTGAAATCATAATGTACGGCACGGCGTTCAAAAATGTGTGAACAAAAATCCTCCTCGCGGTGATAATATTCATTACGAAGGAGGAATTTTTATGTTATTCGGATTACCACAGCTAGATTACTTCAGGAACTCACTCGATGAACGCTCAAAGGAAGCATTGTCCATCGCGGTTGAACGTCTCACAGACGCTAAGAAACATGGCCGCAAAGTCATGATCGTTACAGGTTCAGGCCCAAACATTCACGAAGGCGTAACCACACTCATCGCCGAACTGATTCGCGCCGGACTGGTCGATGCCGTCTCAACAAGCTCCGCCGTAATTGCTCACGAAATGGCCGGCTCACTCGACAGGGTCTTCCGCGTCGACGCAAAATCTCTCGGAATGGACATGAGCAAGATGCCTCGCGGTGATGTCTTCGAGTTCACTTGCATGAATGACGACGAACTTGACGCTCTGGAACATGAGATGCCCCTCGACGATGACCTTCTCGAACGCGGCAAAAATCTCCCCCACGTCAACGAGATCATCAAGGCTGCCGGTAACATGGCCTACCCTATGGGCTTGCGTACAGAGAGGCTCGCTCACGAAGTCCTGTCCCTCGCGAGGATTTACGGGCTTCCTTTTGAGACTGTGGCGGGATGGGGCTGCGATGAACACACGATGCTGGGCGCGGCTTCAAGGAGGAACGTCCCTGTTCTTGTTACAATACCTCAGCTTGTCGGGGGCGGTGCTGTTGGAATGTCGATAGGTGATTCGATTCCTGTCTCTGAGCGTTCAATGCGAATATCACGAATGCTTGCTGACTGCGACGTTATCATCGAGAGCGCGGTGGCTTTGACGCAGGAGATTCACGACGGGCCTTTCGAGTGCTACACGGGGCATGGAATTTGGGCGTGGTGGTCGGGACAGAACACCTACAATCTCAGGGACAAGACGCTGATACGCATTGACCTCGACGAGAATTTACGCAGGGCAACCGAGCTTAACAAGACCGTTCAGGAGGCAATCGACAAGGGACTTCCCAAGACTAAGGCGGCAAATATCCCGTTCAGAATGGAGATGTCAGCATTTGCGCGGCACGAGGGAAGTATTCCTATTGTCGGGGACATCGGGAAAGTTTGGCCGTTAATCGCTCATGATGTTGCGGAGAATTTGGGCGTTAAGCTGGAATTTCTCTCAGCGTCCCAAGATACTCCGGAAGGTCAGAAGATGCGCGACTGGATTGTTGACAACGTTAAGCCCCTCGACCGTCAGAAAATGCTGGAGCGTTCAGAAAGTTACGTGAAATAGACAGTCTTAGTGTTGACAAGAATATACCCTGATGAGCTAAAATTTAACGCAAAGAATTTCCAGAAAATTTCGGGGGAGTGTTGTCAATATGAAGAAGTATGTCGTCCTTCTCATTCTTTTGGCCTGCATGTATGTTTACGTTCACTTCAGCGAGGACGTTGAGGAAGTTCCCGCAAAGCCTGTATTGCGTGTGGGCGTTGAGTGCGATTATGTTCCGAACAGCTGGGAGGAAGTCAAGCCGTCGAAGTCGAACGTTCCGATCTCGAATCAAAAGGGATATTACGCGGAGGGCTATGACATTCAGATAGCAAAAATCGTAGCCCGCGAACTCGATATGATTCTTGAGGTCAGGAAAATCGCGTGGAATGATTTGCTTCCGTCCCTCAATAACGGTGAGATAGATGCTATATTCTCATCGATGCTTGACACTGAGGAACGCAAAAAGCTTGCGTCATTCTCGGAACCCTACGAGGTCAAGAAGGCTGAATACGGAATCATCGTCGACAGCGTAAGCCCATACATCACCGCGAAGAGCCTGAAGGATTTTGACGGAGCGAGAATAGTCGGCGAGAAGGGAACAAAACTTGACGAAGTAATCGACCAGATACCCGGAGTGATTCACATCAAGCCTACTGCGAAAGTTCAGGGAATGATTGACGCGGTTTTACGGGACGAGGCTGACGGAGCTGTAATCGACACTGACACGGGGAATTACTATGAGCTTACGAACAAGAACCTCACGATGATAAAGTTTTCTGAGAACGAGGGATTTGAGCTTGGCTTCACGGGGGTATGCGCTGGAGTTAGGAAGGACGACACTGAGCTTCTTCACAAGATTAACATAGCATTGGAGAAAATCTCGCGCAGTGAACGGCAGAAGATCATGGACACGGCTACATCACGAATGATGACGAACTTGCAATGACTTCGTGAACATACGGAAATTTTCGTGAAATACAAAATATTCGCATTGCGGTCATGTGCCCATATAGGCTAAAATTTTCCCAACAAAAATTCAGGGAGTGATGTCGCCATGAAGAAGTATATATTACTGCTAGTTCTCGCGGTTTGTGCATGTGTTTTCGCGTACGTCAACAGCGGGAAAGACGAGACACCAGCCAAGCCCGTGTTACGCATCGGAGTGGAGTGCGATTACGCGCCTAACAACTGGGAAGAGAAGAGGCCCTCAGCTTTCAACCTTCCATTGTCGAACCAAGAAGGTGCATATGCTGACGGCTATGACCTTCAAATCGCCAAGCTCGTAGCTGATGACATGGGCGCGACGCTCGAAGTGAGGAAGATTGCGTGGAACGATCTGCTTCCCGCGCTTCAGAGGGGTGAGATTGACGCGATATTCTCAGGGATGCTCGACACTGAGGAACGCAGGAGGCAGGCAGCATTCTCTGACCCTTACGAGGTTACGGCTACGGAGTATTCAGTTGTCGTGAACACCTCAAGCCCCTACGCGAACGCAAAGAAGCTCACGGATTTTTCGGGCGCAAAGTTCACAGGCCAGAAGGGCACGAAGCTCTACTCCTCAATCGGTCAGATGCCTGGAGCAATAGCAATGCCGGCGGTCGATAATGTCTCTGAAATGCTTGATGCTGTTACGAGCGGGAAGGTTGACGGGATTGTGATAAACCTCGACACTGGACGCTCATACGAGGCAACGCATTCTAACTTGAAGCTGATACGTTTTCCCGAAAATGAGGGCTTCGTGATAGGTTTCAGCGGGATATGTGCCGGAGTGAGGAAGAATGACACGGAGCTTCTTAACCGAATCAACATGGTAATCGAGCGCACAACGAAGAACGAACGCCAGAAAATCATGGACGCAACAGTCTCACGCCTCCTAAAGAACGCATCGTAAGAAAGAAAAGTCCCCTCAGCTTTCACACTGGGGGGATTATTGTATTTACCTGTTGTAGACGAGAGGAATCAGGAAACCTTCAGCGACCTCGTCAGCCATAGCCTTGCCCTCAAGAATTTCAAGGAGCTTCAGCGCGAAGAACGGAGTTACTGCCGGCCCCTTAGCTGTTGTGATGTTGCCGTCAGTCTCGACGATGTTGTGGCCGATTCTTGCGCCCGTGAGATGCGACTCAAGTCCCGGATAGCACACGGCTGTCTTTCCCGCGAGAATGCCAGCGCGTCCGAGAGCTGCCGGAGCTGCGCAGATTGCCGCGATTAGCTTGCCTTCGGAGTGGTACTTCTTCACGAGTTCCTGAAGGCCATCGTGATCCTTTATCGCAAGAGTTCCGCCGGGAAGTATGAGCATGTCGAAGTTGTGGCCTTTAACGTCATCGAACAAAGCCTCTGCACGAACCTGGATTTTGTTCTTGCTGGTAACTTCCTGACGGCCTGTGAGCGATGTGATGGTTACGACGACACCGCCGCGCCTGAGAATGTCTACGGTAGTGAGCGCCTCTGTCTCCTCAAAACCGTCAATGAGAAATATTGCTGCTGTCTTCATGTAAAATCACCTCGCCCGAATTTTACCACGTGAACGTCATGATTTCTTCGTGAACGTAACTTGCTTTGCCAGCTTAACATGTGAAATAATTATCATCAGCAAAATTCAAAGGAGGCAAAATTTTCATGGCCTATACGAAGACGGAAAGCAAGAACTGGTTCACTCGTCTCAAGGAATCGGTCAGCGGAGTAATCGCAGGGATAGTGTTAATCGCTATCGGAACGTGGCTCTTGTGGTGGAACGAGGAGGACACCTTCAAGACGGCCGGAGCAATCGGTGAGGCAGAATTAGTTACGCAGGAAGTTCAGGACATTTCGCGTGTTGACCCTGCGCTCGAAGGGAAAGTGATTCACGCCATCGGTTACGCTGACACTAAGGACGTTGTGAGGGACCCACTATTCGGAGTTGAGGCGAACGCGATAAACATCGAGCGAAAAGCAGAGTTCTACCAGTGGGAGGAGCATGAGCACTCGGAAACTCGCAAGAAGCTCGGAGGCGGTGAGGAGACCGTAACGACATACACGTACTCTCGTGAATGGGTGTCAGAGCCTATAGATTCCGGGAGGTTCGCTGACCCTTCATACCAGAGAAGGAACACAGTGCTTGCGAACGTAAAGAGCGAGACATTCTGGGCGGAAAACGTAACGTTCGGTGCGTACAAGTTGCCTGACTTCCTGAAGCACAGAATCGGCGGTGAGGTCTCAATGACGCTCTCAAACGTCGACATGAACACTCTCTCATCGGTCATAAATTCGCCGGACTCAAACAAGCTCGTGCTGATACACGTTCAGGGAAGCACGGTATACATCGGCAAGAATCCCGGAAGTCCTGAAGTCGGAGATGTGAGAGTAACGTTCACTCAGGCACGCCCCGCTGATGTCTCGATAGTAGCGCAGGTAATACGGGACACGTTCGAGCCATTCACAGCGTCAAACGGCTACACATTCAGCCGCCTTGAAATGGGAAAGGTCGGGAGCGTGAAGATGTTTGAGGACGCACGCTCAGAGAACAACATAATGGCATGGATATTCCGGGCAATAGGAGCAGTGTGCGTGATGCTGGGGCTTGGGCTTGTGTTCAAACCGCTTTCGGTTGTTGCTGACGTTATCCCGATTCTTGGGACGATTGTGGGAGCAGGGACAGGGTTCGTAGCGTTTGTGATAGGGCTTGCGTGGTCGCTGATTGTGATTGCGGTTGCGTGGCTTAGGTTCAGGCCGCTGATTGCCGGAGGACTCATTGCGGTTGCGGTTGGACTTGTCGCGCTGTCGTACATGAAAGGAAGGAAAAAATAGCTTGACGGTCTCCCGTAGTCTTGAATGGGTTACGGGAGATTATTCTTCTTGCCTGAAAAATTCATTTATCGTTCTCGAGACAGCAAAAACAATAACAGCTATTCCGAGAATGCCCAATATCCAGCCCATGTATGTGTGAGTGTCATCTATGCGGTTGTTGAGGCAGTTACCCATATACTCGACTTTTGCGTCAAGCGCATCGATTCGTGCCTCCAGCTTGTCAAATCTGCGGTATACTTCCATCTTGAATTGTTCAAATGTCTGCTGGTTAGCCTCATAACTATCATCGCTTGCCATTTAGATTCACTCTCCTTTGTGTGATATTCTAGCATGGAAAAAAAGGAGTGATAAATTCATGAACAGTAACCGTGAAATCTTCGAGACATGGCCGATACCCAAAGCCCTGACCGAGCTTGCACTCCCGATGATATTCGGGCAGCTCATAATTCTTGTCTACAATCTTGCAGATACATTCTTCATCGGGCGCACCAACAACCCCCTAATGGTCGCGGGGGTCTCGTTGCTTCTTCCGGTCTTCAACATCTCGATAACGTTCGCTAATCTCTTTGGAATCGGCGGAGGAACTCTGATTTCCCGTCTAATGGGTGCAAAACGTGATGGCGAGGCAAAATCGGTCTCATCATTCTGCTTCTGGCTTACGATTTTGTCAGGCGGAATTTTCTCGCTCTCAATGTACGTCTTCATGACCCCGATACTTCGTCTTCTCGGCGCAAGCGATGACACTTTGATTTTCGCCAGGCAGTACACATTCTGCGTTATCGTTATCGGAGCAGTCCCTACGATTCTCGGAATGACGCTCTCGAATTTTCTTCGTTCAACGGGACGTGCAAAGCAGGCAGGCTTCGGTGTCTCAATGGGCGGCATCATCAACATATTCCTCGACCCGCTGTTCATGTTCGTGTTATTGCCGAAAGGTTACGAGGTTCTTGGCGCGGGAATTGCTACTATGCTGTCCAATGTCATTATATGCCTGTACTTCCTGACCGTTATACTCCGGCACAATGACGGCATAATCTCATTATCCCCCGCAAACGTCCTCGCTTCTGCCCGAAACATATACGAGGTTTTCGCTGTAGGAGTCCCCGCTGCTGTTGCCGTAACGTTATTCGACATCACATATATCATCATCGACAAGTTAGCGTCCGGCTACGGTGATATTCCCCTCGCTGCTGTCGGTATAGTCTTCAAAGCCGAAAGACTCCCCGTCAATATCGGTATAGGTCTCTGTCAGGGAATGATGCCTCTTGCGGGTTACAACTATTCGGCGGGTAATATTTCGAGAATGAGGGAGAGCGTGAGATTTTCGCGGCTTGTTGGACTCGTGTTTGGCTTCGCAAGCGTGGCAATGTATGAGATTTTCGCGCCGTATATCATGCGTATATTCATTGAGGACGCGCAGATCGTTGAACTTGGGACTCACTTCCTTAGAGCGAGGACTCTTGCGACTCCCTTCGTGTTCATATGCTTTCATCTCGTGAATTTCTTTCAGGCTGTCGGAATGGGCGGTAAGGCTCTGGCTTTAGGCTCTGCACGGTGGGTAGTCTTCAACATTCCGTTACTGTTCGTGATGAATTGGGTCTTCGGAATGTATGGGATAGTTTGGACGCAAGTTGTTGCTGACGTAATGATGGCGGCGTTGTCGGTATGGACTTACCACAGCTTCGAGAAGTCTCACAATATATAGGCTATAATATGTGGCAAATTTCCCGCAAAGGAGATAGAACTCATCATGAAAATAGCACTTGGAACCGACCACGCAGGCTTCGTACTGAAAGATGCCGTAACCGCATACCTCAAGTCCCGAAACGTTGAAGTCCTAGACTTGGGAGCATATGAATACGATGGCGAGGACAGCTACACAGATCCGGCCTTCAGAGTAGGCGGGGCAATAATGGACGAAGCAGCAGACGCAGGAGTCCTCCTCTGCGGAACAGGCTATGGAATCTCAATCGCCGCAAACAAGATCCCAGGTGTCCGCGCTGTTTCCTGTGAAACTCCCGAACATGCCCGCATCGCAAAAGCTCACAACGACATCAACGTTATAGCTCTCGGCGGACGCACCACTAAGCCCGAAGATGTCCCCGAAATTCTCGGAACTTGGCTTGATACTCCCTTTGAAGGCGGCCGTCATCTCCGCAGGCTCAACAAGATCTCTATGGTCGAGAAGTCGACTCTCAACATTGTACAAGGCGGCGGCCGGATCACGATCTTCAACCACCCTCTGATTCAGCACAAAGTCGGAATAATCCGCGACAAGAATACCAGCGTAAAGCAGTTCCGCGAGCTTCTTCAGGAAATCACCGGCCTAATGGTCTACGAAATCACAAGAAGCCTTCCCCTCACCGACAAGAAAGTTGAGACACCCATCGAGGAGACGACTGTGAAGACTCTTGAGGGCAGAAAGATGGCGATAGTCCCTGTATTGCGCGCAGGTCTGGGAATGGTTGACGGTATACTTCAGCTTGTACCGAACGCGAAAGTCGGGCACATTGGGCTTTACCGCGACCCTAAGACTCTTCAGCCTGTGGAATACTACTGCAAGCTCCCGTTCGACATTGAGGAACGTGATATTTTCGTTCTTGACCCTATGCTCGCGACCGGCGGAAGTGCTGCGGACGCTATCAGCCTCATCAAGAAGCGCGGAGGCCGTAAGATTTCGCTTGTCTGCCTCATTGCTGCCCCTGAAGGAATCGACAGAGTTCACCGTGAACACCCTGACGCTGAGATTTTCGCGGCGGCTTTGGACTCGCATCTCAATTCGCACGGCTACATCGTTCCCGGACTTGGCGACGCTGGAGACAGGTTATTCGGGACAAGATAGGGCAATATGCTTGACGTTCAACTTTTCATATTCCTCCTCTTGGGATTTTTCTGGGGAGGACTTACCGCTCCAGTTTCGATAAGGCTTGCGGGTATTTATGGGATAATTGACGTTCCAGATGCCCGCAAGATTCACAAAGGTAACATGCCTCGCGGTGCAGGGATTGGGCTGTGGCTGGGTTACATGCTCATGGCCGTATTGCTTTCAGGAAGTGCCCCTAATCTGCGTTACATAGCTACGGGCGCAACAGTGATATTCCTCTGCGGATACCTTGATGACATGTGTTCACTGAGTCCGTTTCTGAGGCTTGGGCTGCATTTAGGAGCTGCCATGCTTGTTGTAGTCCCGCTGAACTTTAGCATGCCAGTAACAATAATCGCTGTGATATGGCTTGCAGGTGTAACAAGCGCGTACAATCTCATCGACGGTATGAACGGCCTCTGCATCTCAATATTCATAGCGTCATCGCTGGCACTGTTTTTGCTTGGGCGTTCGTATCCCGGAATATACATGGGAGCAATGGCACTCGGTGTTCTCTGCTGGAACTTCCCATCGGCTCAGACTTTCTTGGGCGACGGCGGAAGTACATTGCTGGGTTATCTTTTCGCGTCCCACTTCCTGACGTCATCAGCAAACACTCTCAGGGCTTCGGGGATAACGGACATACTGATACTCTTTGTGCTTTTCGGCGGGATTCCAGTTGTTGATACACTGACTGCGTTCACACGTAGAATGCTCACGGGAAAATCGCCGTTCTACCCTGACAAGAAACATTTACATCACATACTCATATCGCTTACAGGCTCGAACGTTTTAACGGTAACAATAATACTATCGCTTCAGGTCATAATGCTTGCGCTTGGCCTGAGATATTACATGAGGTTAATATGAGAAATATAGCTTGCGTTGTAGGAACGAGGCCGGAAGCAATAAAGATGGCCCCCGTGATCCTTGAACTTAGGAAAGACCCCGAACTCTGCGTTACAGTTTTAGCGACAGGACAGCATACCGACATGTTACGTCAGGCACTCGATGATTTCGGGATAACGGCTGACTTCAACCTTAACATAATGCGTGAACGTCAGACGTTGGATCACATTATGGCGAGCGTATTGCAGGGAGTTGGCGAGATTCTTGACGCTCACCCGCAGGACATGATACTTGTACACGGGGACACATCGACGACATTCGCGGCATCATTGGCAGCTTTCTACAGGCACGTTAGAATCGGCCATGTTGAAGCGGGATTGAGAAGCCATAACCTCGCGCTGCCGTTCCCAGAGGAGGCAAACAGGGTACTCACTGACAGCATAGCGGATATGTTCTTTGCGCCGACAAAGGGAGCTGCCGAGAATTTAATCCGAGAAGGTAAGCCAGAGTCGCAAATATACATCACTGGAAACACTGTCATTGATGCTCTCTATGACATTCTCAGGAGATGGAAGGGAATGGACGCGCCTGAGTATCTTCGCGGTGTTGGGGAACGTCCGTTGATTCTAATGACTGCACACAGGCGGGAGTCTTGGGGTGAGCCTCTCATGAATATATGCGCTGCTGTTAGAGATGTGATAAGCGAGAGGCCCGATGTGTTGTTCCTGATACCGATGCACAAGAACCCGACCGTCCGTGATGTGATCCGCGAGGAACTGAAGGATTTTCCCGGAAACGTAATACTTACCGAGCCGCTGAATTACCCCGAGTTCGTCTACGCTATGAGCAAGAGCGCGTTCATATTGTCGGACAGCGGGGGAGTTCAGGAGGAAGCTACGGCAATCGACAAGCCGGTTCTCATAATGCGGACAGTCTCGGAGCGTCCGGAGGCAATAACTGAGGGGACGTGCATTCTCGTTGGGACCGGGCGGGATAACATAAGGAACGAGGCTTTGAGAATCCTTAACGAGCCGGAGTACATGGCCGCTATTGTCGGGAAGAACACAAAGCCCTTCGGTGACGGTACAGCAAGTGTGAAGATTCATGAAGCGATAAGCCCTCAAAGTCTGCGCAGCGATTTTTTGCGTTCAAATTTATCCCAAAGGAGGAAGTTTTATGATGCGGAATAATTTTTCGGCGTTCGTAATGGCGTTTGCTCTCGTGATTCTTTCTGGAACAGTAATCTCGCAAGGCGCAGCAGCAGTTAACGGAATCGAACTCAACCTCACGGCAGGTTGCGACGCTGCAGGTATCGCAGTCTCGGACGGCACGACCCTCTAAATCACGTCCTCAAGCACAGGCACTCTCAACGCCGCAGGAGACATCTACAAGAAAATTGACGGCCTGAAATAGTAATCCCCCTGATTTTACGCGCAGGGGGTAACGCGCTTAATCCCTAATTCTTCGCGGCAAGCTCAAGAATTTTGATGACCGTCTCGCTCGCTTTCTCCATTACCTGAACCGATACGAACTCATAACGCCCGTGATAGTTGTGTCCGCCGATGAATATGTTGGGCGTAATCAGCCCTCTCCATGACAGAGCAGCTCCGTCGGTGCCTCCGCGCATGGCCTTGAAGTAAGGCTCAATACCGATTTCCTTCATGGCCCTTACAGCGAGGTCAACGACTTCCATGTGCCCGTCCAGCTTTTCACGCATGTTGTAATACTGGTCGTGCATGTCAAGCTCGAAGCGTTCAGCCCCGTACTTCCTCCGTAGCCAGTCAACGCAGTCGGCAAAAAATTTTTTCCTAGCCTCGAATTTCGTCTTATCGTGGTCGCGGATTATGAACTTCAGCGTCGCATTCTCGGTGTCGCCGTTGAACGTGAGACAGTGATAATAGCCTTCGTATTTCTCCGTCGTTGCGGGTGTCTCGTAAGGCGGGAGCATCAGGAGAAATTCGTTGCCCATCGTTACAGCACTTAGCATGAGACCTTTTGCTGAGCCCGGGTGAACTGAACGGCCATGAATCTTCAGGGTTGCTCCGGCGGCGTTGAAGGTCTCGTAGCTAATCTCACCCTCCGAACCACCGTCGAGAGTGTACGCGAAATCTGCCCCGAACTTCTCAATGTCAAGATGACTTGCAAGCTCGCTTATCTCTTCGTCAGGTGTGAATGCAACGCATATATCGCCGTGTTCAAACTCAGGGTGGGCTATAATCCAGTCAACCGCGCCCATAACCTCAGCCATTCCCGCCTTGTCGTCAGCACCGAGAAGCGTCGTACCGTCCGTAACAACCAAATCATGGCCGACGTAATTCTTCATGAACGGGAAATCTTTCGGCGACATTATCACCTTCAGCGCGTCATTGAGGACAATATCACCTCCGTCATAGTTCTTCACGATGCGGGCCTTTACGTTCTTTCCGGAGGCTTCGGCGGCTGTGTCCATGTGCGTGATGAAGCCGATTGCGGGGATCTTACGGTCTGTGTTTGCGGGCAATGTTCCCATTACGTAGCAATACTCGCTGACAGATACGTCCTTGAAACCGCGCTCGTTAAGTTCGCGTTCCATCTCGCGGGCAAGCTCCCATTGCGTGTCTGTGCTTGGAACTTTTCCGGCTCGTCCGGCTTCCTCGTCGGATTGTGTGTCATAAGTTACGTACTTCAAGAAATGCTCAAGTGTTGTGTACATTCTTATATCTCCTTTGCGAAATGACATGCCGCATAATGACCCTTCATGATTTCCTTCAATGCCGGCGGAGTGTTCCTGCAAATCTCCTTTGCGTAACGGCATCTTCCCGCGAAACGGCAGGCATTCGGAGGCTCAATTGGGTTTGGCACATCACCCTCAAGTATAATACGTTCCCGCTGAACGTCCAGTTTTGCGAGAGGAATCGCTGACAGTAACGCCTGAGTGTAAGGGTGAAGGGGCTTGCTGAAAAGCTCTCTGTACTCCGAAAGCTCGACTATCTGGCCGAGATACATTACCGCGATTCTGTCTGAGACATGACGGACGACGCTCAAATTATGTGAGATGAATACGTAGGTGTACGAAAATTCCTTCTGAAGCTCGTTGAGGAGGTTCAGGATCTGCGCCTGAATGCAGACATCGAGGGCTGATACCGGCTCGTCAAGCACAATAAATTCCGGATTTAGTGCAAGTGAACGGGCAATGCCGATTCTCTGCCGCCTTCCTCCGTCAAGCTCGTGTGGATAACTGTTCTCAAGCCTTTCCGCAAGACCTACCGTGTCCATCAATGAGCGAATACGCTTCCTCATCTCGCTCTTGTCCGTGTAAATGTTGTTGACGATAAGAGGCTCTGCGATTAGTTCCCAGACTGAGAGGCGGGGATTAAGGCACGAGTACGGGTCTTGAAAGACTATCTGTACACGCTTTCGTAACGCTTTCATTTCTGAGGGTGATGCTTTCGTTACGTCAGTGTAGCCGTCATCGTTGGCGTTCTTGAGGAGGACTTTCCCCGATGTGCTGTCGAGCAAGCGTATCAAGCAGCGTCCCAGCGTTGATTTTCCGCAGCCAGATTCGCCGACAAGCCCCAATGTCTCACCCTTCATTATCTCGAAGCTGACATCATCAACCGCGTGAAGCATTCCTCTTTTCGTAGCAAAATACTTCTTCAGGTTTTCAACGCGGATATATGCTCCGTCCATTTACATCGCCTCCCCATTCATGAATTTCTTTACGCAGAAAGGACACGCTGCAAAATGCCCCGCCTCTGCCTCCTGCATTTCAGGCCTGATCTTTGCGCATTCCTCCGTAGCTACCCCGCATCGTGGATGGAACGCACAGCCCGAAGGAAGATTCACAGGGTCAGGCATCAATCCCGGTATCACTGGAAGTTCGTCAACGTCCTCGTCAATGTCCGGCACTGAACGGAACAATCCCCGCGTGTATGGGTGTATAGGGTTAGTGTAGAGCGAGCGTTTGTCGGCATATTCAACAACGCGCCCCGCGTACATTATCGCAACCTTGTCGCAGATGTCAGCAACTATCCCCAAATCGTGCGTTATGAGTATCATTGAGGCTGAAAATTTCTGCTTCAATTCCTTCATGAGTTCGAGGACTTGAGCCTGTATCGTAACGTCAAGGGCTGTCGTTGGCTCGTCGGCAATCAGCAATTCGGGGTCACAGGCCAATGCGATCGCAATCACAACTCTCTGCTTCATTCCGCCGGAAAACTGGTGAGGGTAATCGTGCATTCTCTCGCGCCGTATCCCAACAAGTTCCAACATATCACCCGCAAGTTTCAGGGCTTCGGACTTCGAGACGTTCTTGTGGAGTGAGATCATTTCGGCAATCTGTTTGTCGACAGTCATGACTGGGTTGAGGCTCGTCATCGGGTCTTGGAATATCATCGCAATCTTACCGCCGCGAATTTTCCTCATCTCGGATTCTGACTTAGTGAGGAGATTTTCGCCGTTGAAGATTATCTCGCCCGATTTAATTTTCCCGTTTATGGCAGGGATAAGCCTCATTATTCCGAGAGCCGTCGTGGTTTTCCCTGCTCCTGTTTCGCCGACAAAGCCAAGACTTTCACCGCGTCCGAGCGTCAAGTTCAGACCTTCGACAGCGTGAACAGTTCCGCCTTCTGACTCGTAGTGTATCGTCAAGTCCTTAATGTCAAGCATGTTATCCATCATAATCACCTCTTCAGCTTCGGGTCAAGCGCATCACGTAGACCATCACCAAGAAAGTTCAGCGCGAGTATCGTCAGCATTATTGCAAGCCCGGGATAAAGCGTCATGTGCGGGTAATCGCGGATATATTGCCGACCGCCGGAGAGCATTGCGCCCCATTCAGGATTTGGAGGCTGTATTCCGAGACCGATGAACGACAGCCCCGCCGCGTTGAGGATTGCCGATGCAACTCCGAGTGTTGACTGTACGATGATGGGTGCCATGCTGTTGGGGATGATGTGTTTGAGGATAATTCGGAGGTCTGAGCTTCCCGCAGCCCTTGCAGCCTCGATGAACTCCATCGACCTTATCGAAAGCACCGAGCCTCGAACAATACGCGCATAAGTAGGAACAGCCGAAATTCCGACCGCTATCATCAAGTTCATCAAGCTAGGCCCTAATGCCGCAACGATAGCAATCGCAAGCAATGTCTGAGGTATCGACAATAGAACGTCCATAACGCGCATTATGCAGTTATCGAGCCTCCCGCTGTAGTAGCCGGAAATTGCGCCTAACATTCCGCCGGTTATTAGAGCTATTCCAACCGCTATGAATCCGACCTGCAATGACACCCTCGCGCCGTATATCAGCCTGCTTAGAATGTCGCGCCCAAATTCGTCAGTACCAAGCCAATGCTGTGCCGAAGGTGTCTCGAACATGTGCATCAAGTCCTGCTTTATTGGGCTGTAAGGCGAGATTATTTCCGCGAATATAGCGCAGAATACGAGGACGAATATTATCGCAAGCCCGAACATTGCAAGGGGGCTTTTTGCGAGACGGTACATTACGTCCATGAAGGGGCTTCGTCTTTTTCTGACAAGCTCAGGGGTAAATTCTTTGTCTGACATTTTCAAGCCTCCTATTTCAATTCGGCCTTAATGCGCGGGTCAATGTACGCATAAAGAAGGTCAACCAGCAAATTCACGATGCTGAACGTTATTGCGATGAACAGAACACCGCCCTGTACCATCGGGTAATCACGGCTCATTATCGCGTTGACCATCAATCGGCCAACACCGGGAACAGCAAATATGCTCTCGGTCAGAATTGCTCCCGATAGCAACTGCCCGAACTGCAGACCGCACAACGTTACAACGGGAATCAGTGCGTTTCTTAGGGCGTGTACACCGATGACGATGCTTTCCTTCTGGCCTTTCGCGCGTGCTGTGCGAATGTAGTCGGCTCGGATTACCTCAAGCATTGATGAGCGCGTCATTCTCGTAACCATTGAGACGCTCTGAGCTGCAAGTGCTACTGACGGGAGTATCATCGCCTTGAACGTTGAGAAGCCCGACGAAGGAAGCCATCTTAAACGCACCGAGAAGAACAGTATCAATAACAGTCCCAGCCAGAACACGGGCATTGAGAGGCCAATCATTGCGAATATCATCGTTATTGTGTCGAACCATGAGTATTGCTTTATGGCCGAGATTATTCCGCATGGTATGCCGATTATTATCGCTATAATCATTGCGAACGCCGAGAGTTTCAGAGTGTACGGGAACGCCGTGAGTATCTCCTGCATCACGGGGCGTTTCGAGCTGTAGGAGCGTCCGATGTCGCCATGTGCTACGGCTTTCCAGACGTAATTCCCGAACTGAACGAGGAACGGATCATTTAGTCCCTCCTTGTCGCGGAACTCTTTAATTGCTTCATCAGTCGCCAAATCTCCGAGAACCATTCTTGCGGGATCGCCGGGTGTGAAATATAGAAGGGTGAAGACGCAGAATGCAACGCCGAGTAATACGGGGATTAGCATTATTATTCGGCGGAGAATGTATTTGAGCATGTGAAATCACTTCCTTGTGTCAATAAAATTAACGGCAGGGTTGAATGTTGCTGTCCTGCCGTTGTTGCGTGTCAATGTTGCTGACGCTGTGGGCTACTCCTCAAAGTAGACGTTCCTGAATGAGTGAACCTCGAACGGGTCAACCTCAAAGCCCTTCACGACCTTGCGGACACCCGCGATTGCCTCGTCATTGTGGAGGTAGATCATCGGGAGCTGGTCATTGATGTAGAGCTGCATGTCCTTGTAGACCTTTGCGCGTTCCTCGCCGTCAGGAAGGCTTCTTCCTTTTGTGAGCATCTCATCGAGCTTCGGGTCAGCAAACGTTGTGTAGTTAGTGCCGGCGTTGCTCTCCAAAAGTCCCGCAACAGCGTAGTCAGGGTCAGGAACTGAGAGACCCCAGCCGAGAAGGAACACGTCATGCTGCTTCTGCTGAAGAACGTTGAGGTACGCGCCCCATTCCTGCTGTACGATCTCGGTTGTGATTCCGACTTCCGCGAGCTGTGCCTGAATTATCGTGGCCATATCGATGCGTTCCTTGCGCTCGTTTGACCTGATGATGAACTTCAGCTTTGCCGGGTCAACGCCTGCTTCGGCAAAAAGCTTCTTGGCCTCTTCAACATTCCTCTCGTGAACGGGTATCTCGTTGTTGATTGAGTACTTCGTTACTTCGGGGATAAGGCTGCGCGGTGTCTGGCCTACTCCTCTCATAACTGCACGCTGAATGTTCACTGTGTCGAGAAGCGCGAAGATTGCCTTGCGAACGCGGACGTCATCGAACGGAGCTTTGTGGACGTTGAAGCCCATGTACGTTGTTGAAGGAATGACTTTGCGCTGAAGCTCAAGCTCGTCGTTGTCCTGAATGCGTCCAAGCTCAATCGTCGTTACGGGGTAGGCAATGTCAACGGCTCCCGTCTCAAGCTCGATAGTCCTGTTTGTAGGTTCAGGGATTGAACGGACGATGAGGGTCTGGAACTTTGCCTTGTTTCCCCAGTAGTCATCGAAACGCTCAAACGTGTAATGATCACCCTTTGCCCATTCCTTGAACTTGAAGGGGCCTGTTCCGACCGGGTTCATTCCGTAGTCATCACCGGCAGCCTCAACGACCTTCTTGCAGACGATGTTGCCCCAGCTGTGTACGAGCGACGAGAAGAATGGGTAGTTGACCTTCTTGAGGTGGATAATGACGGTGTAGGGGTCAACGATTTCCACGTAATCCAAATCCTGAGAGTACGTGTGAATGTGCGAACCTGCGGGAGTGTTTGCGCGCTCAAGGGAGAATTTCACGTCTTCGGCGGTCATTTCGTCTCCGTTGTGGAACTTCACGCCTTTGCGGAGGTACATCTTGTAGGCTGTGTCGGAGAGGAACTCCCACTTTTCCGCGAGGCCCGGCCTTAATGTTCCGTCGGGGTTGAGGAACACGAGGGTGTCATAGATGTGCGAACAGGCTCGGCTTGTGGGGTAATCATTGTGGCCGATTGGGTCGAGTGTCGTAGCGTCATACTGGTCGGCAACAACGAGGGTGTCTTTGGCAAACGCTGCGCTCACCAATGACATTGCTATAACTAGCGCAATTAGAACTGGATAAAACTTTCTCACTGTGAAAAAGCCTCCTTGTGATTTGTGAATTATTAGCATGATACGTGAAAATGTGGCGTGTGTCAAAATAATTTGGCGTATAATTGTGGACATCTCATAAACAGGAGGAATCATTCATGAAGAAATTTCTTGCGGTAACATTCATCATCGCGGTAATGGCATCGTCAGCATTTGCCGAACCAGTCAAGCATGAACAGTGCTACACAATCTCGGAGCTTACCGAACTCGACAAAGAGGACGTTGCAGGCGGAAAGGGGACGCTTCACGGGGAGTTTGCGTTTGTACGCGACAATGCAAGAGACGAGGACGCAATCAAGGAGATCGGCTTCATGACGCTCAATCACGGCGCGTTCATCGGTCTTCACGAACACAAGGACAACGAGGACGCTTACCTGATACTCTCAGGGACGGGGCTTTTCACGGACGGTTCTGGTAACGCATGGATCGTTAAGCCCGGCGACATGACCATTGCAAGACCGGGACAGTGGCATGGCCTCGCTAATCTCTACGCTGACGAACTCGTTTTCCTTGACATAATCGCCAAGAACCCAGCAGCAGATCTCGAAGCACTCAAAGCCAATCCAACGCCTCAGTATTTTCCTGCTGAAAAACTTTTCGACAAGAACGTTGAACACGCAGGCGGTACGGGTGAGGGGACGCTCTACGGAAAGTTCGCTTTCAGGCGCGAGCAGGCAACAGAGAATCAGGCCATCAAAGAAATCGGCCTCATGACCCTCAAGCCCGGCGACTCAATTGGCCTTCACAAGCATGATGCCAACGAGGACACGTATATAATTCTTTCGGGAACGGGAACTTTCACGGACGGCGAAGGGAACGAGTACATTGTCGGGCCTCAGTCTGTAACGATAGCTGTAGCAGGAGAGTCTCACGCCCTCAAGAACACGGGCACGGAAGATTTGGTGTTCATTGACCTTATCGCGCAGAACCACGCACTGAAGAAGTAATCACACTCTCCCCCTGTTCACGAGGCAGGGGGAATTTTCACACTCACCAATTCGCAACGGCCACATCAGCGCTCGTCGTCCATTCACGGATCGGAACGCCAAGAAGTTCACGCAAACTTGCCTCTCTATCCTTTCTGCGTGAGAATACGATGACTTTACGCCCTGAGTGCCATAGATTCCGCAAGTCCTCAACCGAGATGAACCAGCCCGAATCACTCTCATGTTCTGCACCAAATTCAAGCTCGTTCAGAACATCAGCGCACACTGCCCTCCGCTTCATGTACCAGCTCACGCCCTGCATCAAGTTCTGATACACAACGACATCATCGGCATCTTTCGGGACAATCGAGCAAGATTCTTTGTGAGACAGCAATTTCCCTTCAACCTCAAAAGCTCCCGAAGCTCCAAGCATCGCCAAGAGCGCAACAACCCCAAGCATGGCCGGAACGTTCCTGTTCTTGCCGACGAATATCGACAGCACACAGAACGCAATCAGCGTCAACGACAGCCACATTGCCGGAAGCATCATAGCGCGGTAATCGGGGTCATTCTTCATTGCGGGAAGGATCAGGCCGGTTATTGCGACTGGGATCAGGATTGCTGACGTTATTATGACGAAGCGACGAAATTCCCGCCCTTCGAGTACCGACATTGACGCTCCCGAGAGGACCGCAAGCGGAGGCATGCACGGGAGAATATAAGTGATTAGCTTTGAGCCGGAACATGAGAAGAACACGAACGGTACAGCCAGCCAAAGTCCCAGGAATTTCCCGTCCACAGCATCAACAATCCTGCACTTCCCGAAAACTGCCCTCATCGCGTCCCACATTATCCCAGTCCAAGGAACGAAGCCGGCAATTATTATCGGCACGAAGAACCAGAACGGCTCATATCTCGCGTGTATCGTCGTCGTGTACCTCAGGAAATGTTCACGTATGAAGAAGAACTGAAAGTAATCGGGATTCCTTCGGCAAACTTCGATGAAATACGGGCAGACTATCACGAAGAATAATATTATTGCTGACGGTGAGAAAAGCGGGAGGATTTTCCTGTATTGCCTCGTTACGATGAGGTGTATTAACGCGGTTCCTCCGGGTAGTACGATGCCTATCAGCCCTTTAGTGAGCATACCCATAGCCATTAAAGCATAGAACGCGAGGAGCATTGACTTCTTCCCGCCTCTGTACCAGAAGTAATAGCTGACCATTGCGGCCGTGAAGAAGAATGTCAGCGTCATGTCCGTGATATTGATTCGTGATGTCCCGTACCAAAGAATCGACGAGGCAAGCATTACCCCCGAAAGTCCGGCAGCATATCCCGAGCCTGTGATCTTCCTTGCGATTACGAACGTCAGTAAACAGCACCCAAGTCCGGCCATGACGGGGAAGAATCTTCCGGCAAACTCATTTTCCCCAAAAGCCATGAAAGCCCCTGCCGTCAGCCAGTAATGCAACGGCGGCTTCTCGAAGTATAGCGCGTAGTTCAGTCGAGGAGTGATGAAGTCTCCAGTCTCAATCATCTCGCGGGGAATCTCAGAATATCGTCCCTCGTCGGGGTCAATGAAGCCGTAATCCCCAAGTCCCCAGAAATACACGAATACCGCAAGGACAGCGCATATTGCGAGGATTGCACGCCTACTCATGGTACGCTTCGAGGGTCATTCTAATGGCATCACGGAGGCTCACCTGAGGGTTCCAGCCTAGACTCTTGATTTTGTCGATTGAAGGCCGCCTGTTCTTGGTGTCATCGTAACCGTCGGAGTAATAATTTTCCGGCGAAATTACTGTGAGTTTTACTTTCTCGGCACGTTCGCGGAAGTTCGGGAAGTTCTTCATCTCGTCAATGATTGTCTCGGCAAGCTCACGGATTGAGTAGTTGTTGTTGGGGTTGCCGATGTTGAAGATTTGGGAATCTGCCTGACCCTTGTAGTTCTTGAGGATAAGCATCAATGCGTCAGTACCGTCGCCAATCCATGTGAAACTCCTTCTCTGCGTTCCTCCGCCGACGAGCTTAATCTCGCCCCTGTTGAGAATGTCATAGATGAACTGTGTGATTGAGCGGGCGCGGTGCTGCCTTGCGTCCTCCATTGTGTCAAGTCCCGGCCCAATCCAGTTGAAAGGCCGGAAGAGCGTGTACTGCAATCCCTTCTCGACATTGTAGGCCGTAATGACTCTGTCCATCATCTGCTTCGAGCAGCTGTAAATCCATCTCATTCGCCCTATAGGCCCGGTAACGAGAGGGCTTTCATCTTCAAGCAGCAAGTTCTCATTAGCGAGGCCGTAGACTTCTGATGTTGACGGGAAGATTACGCGCTTCTTGTACTTCTGGCACATTCGGACGACCTTCAAAACCTGCTCGAAATCAAGCTCAAACGTCCACAACGGCTTGGTGAGATAGTACGCCGGCATTGCTACCCCTGCAAACGGAAGAACTACATCACACGCTGCAACCTGTTCGCGGATATAGTCGGTCTCGTGGAAAATGTCGCCCTTGAAGCACGTGAAGCGTTTGTTCCCGATGAACTTTTCAATGCGTGTCGTGTTGATGTCGAACGCGCTTATCTCGTAGTCTGAACTGTCCAGCACTTTCTTCACAAGATGACTCCCAATGAAGCCCCCTGCGCCTAGTAGAAATATTTTCACTTATCCTATCTCCAAACAAAATTTTTGATTACACCGCAGACCCTCATAACATCGTCGTCAGTCATCAGCGGGAATATCGGAAGCGAGACTGCCTGACGGTAATACTTCTCAGCCTCTGGGAAATCGCCTGCCTTGCAGCCGTATTTTTCCCTGTAATATGGCTGAAGCGGCACGGGCCTGTAATGTACCTGAAGCCTTATATCATTATCCCGAAGATACCCGAAAAACTGGCCGTGAAGTTCTTCGTTAACCCGCGCAATGAACAAATGCCACGCATGACCCTCTTTGTCCGGCGGCAACGTAAGCCCTTCAACTCCCGAAAGCTCACGGAAATAGAGCCTCGCAATCTCGCGCCTTCGTTCGACAAATTCATCGAGCCTCTTCATCTGTGAAAGACCAATCGCGCAATGTACCTCCGACAACCTGTAATTGTACCCTAAATCCTGCATCTCGCTGTGCCAAATTCCATCGGGTTCGTCAACAAACTCTGAGGCATTGCGAGTAGTCCCGTGATTCCTGAACATTTTGAGCCTGCGGGCGTATTCGTCGTTACTTGTGAGAACTGCACCGCCCTCCGCTGTGGTGATGTGTTTGACAGGGTGGAAACTCAGAGTCGTCATGTCAGCGTCGAAACCGATTTTGTGACTTCCCCTGTCTCCTCCCCATGAATGGCTCGCGTCCTCAATCAATACGGCGTTATGCTTCTCTGCAATCTCACGGAACGGCTTAATCTCGAACGGATAGCCCGCGAAGCTCACAGGGATTACAGCCTTGACCTTTCCGCCGTGAGCATTGATAGATTCTTCGGCCTTTTCGGGATTCATGCAGAAAGTGTCATCAATGTCCGCGAAGATTGGAGTTGCGCCGGTGTAGATTACGCTGTTCGAGGTTGCGACGAATGTCATCGCTGTTGTAACGGCGAAATCTCCCGCGCCCATTCCAGAGGCGTACATTGCGCCGTGAAGCGCGGCTGTTCCGCTTGAGAACGTTACGGCGTGCTTCACCCCTGCATAATCGGCAAGTGATTCCTCGAAAGCATCAACGGTCGGCCCCATAGTGAGCCAATCCCCGCGCAATACCTTCACGACTTCGGCAATATCGTCATCGTTAATCCATTGACGGCCATATGATAATGTCTTCATGCTACCTTTCCTTTCTGTAATGCTACTTTCCCGGCTCTTCCCGGAATTTCGCCCATCTCAATTTTACAACGCGGCAAGTCTGACTCCTTCATGGCCTCTTTGAGCGTCAGGAACTCGACTCCCATGTCCCTGCAACGGTCAAGGAAATCGCTGAACGTCCAGCTCATCATTCCGCCCTCCATCTCGGTGTGAATGGTGTGAACGTTGAGGCCGTCGTGCAACAATCCGGCGTAATACCCCGCGACATCTTCCGGCTTAACGTAGCCAAGAACTTCATCGAGAGTTGGAAGTGTTGACGGGACTTGAGGGGTTGAGAAAGACTTTCCGCCCATTTCCGGCAAGAACGGCGAATAACCGCGAACGTCGCTGCAATAAGTCAGCCCTAATCCGTCCTGAACCTTGAGGCTATCCGTCGTAACCTGCCAGCCCGGCGCGGCACAGCAATCCGGCCTGAAGCCCGCGTATTCCTCGAACTTCGAGAATGCACGTTCAAGCTCGGCGCGTATTGTGTCGGTTGAGAGGCGGGGGAGATTGTCCTGCCAGTAAACGTGATCCCATGAATGAATCCCGCACTCATGGCCGTCGTCAGCAGTCCGGCGGATTAAGTCAGGATTTGAGGCCGTGATCATCGGCGCGGGAAGAAGCGTACCATATAGAAGCGTCTTTATTCCGTATGCAGACGGAGCTTTTGTGCGTAACATCTTCGTTATGAAACCTTTGCGGAATATCCTGCGTAATGCTTTTCCCGAATTGTCAGGCCCCATTGAGAAGAACACTGAGGCCCTGACGTCATGAGCCTTCAGGATTTCGAGAAGTCTGGGCAATCCCTCAAGGTAGCCTTTAAGAGTGTCAATGTCGATTTTTATTGCGAGCTTCATCTACACTATTTCCCACTCAAGAATTTCAAGAGTACCGTCATGAGTCTTCACGAGAAATGCAGGGGTATTCGTAACATCACCGTCAAAAACTCTCGTCTTCCACACCATGATCTTGTGTCCGTCATGATACGTGAAAGCTCCCGGAAATGGTTTTGCTACAGCCCGCACAAGGTTGTGAATCTCTCTTGCTGACTTGCTCCAGTCAATGAGACCATCAGCAGGAGTTCGTCGACCGAATTTTGTAGCCTGAGACTCATCTTGCGGAGTTCCCTCAGCGTTTCCAGACAAAATATCATCGAGGCAACGTTCAAGCAATCTCCCAGCCGCCGGAATGATCTTCGTGAAAACATCGTGAGCCGTCTCGTCCGGCCCAATGTCAACAGCTTCCTGACCCACAATATTCCCAGCATCAGCCCTCGCGGTCATGTGATGGAGAGTTACGCCCGCTTTCGTCTCACCGTTGAGGACAGCCCAGTTCACGCACGCACGACCCCTGTATTTCGGCAATAATGAGCCGTGCATGTTGAAAGCCCCCAAAGGCGCAACGTCAAGAATCTTCATGTCAATCATCGACCTGTAATAGAACGAGAATATCACATCGGGTTTTGCATCACGTACAACCGACTCTTCCGGCGAATCTGTCCTCACAGGAATATTGCGCGACTTCGCAAGCTCATAGACAGAATCGAACCAGTGTTCCTCGTTCGGGTCGTCCTCGTGCGTGTAAACCAGCTTTATATTCACCCCGCGCCTAAGAAGCACCGAGAGGCATTCATGCCCCACCGAGCTATAGGCGAAAACTACTGCATCACTCATTGTTGTCCTCCTCGTAAATTTTTCGGATTATGTATCGCGGTCTCTTTCTGACTTCCTGATATATCCTTCCAGTGTACTCGCCCGTTATCCCCGTGCATGTTATGACCAGTCCGGCAAGCACCGTATTCAACGCATGGCCGAAGAATCCGGCAATCCCCAAGATTATCCCCAACGCCGTAATTATTCCCCCCAGTATGGTTATTGCCTGAAGCGGGAAGATTGAGAATGCTGTCATCAAATCGAACTGTAAGCGAATCAGTCGGAAGAGGCTGTATTTCGACTCGCCTTCTTTCCGCGCGCTGTGTGAGACTTCAACCTCAATCGGATTAACCGCGAACTTCTGAGCCAACGCCGGAATGAATGTCGAGACCTCCCCGCACTCGTTGATGATGTCAATGATTTCACGCCTGTATCCCCGCAACATGCACCCGTAGTCATGGAGCGTGAAGCCCGTAACCTTATTCATCAGCTTGTTGACCATTCGTGAAGCATAACGCCGGAATAATGAGTCCTTTCGCTTCTGCCTTATTGTGCCGACAACATCATGGCCGGAATCCAAGAGTGAGATTATCTTCGGGATTTCTTCGGGCGGGTTCTGGAGGTCTGCGTCAAGGGTGATGACGTATTCGCCTCTTGATGACCTGAAGCCCGCGAGAATTGCTGTGTGCTGCCCGAAATTCCCGTTGAAGTCGATTACTCGGAGGTTGTTGGGGTGTTCTTGACGTTCCTTCAGCATTATGGGGAGAGATGAGTCTTTGCTTCCGTCGTTGACGAGGATCAGTTCATACGGCCTTGAAAGTTCTTCCATTACGGTGAATATGCGCCTTAAAAGTTCGTGGAGGTTGCCTTCTTCATTGTAGACGGGAATTACGATTGAAATCATATTATTATCGGCCTGACTTTCAGGATTTTTGAGTATTCTACAACAATGTTTGTTATAATAGCAAGCAATATCCCCAACAAGAAAGGAAGTACAAGTATGAAGATAGGATTTATCGGACTGGGTATCATGGGCAAGCCTATGGCCAAGAACCTCATCAAAGCCGGCCATGAACTCCGCGTATATGACCGAACAAAGGCAGTCGTTGATGACGTTGTTGCTTTCGGGAACGGCAAAGCTGTAGCCGCCGCAAACGCAGTAGATGCCGCAAAGGGCGCAGAGCTTGTTCTGACGATGCTCCCAAACTCACCCCACGTTAAGAGTGTAATGCTTGAGGATGACAAAGTTGCTGACCACATGGAGAAGGGCGCTGCTTTCATCGACATGTCATCAATCAACCCAATCGCGAGCCGTGAAATTTCTGACGCTCTCGCTAAGAAGGGTATCGATATGCTTGATGCCCCAGTTTCGGGAGGAGAGCCTAAAGCTATCGACGGAACACTCAGCTTCATGGTCGGCGGAAAGCCTGAAGTCTTCGCAAAATTCGAGCCTGTACTCAAGGCTATGGGTTCGAGCGTAGTCCTCTGCGGAGAAATCGGCGCAGGAAACGTAACTAAGCTCTGCAACCAGATCGTCGTTGCTGTGAACATTGCGGCTGTCAGCGAGGCATTGATGCTCGGAAAGAAAGCCGGCGTTGACCCTGAGGCGATATATCAGGCGATAAGGGGCGGGCTTGCTGGTTCGACGGTAATGGACGCGAAAGCACCCATGATCATGGACAGGAACTTCAAGCCGGGCTTCAAGATTGACCTCCACATCAAGGACCTCAACAACGTTATGGACGCTGCGAAATCCGTCGACAGCCCCATACCTCTCACCGCACAGGTCTTCGAGATGATGAAGATTCTTCACGGCGACGGAAAGGGACAGAATGACCACAGCGCACTCGCACTCGTATATGAGAAGATGGCGAACACGGAGATAACTCGCGGATAGTGAAAATTCTGCGGCTTCTTGGAATTGAGGGAGGCCGCAAGTTTTTACAGCGTGAAATTGTCCTGAGTTATCCATCTGAAATCTTCCCCGCCTAATGCTTCCCTGTAGTTTTGTGATTAGAGCAAAGCAAAAAATCTGGCCCACAAGTTTCTGTAAGCCAGACTTTTTTCAGTCAAGTAGTGGTTACTTGAGAATGAAGTCGATCAATGATGCCTTGTCCGAGAAAAGCTCATCATCGTTCAGCTTGTCGTAAACAGACTTGAAGCCTGAATACGCCTTTTCGACGTCGGTGATTGCTTGTGAGACGCTCCCGCCTGAGCCATGACTGAAGCTCGCATAGGCCTCGATTGCTTCTTTCAGCTCATCGTACTTCTCTGAAATCTTCTTGAGCTTCTGGGCAATGTCCATGTACTTCTTGCCCTTGCCTTCAGGTAAGTTTTTGACGAAGCTCTCAATCTCAAGCTCAAACTCTTTGTCCGTGATTTTCTGGAGCTTGTCCTTCAGCACTGCCTGAGTTTTGGAGTTGACATACTGAAGTGCCGACTGCGCTAACTCTTTTGCCGCTTCCTCACTGTCTTTTCCGCTGCCACCGAGAATTTTGATGACGAGTCCCGCATTGTGAACCATTGTCTGGCTGACCTGCTTTGATGAGCCGATTTCACCGAGAAAGCTGTTTATGTAGATGGTCCAGAACTGTTCTATGACATCTTCAGAAAGTTGCAGGAGCATTGCACAGTAATTGCCCAGAGCGGTATTGATTTCTTTCATGTTTGAAGCCCAGAGCAATTCCCATTCGCGGTGGTATCCTGCTGAAACGGTGGCATGTCCATAGCCGATTCCTTCCATGCTTGTTATATCCATTTTGACTGTGTAGGTAGTACCGCCGATAGTTACCTTTTGCGTCTCTGTGGTAAAGATGTTGGCAATACCTTCTGCCCAATCCTTCATGAAAGTCGTTACGCATTTCAGAGGATTTCTGTTCCACTCATCGATGTCAACGTTATAGCCTTGAGTCTTGGCTTTTTCTACAGCTTTCTCGATAGCCTCAGCGAACACCTGAATAACCTGACTGGGAGCTTTGGCAGTCGTACCGATAACAGGAGTAGGTGTGATTGCTTTAGCCAATGCCCTGAGTGATGAGGCCGAGTCCTTCATCGCTGAACTGTCTTGTTGAACTGCACCAATGTCCTTCATCAACGCCTTGATGTATTGAGCTTCAAGACGTTTGCGGGCTGTCTCTGCGGCATCAACTACGTAACTCCTCACCTGTGTGTTGACGTACTCAACTGGTATATCAAGGAACGTAAGCTCCATTGCTCCGGGAGTGTCGTCGATGTGCTTCAAGTTTACTTTCTTGAGTGCCCGCGACTGATTTTCGGGGTAATTCACCGTGAACTCCACGTAGTAATCAACCTCAGTGTTTTGCGTACCGTCCTCAGTTTTTCTGGTAGTCATTTTGTGCGGGTACAGCTTGGAGGAGGTGAAGCCTTCTGGAAGGTCAACAACCTCGTACTGGAGATCTTTATCCTCAGCCTGTCGGTAGAAAATCTCCTTGTCGTGCATCTCTTTGTAGAGGTGGCTGGTAATCCTGAACCTCAGAGTCAACCTTCTTGCGCTGATGTCATCTGTTACGCAGTATACATTGTTCGGAATTGAGATGAGAGGCAAGTCATATTTCTCGGTTGTTAGGTTAGGATTCGACACATACCCAACAAACGATGATGGGGGTGAGTAACCGAACGGATTGAACAGAAGCTCCTCACCGTCTTTGAAGCCATCGTCGTCAGAATCCTCATCCTTCGAGTCGGTCTTCCATTCATGGCCGAAGAAGTCCCTCATACCAGCTTCCTCGAAAGAATCAGGCAGTCCGTCTCCGTCATTATCTCCGCTCTCAAGTCCGAAGTCCGTATTTGCGACCTCTGCAAACTTTTCTTCCAGCTGTTCCGAGCTTGACGCGTACAGATAGCTTCCCTCAGTAGCACTCGCAATCCTCTTCATAAGAGCCTCGTCAACACTGCCGAGACCTACTGTGATAACCTTGATGCTATTATCTTTGAGGCTCTGCAGTATGCTGTCATATACGGCGTAACTGTAACCGTCAGACAGCAGAACAACGAGATTCTTGTATCCTGGCTCTGTCATGTTATATCCCAATGACAGCTCAAGAACAGCCTGAATGTTTGTTCCACCAAAAGCACGTAGTGTAGCGATACTATCTTTGATCGTCTGCCTGTTGCCTCCGATTTTTGTCGTTCCCAGAACTTCGTAGGCGTTACTCTCGAAAGCCAGCACAGCAGCATAGTCTTCATCTGAAAGAGCATCCACCAGACTTTGAGCGGAGCTTATAGCATCGCTGATAGCTGTCCCCCACATACTGCCGGAGCAGTCAATAGCAAGAATCACGTTGTACTTGACATCTTCGCTTCTGATAGTAGGCAAACGCTTCGACCAGATTTCCTGCCACTGAGACACTGAAACAACGCCGTAGATGCTGAAGTGATCTGAAGAGACGCTTATGGTGTTTGTGCCTGTGTCGATGGTTACATCTTTGCTCAACAGAACCATTCTGTTATTTGCTTCGTCGTACCATACTATGCCTAAGTCATAAGGCCTTACGGTGAGAAGAGCCGGGTCATAGTGGAAGGTGATTGTAGTCGCCTTGAACTCTGACAGGTCGGACTTGATATTGACGGGTGCGCCGATTAGTCCTGCTGTGTTGAGTACGGGGCCATCAGTTACCTCTGAGACTTCAACGAATCCTGCTGCATCAGCGAAGTCATAGGTAACATCCACAGACAACAGCGGCGAGGAGTCGAACGAAACAGATGCCCGGCCTCCGAATACTGCTTCCTGAAGCATCGCAACTTCTTCTTCCGTAACCTCATCAAGTTTCGTCCATTCAGCCGTAAGAGTACAATCATCGTAGATTGGAGAATCGAAGTTGAAGTTGTCTCCATTCTCGTCAAGCCAGCGAACGAAAACATACCCTTCTAATTCTGGGTCATCAGGCTGAACCGCACGCTCTTCTTCCTCGACTTTCTGCTCTTCAACGTAACTGCCACCGTTTGAATCAAATGTTACGGTAAACACAGGAGTCGGTTCAGAAATTGGTACGGGAGTATCTGGTGATTCGGGATTGATTGGTATATCACCAGAATCCGGCTCAGGAATAGGGACGGGTATATCCGGGCTTGTTGGTGTATCTGGCACTAGAGACAGATTACCTTTCCCACTTCCTCCGCAACCCGATACACTGAGCAACAAGAACACAACCATCACTGTACAAAAGAACTTTCTGTACGTCATTATCTGTTCTCCTTTGTGCATAATTCGTGATAAAATTCACAGAGTTTATATACTTCTTTCCTTGTACTAAATAAATGAGAAAGAAGGTACATACAACGATCGCCTTTCCTAGTATTGCGTTTACAATACGTATATGACAAATTAAGATGTATCTACGTCTTTTGCTTTCACTTTCGGTTTGCTGTATGCCATGATAATCACCTCCTTCCTTCGATAAATCCATTAACGAAAATTTAAGCACATAACTATCAATCACCTTATTCTGTACTGTGCTATAATACGCACGGGACAAGAAAAGACTGCTGGCACATGCCAAAAGCTATGTGCTTTTTCATCTTAGGTGAGTATGATTATAGCATAAAAACTTGTCCTCGTAATTTTTTCACATGGGAATTTTTAGACCTCCTCAGAATCCAATGACTTCACAAATTCTTCACCCACTCTGAATATACTGACATCGTGATTTTAGAGTACAATCTAATTTCACAGGGTTCACTCGATATTTCATTCTCAGGAGTTTTCGTAAATGCGTAGAATATTTCTCACTCTCTCAATAATATTGCTGTTATGCCCGCCGTCTTACTCTCAAGACATTTCCGGCCTCTCACTAGAAGAATGCCTCATGCTCTCACTCAATAATCACCCGTCTCTCCGAAAGTCCAAAGCCTCAACTCAGGACATGGCCGCTCAGCTCGAAGCACTAAGAGCCGCAACACGAGTCAAAGTTTCAATCACAGGCTCGGTACGCTACAACGGAGACTTGGAGTATTGGGACGAACGTTACCACAACGAGGCACTCAGCATCACAGCATCAAAGCTGCTCTATGACAACAGCCGCAACAAAATCCAGCGTCAGATTCGCACAGAGTCATTGATAGGTTCGCAGGAGACACACAAAAGCACAATGATAACCGTAGCCGCAAACGCTAAACGCAAATATTATGACCTCGTCCTGAAATTCCTTGACCGCGATTTACAGCAGGAGAAAGTCAGCAACCTCGAAGAACACCTCAAGAGCGCTCAGGGTCTCTACGAAGTCGGCAACAGCCCCTATATCGACGTTACGAAAGCTCAGGCCGATTTGTCGTCAGCAAGAGTATCACTCCTCAAGGCTCAGAACGATATACTCCTCGCTCAGGAAGCCCTAAAGGTCGCAATGGGCACGGACATTCACAGCCCTTTCAACATCGCACTGTCAGCCGAATTGATGCTGCCATCATTGCCGGAGGACATGGCCAACCTCGTCGACAAAGCTCTCGAAGACAGGCCGGATTTCCGAAAGATGCTCCATGACATCACGGCCGGAGAGCTTACGATTAAGGACGCGGCTCGCGCAAATTCACCGACGATTACGGGGCAGGCGAGTACGTCATTCTCGAACCGTGAAGGCACATCGTCAACCACAGATTATTACGCAGGGATTAGCGTCAATGTTCCCGTTGTTGACGGGGGCGAGACGAAAGCAGGCGTTGAACGCGCAAGGGCACAGCTTGAACAGACGAACGCCGACGCTGATACTCTGAGGCAGAGCATAACATATTCAGTGATGAGCGCGGCATTGTCCCTCATGAACGCTAACGACCGTGCAAGGTCAGCAGAAGAAACCGTGAAGTATTCGGAGGAGAATCTGGAGCTTTCGCAGGGACGCTATAATGTCGGCGTGGGAAACTCAATCGAGGTCAGCGACGCTGTATCGGCACTTGCTGAAGCAAAGCACACGTATTATCAGGCACTGTATGACGCTCAGACAGCAAGGGCGGATCTGGACGAGGCATTGGGGCATTTCCCGCCAGAAATTCAAGGGAGAGAGGAATTATGGCAAGCACAGTAGACCTTCACATTCACACGAACGCATCTGACGGGACTGACACTCCTGAGCAATTATTGTGGAACGTTCAGAAAGCAGGGATAACAATATTCTCCATAACCGACCATGACACAATCAAGGGCGCGTTGAAGATGAAGAGGATAATTCCGCGAGGCGTACGATTCGTTCAGGGGGTGGAGTTTTCATGCAGGACTGAGGGCGGGGCTAAGTGCCACATTCTAGGCTTGAATTACGACGAGAACAACCCAAACTTTCAGGACGCATTGAGGACGGGAGACAATCTTAGGCGCGACAAATTCTACATGAGGATAAAGTTATTGCGTGAGAAATTCGGGATTAACTTTACTGACGATGACATATCGAACCTTCAGCAGTTCCCATCAATCGGAAAGCCTCACATCGCCAACATGATCGTGATGAAGGGTTACGCCGCAAACAAGCAGGAGGCAATCGACCGCTACATCAACAAGTGCAAGACCGGCGTTGACAGGATAAGCGCGGGGCAGGCCGTGAAAGCGATATTGTCAGCCGGAGGGATTCCAGTCTGGGCGCACCCTCTTGGCGGTGAGGGCGAACGTGAGACTCCTGAGCAGGAATTTCGTGAGACTTTGCGTGAACTTATCGTCTACGGCTTGAAGGGGCTTGAGTGCTGGTACTCGAAGTATACGGCCATGATGTGCAAAAGGCTGGCGGATATTGCGGGACGTTCGGGGCTTTTTGTTTCGGGCGGAAGCGACTATCACGGCGCGAACAAATCCATACCATTGGGGCGGCTAAACTCTGAGGGCGTTAATGTCGGAATTGAGAGTTTGAGCATATTACGGAAATTATAGGAGCGTGAAATTATGAGGGCAGGTTTGAAGAAGTTATTGTTACTGGCAATATTCGCGGGCATAGGGTACGGGGTTTACTACTACTTTTTCCACGAGGAGCCGGTTGTCTACGGACTGACATCGTCGGCGGTAACGCGTGGTGATATTGTGTCAACCGTAACAGCAACGGGCGAGCTTAACGCGATAAGTGTCGTCGAAATTGGAACGCAGGTATCGGGAACGGTTCAGGAGATTTATGTTGACTTCAATTCGCCTGTAAGGGCTGGGCAGTTGATAGCGTTGATTGACCCGTCTGTGCTCCGTCTCACTCTCAACGAGTCTGAGGCAAGCCTTGCGGTTTATCAGGCAAGCGTCAAGAGCGCGCAGGCATCATTGACCGACGCACAACGAAAACTCACACGTAACCGCGAACTATGGAATCGCAAACTCATCGCAAGAAGTGAGGTTGACACCAGCGAGGCCGACGTTGAGATGAAGAAAGCATCATTGCAGGAAGCGAAATCCCGTGTAACACAGGCTCGTGCATCAGTTGAACGCGCAAGGACTAACCTCAATTACACGCGCATAACATCACCCGTCAACGGCGTTGTAATCGACAGGCAGGTTGACGCAGGCCAGACGGTTGCGGCAAGTTACCAGACACCTACGCTATTCAAGGTTGCTGAAGATTTGACGCGAATGCAGATTGAGACGAAGGTTGACGAGGCTGACATAGGGACGGTTGCGGAAGGTCAAAACGTTACGTTTCGTGTTGACGCATTTCCTGACGAGATATTTTCGGGAAGGGTCGTTCAGGTTCGTATTGCACCCAACACAAGCGAGAGCGTCGTAACTTACACGGTGATAATCCACGTCGACAACCCGGATTTGAAGCTGAAGCCCGGAATGACCGCCAACGTTTCCATCGAGACCGCAAAAGCCTCCGACGCTATCCGAATCCCTGTAGCAGCATTGAGATTCACGCCTCCTGAGGATCTGATTGCTACGATGTCATTCGACAAGAGCGTTTTGACAGCGAAGAAGACGCTCAACTCCGGGACAGTTTGGCCGGCGCGTGGAAATGGCCTCATGCCTCCCGTTCAGGTTGAAATCGGCATAACCGACGGAAGATGGGTACAGCTAATCTCGGAGAAGGGTTCAGCACCAAGACCCCCGAGACCAGACAGACCATCAGGAGAGACTAGGCCTCAGCAGGGACAGCGGGGAATAATCCACGAGAACACCGAGCTTGTTGTGAACGCTCAGAAGGGTGCTGCATCAGGAGCTAACGCCAACAGAAGCCTCTTCGGAACACCGCGCGGAGGCAGAGGGCCAAGATAATGAGCATCATAGAAGTTAAAGACCTCACGAAAGTTTACGTTACGGGGGACATTGAGCTTCGTGCGCTTGACGGGGTGAGCTTCAAGATTGAACGCGGCGAGTTCGTCTGCGTAATGGGGCCATCAGGTTCAGGGAAGTCGACGATGATGAATATTCTGGGGTGCCTCGATGTTCCGACCAGCGGGCATTACGAGCTTGACGGTGTTGACGTTAAGGATCAGACTAAGGCAGAGTTAGCTGACATTCGTAACCAGAAATTAGGCTTCGTGTTTCAGGGATTCAACCTCCTTCCTAAAGTTGACGCTGTGGAGAACGTTGAACTCCCCTTACTGTATCGCGGTGTAGGGTCGTCAGCAAGAAGGAAAGCCGCCGTTAATGCCCTCGAACGTGTAGGGCTTGGCCAAAGGTTACATCATCGCCCCGCGCAGATGTCAGGAGGTCAGCAGCAGAGAGTCGCAATAGCCCGCGCAATCGTGGGAGAAGCGCCGATAATCCTCGCCGATGAGCCAACCGGAAACCTCGACACTAAGACTACCGTCGAAATCATGAACATATTTACGGACTTGCACAAGCAGGGGATAACGGTGATACTGGTTACGCA
This sequence comes from uncultured Fretibacterium sp., assembly GCA_937915755.1. Lineage (GTDB taxonomy): Bacteria > Synergistota > Synergistia > Synergistales > Aminobacteriaceae > JAFUXM01. Next base: position 36,301 of record CALGGR010000326.1, on the reverse strand, counting down.
TGAGCCTGAAATTGCGACGTGGAGCGAGAGGGTGTTGAGATTCAGGGACGGCAAACTCATTGCTGACGAGGCCGCCCCTGAGATTGAGGAGCTTGACAGTGAGGCCAGGCGCTAAAATCCGTCAAACTCGCCGAAATTCCCGAACCTCGTAATCTCTCTTGCGAATGTAAGATGAAACACACCCGTTCTTCCGTTTCTGTTCTTTGCAACGCGAATATCGGCCTTGCTGTTTGTGAGGTCGTTATTCTCGTTCTCGCTGTAATAATCCTCCCTGAACATCAGCAATACAACGTCAGCGTCCTGCTCAATGGCACCCGAGTCCCTCAAGTCCGAAAGCTGAGGCTTCTTCTCAGTCCTCTGCTCTGTAGCCCGTGAAAGCTGGGACAATGCGATTACGGGGCATTTCAGCTCTCTTGCTGTGGCTTTTATCATTCTCGAAATGTCCGAGACTTCCTGCTGTCGTCCGTCTGAAGCTCTCCTTTCGCCCGAACTCATTAGCTGTAAGTAGTCAACAATCACGAGTGCCAAATCCTGATGACGTGTCTTGAAGCGTCTGCACCTCGTCCGGAAATCAATGGCCGTGATGTTAGAGTCGTCATTGATGAAAATGTTTTTCCGGGCGAGAATGCCGCAAGCCTCCTTGACCATATCGAAAGCGTGTGTGTCGAAAGTTCCGTTGCTTAATGCCGACAAATCAACACCAGACTCTGCCGCAAGCATACGCAAAACTAACTGTTCGGCGGGCATTTCTAGGCTGAATATCAGGACGGGGCGGTTTGAATCTCCTCCTCCGAACTGAGCGATGTTCACGGCAAAGGCAGTCTTTCCCATTGAGGGGCGTGCAGCGATGATGTTGAGGCTTCCGGGCTGAAGTCCGCCGGTGAAAGAGTCAAGGTCAGCAAAACCTGTAGGGTAACCCGTAGCAGTTCCGGCGTTCTGTTCAAGCCGTTCCTCAACGTCAACGAAGACAGGCCCTATGATGTCGCGGACGTGCTTGAAATCTGTTGCGGTTTTGTTCTGTGCGGCATCAAAGAGAAGTTTCTCGGCATGTTCGATGATTTCCCTTGTCGAGAGCGAGTTGTTCGTTGACATCGCTTTAATCTCATCGCTGACGGCAAAGAGTTTCCGCCTTATTGAGTTTTCGCGGACAATCCCGGCATGGTAGGCTGAGTTCAAGGTTGTTGTAACGCTTGCGGCGAGGCTTGCGATGAACGCCTGACCCCCAAGAGCCTCAAGCATTCCGCGCGAGTTAAGCTCAATCTGCACGGTAACCATATCAACCGGCCTGTCATCACGGTACATCTCCGCAATAACCTCGAAGGTCTTTCTGAGCGCAGGGTCGTAGAAGTCATCGGGCCGTAAAAGCTCCATCGTCTCACTGAGTACTTCGGGTGAGAGGAGGCAGGAGCCAATCACTGCGAGTTCGGCTTCGGGGCTGTTTGGGGGCTGAATGTCAGGGGTCATGAAACCTTCACGGTCAGCGTCATATCAGCCTGAATGCCTGGATATAGCTTCAGTGATATGGGGAAATTTCCGGGCTGCTTTATGGTATCGTCGAGCTTAATGTTGCGCTTGTCGAAATCCTTCAAACCATGCTGTGAGGCCAATGCTTCGGCGACCTGAGAGGCTGTTATGCTTCCGAAGAGCTTTCCGTTTTCGCCTGCTTTGCCTTCTACTGTTACGGCTTTCCCCTGAAGTTTCTTCTGGAGTTCGAGGGCTTCCTGACGGTTTTTCTCGTCCTTTGCTTTGAGGCGGGCCTGCTCATTTTTCCATTCGTTGAGCTTTCCTGGTGTTGCTTCGATTGCGAGGCCTTTGGGAATGAGGAAGTTCCGTGCGTGTCCGTCGCTTACGTCAATGAGTGAGCCTGCTTTACCGAGCTTGCTTACGTCTGACTTTAGTATTACCTTCATGTTGAATAATCTCCCTTCTCGTGATTAACCTGCAAATAATATCACGTTCTTGTGTGGCAGGGGTGGCGGCATTCGTTGCAGTTGTGATTGCAGTGCCTTTCGCGGTGAATGTACTTGAGTGCGAAATATATTCCCGCGATTATTATTGCGCCGAAAAGAATATCAATCATAATATTGCCTCTATTCCCCGACAGCCGACTCAGCTTCAGCCTTATACTTGCACTTAGCACAGAATATCGTTGACCCTCTTCGGTACAAATCCTCACCACATTCTGGGCACTTTTCGCCTGCAGGACGGTTCCAAGCAACATAATCACACTCAGGATAGCGTGAACATCCGTAGAATGAGCGACCCTTCTTGCTCTTTCGCTTCACGATTTCTCCCTCGCCGCACTTCGGACACGTAACGCCGATTTTATCGAGTATGGGTCTTGTGTACTTGCACTCAGGGTAATTTGAGCAGGCTATGAACTCGCCGAAACGTCCGCGCTTCTTCACAAGGTCATGGCCGCATTCAGGGCAAGTCTCGCCTATGGGTTCAGGCTCAGGCAATGGTACTCTCTCCGCACCCTCCGCCTCACTCAGTGTTGCCGAAAATTCCCCCCAGAACTCCCCCACAACATCAAGCCATCCCCTGATTGCCTCCTCAACCTCGTCAAGCTCCTTCTCCATCTGCGCCGTAAACCCCGCATCAACAATCGACGACAAATCCTTCCGGTTGAAATATCGCGCCAAAAACTCGTCAACCGTCAATCCCAGTCCCGTCGGGAAAAATCTCTTCTCCTCGTTCTTCTCAATGTAACCCCGAGATTCAAGCGTCCCAGCAATCGTCGCATACGTTGACGGACGCCCCACCCCGTTCTCCTCAAGCGTCTTTATCAGCCCAGCCTCCGAATATCTTGCCGGCGGCTTGGTGAATTTCTTCTCGTTCTGAACATCATTGAGAGTCAAGATTTCGCCCGCGTCAATTTTCGCAAGCTCGCAGCCTTTGAGTTCAAGCGGCCAAAGAATGCTCCAGCCGTCGAAAACAAGAGTCTCACCTTCCTGCTTCAGGGTAACACGTCCTGCCTCGGCTTTGAGGGTTGACTTTGCTGTTACTGCGGAGGTCATCTGGCTTGCAATGAAACGCCGCCATATGAGCGTGTAGAGTTTGAGCTGTTCGGGAGTGAGTGAGTCCTTCAGGGATTCGGGCGTCAATGTTATGTCGGTCGGACGGATTGCTTCGTGGGCGTCCTGGATTTTTGCCTTGCTCGATGAACCGTAGACGTTCGGAGTTTTCGGAAGGTAGTCCTTCTTGTAGTTCGCGGAAATATACTCACGGCACGAAGATATTGCCTCGTCGGAAATTCTGAGGCTGTCAGTTCGCATGTACGTTATGAGACCGATGTGCCCGCGTCCAGGAATGTTGAGACCCTCGTATAGTGCCTGAGCAATCCTCATAGTGTGAGCTGGTACGAAGCTGAGTTTCCGTGAAGCCTCCTGCTGAAGCGTGCTGGTCCTGAACGGTGCGGGTGCTGAATGTGCGCTGTTCTTCGACTTGAACTCCGTAACTACAATCTCATTGGCCTTAATCTCCGCGATGATCTCCTCGGCTTTCTCGGGAGTGTTAATGAGGAGAGGGAGAGTGTTCTTGAGGAGGGACTTGCCGTCAAGCTTGCAGGCGCGTAACTCGTAGTGCCTTCCGTTGTTTTCGGCAAGGGCTGTGATTACGTAATACGGGTCAGGAATGAACGCCATAATCTCGCGCTCACGTTCACAGATTATGTTAAGCGCGACAGACTGGACCCTTCCTGCGGAAAGTCCGTAGCGAATCTTCTTCCAAAGGAGCGGACTCAGCGTGTACCCCACAAGGCGGTCAAGAATGCGACGGGCTTGCTGTGCGTCAACCTTATTGATGTCGATATAGTCAGGGTTCTTAACGGCAGCTTTAACGGCATTCTCAGTGATCTCGTAGAATCTAACGCGGCATTTCTCTGACAAGTTCACCCCGAGAATATCGGCAAGATGCCACGCAATAGCTTCACCCTCGCGGTCAGGGTCAGAGGCAAGAAGGACATTCTTTGCGGTTGATGCGAGTTTAAGGAGTTCGTTCTTGAGGGCGGCTTTCCCTTTTACGAGGATATATTCGGGTGTGAAGCCATGCTCAATGTCTATGGCAAGGCGGCTTTTTGGCAAGTCTTTCATGTGGCCCTTGCTGGATTTAACGATATAAGCCTTTCCGAGCATTCCAGAGAGTGTAGCTGCTTTCGACGGCGACTCAACGATGATGAGAGTGCGGCCGTCAGCGGAGGATTTTGCGGTCGTTTTCTTGGCCGCCCCTGACTTTGTGGTTTTCGTGGATTTAGCGGGTGCTTTCTTCACGGCTGATGATTTTTTGGCCGCTGCTCTTGATGTTTTCTTCTTCGTGGCCTCCTCCAGAATAGGCGAGGCTGTTTCTAATACAGGCGAAATATTGATTACCCCCCATTGATATTTTTTCAACGCCTTAATTTATCATATAATTAGTGAAAATTTTAGAGGGATGTGAAATTCAACGTGCGCTTTGTAGGTTCACTCATAAAATATTTCATATACATATCATTGATTACTATCGCGGCAGGTGCTGCTCTCTTTTGGTTTGACACCGGCTCATGGCTGGTAAAGCCCATTGCTGAACGTGGCGGGACTTTCTTTCTTCACCCCGCAAGAATCGAAGTCCAAAACATCACAGGCTCACTCAGAAACGGCTACTCGATTGACGGCCTTAGAGTGATTTCCGGCGATGAGACGCTGGCGTTACTCAATCATGCCTCAGTCAGCCCGGATTGGGATTTAGTCCTCTCTGGAATGGACGGCCTTCCCTTCATAAAGTCGCTGAACGTTCATGGAGTAAGCACAGACCTTGACAGCGTTATGAAAATTGCCAAGCTCTTTCCGGCATCATCAGAGGACGAAGCAAAGCCCATAGCCCCGCCCTTCGACCTCAAGCTGAATCCCTCGAACATTTCAGTGCGTGATGTACACTTCGGGAGCCCGTATGCTGACCTCGAACTTGACGCTCTCACTCTCAACGAGGCCGGGAAATTCCTTCTTGACGCGGTATTAGTCTCACGCGATAAAATCCTCCCCCTGCTCGCAAACGCAGATGTCAATCTCCCGTCAGCAGAAGTAATCTCCTCCGACATTCGCATAGGTTCAAAGGGAACGGGGAAATTCACGGGTAAGATTCAGCCCCTCGACGCAAAATTGTTCCTCACAGCGTTGAGTCTTGAGGACTTCATGAAGTTCGCACCCTCAGATCTCAAGGCAAACGGAAGAATCGACGCTAAGATTTCCGCAAAGGCCAACGATGATGACGGCGCAATCTCGGCTTCAGGAGTCCTCTCAATGCCGCGCGCTGAAGTCATGGACATTCCCCTGAACTTCCGTCTTCCATTCACGTGGGACGGCTCAAAGATTTTCACGCTCGACAACGCTGCTCTCAACACCAAGGCTGCCGGCTTCACGCTCAATGCTTCCGGCGACATCTCGGCCATGAAGTTCTCGGCAAAAGGCGAGGGAAAGAACATATCACTCACAGAAATCGGGGCAATGTTCGCTCCTGACATGGCACTGAAAGGTGAGCGGGGCTACGTGAATTTCGACGTTGACACCCAGATAACCGATGACATTATGGAGGACGTATTCAGGCGAACGAGGGCAAGCGTCAAGGCTGATATTCCCGGGGTCTCGGCAATGGGTATCAACGCTGTCGAAAGCCTCAGCATGAACGCAAGCCTCAAACCTGACACAATCCCTCAGATTTCGCTCGGAGGAAAGGCATTCGGCGGAAAAATCTTCGCCAGGGGCAGTGCAGTTGCGGACGCTGAAGGAAACGTAAAGCCTGAAGGTCTCGTAGTCTCAATCGTGAATCTTGACCTTCCTTCGCTCGTAAGGGCAATCCCTCAGCTTTCAGGGGTCATCGAGAATCCAGTCGGCAAAATCTCGGCGAGGGCGAAAATCTCAGAGACTCTCAACGTCAACGCAAACGTAAATTCCGAGAGAGTAGGCGCGTTCGGAGTGAATCTTACGGGGCTTAATGCTGACGCGGATTACGATGTCATGAACGGTACGGCGGAGCTTGAGGGTTTTACGGCGAATTTCGGGCGGGGAAGAATAATCGCTTCGGGGAAAGCTGACACAAAGAGCGGAGAGTTCTCTGCAAAGGCTGACGCTAACAACATTGAGCCTCGTGTCGTTCCAATGCTGAGGGACGTTTCAGGCTCGTACAACCTCAAAGCCACAGCATCAGGAAATTATAACGACATCAAATCCATAATGGCAGACGCGCTTCTCACGGCTCGTAATGCTGGATATGCTGGTGTGAGCAAGGGCAACGCAGACATTCCCATAAGCATGGCCGGAGGTGTGGTGAAAATCTCGGACGCTAGCATAAGATTCCCGGGAAGTTCGGCGAATCTCAAGGCTGAAGCGAATATTGCTGACGGGAAATTTTCGGCGAATGCTGACGCTAAGAATCTCGACCTCCGGTTCATTCCTCAGCTCAAACAGCTAAAGGGTACGTACTCGCTAAAGGCTGATGCTTCCGGGAACTTCTACGACACAAAGACGATAACCGCCGACGCATTACTCACGGCTCACAACGCTGGCTATACGGGCATCAACATCGGCAACGCTGAGATCCCCGTAACATTCCGCAACAATATTCTCACCGTCAACAACGCAAAGGCCACCCTCCCGAATGGCTCGGCAACTCTAAACGCTACGGCCAATCTCAACGATTCGACATTCAAGGCTGATGCTGACGTTCGCAATCTTGAGATGAAATTCATTCCGGGACTTCAGGACGTTTCGGGGAAATATTCGCTTGGCGCCAACGCTTCGGGGAAATTCACCGACATCAACGCCATCAATGCCAACGCCTCACTCTCGGCACGTAACGCAGGATTTCAGGGCATGAGATTTGGCGACGCTGATATTCCAGTCTCACTTCGCGGAGGTATCGTGAACATCAACAATGCGAAAGCCTCACTTCCGGGCGGAACGGTCAACGCAAAAGGCACGGTAAATCTCCGGAACATGGCCAATCCCGCGCTAGACATTACGGCCTCAACGTCAGGGATAAATCTCGCACAGCTCATGAACGCATTGAAGCTTCAGGACAAATCAATGCCAATCTCAGGAAGGGTCAGGGGTAACGCGGGCATCAAAGGCAGCCTCAATACAGCCGCAATAACTGCGAACATCAACGCTGACAGCATAAAGGCCGGAAACATGGCCAGCATTGGAGCAGCAACTCTCAACGCAAGGGGTAACATGACGCTCTCCAATCTTTCGGCAAAATTGACCGCCAAGAACGTAAAGGCCGTTGATTTTGTTGACGTTCCGAACGCTACGATCGAGGCTGACGGAAGCATGAAGCGCGTGAACATCAGGAAGGTTGAGGCCACTGTGAACGGTGCGGCAATAAGCGGTTCAGGGAATATCTCGCCAAACATGAAGGACATAATGTCGAGCACTCTGAACATCGACACGGTTGTAAGGCATCTCGACTTGAAGGCACTCCTCAAGAACTTCATGCAGAAAGCTCCGGTTGAAGGTGTAATTGACGCGAAGGCGGGAGTAACGGGGACATTCGCACAGCCAACAGCGCACCTTCAGCTTACAAGGCCGGTGTTATACCAGAAGTCCGAGATTCACGACATAGCACTTGACGTTAGATCGCCTGCAAAAAATCACTTCATCATGAACGCAAAGGCACGAATCGACAATTTCAAGCCCGAATCTGACATTGACCTCCAGATAAAGAACGACGGGATATACTACACGGTTGACACCAAGCCACTCGACGTTGACAGCGCGATAGAGACGCAGATGCCGAACATGGCCGGAATGGTCAAAGGCAAAATCATCGCCCACGTTCACGGAAACACGAAGCCCGGCGCACCAATCGTCATAAACGCGAAATCCGACGGCATAACTCTCATGGACAAGATAAGAATCAGCGACATCAATCTTCCCGTGAAAGTTCTCGCCGACAAAGGGAAAGTACAGATGACCAACGGCCGTGCAATCTTGAGCGGAGGTGTGATAAAGTCGACATTTGAGGTTGACATGAAGGAGAAAGTTACGGAGTGGCGCGGGAACGTGAAGGCCTCACATGTTGACTTCGGAAAACTTGCGCAGCCATTTATGCCTGAGGGCGAGCTTGTTGGAACTGTTGACGCTAATGTTACGATGAAGGGAAGCTCGTCAATGGGAATGAACCTGAGTTTTGCTGACGGGAATTTCTCGACAAGCCCGGGCGGACTTCAGAAGGTCAAGGCACTTGAGAGCATAACGCCGACGGGAAAGATAACGTTCGAGAAGATAAACGGTTCATTTTTCTGGGACGGAAAGGACTTGTTCCTCAACCCTGGAACTGGAGCAAGGGCAGGATTCGACGAGCCATTATACAGGTACTTCACGATTAACGGCTCATGCGGAATCCCAGGAAAGGGAATGAAGCTTCTCTGCGACGGAAGGTTTGACCTCAAGCTCCTTGATCGTCTGCTGGGTGCAATGAAGGGAATATTCCAGTACATGACGGGAGGGCTTGCGAGAAACGTGCTTCGTGATGCTACGAGCAGGGTAATGGGGATAAAACGCAGGGATTTCCAGAACGTATCATTCACTATCGCTAATTCGCCATATAAGCCCCAGCTCAGGGACTTGAAGGTTACCAAGCCGATTGAGGATTTCCTGCCGATTGACATTCTCAACAAGGACGAGGAGAAGCAGAAGGACACAACGCAGTTCAAGATGAGCTTCAAGCTGCCAGTTGGGAAGGGTGCGCCGAGTGCCGAAGATGAATCTCCGAGCGACCAGTTCAAGCAGCAGCTAATCGACAATCTATTCAATATTGGAATGTGAACGGGACATCATTAAAGCTCACAAGGATACTCGCGGCTCTTGGACTTGTGGGCTACAGGTTCACTTCAAGCGAAAAGAATAATAAAGAGAATACAACAGGCTACTCAATATGAGCCGTGGCATATTCGTTACATTGATGATGCGGAGCTTGCAAAGAAGATGATGGGTTCGCCGATATTGACACTGGAAGAATGGCTCGACAAGTGAACATAAAACATAACCCCGCGAATCTCTCCGCAGGGTTACAGCTTGATTGTTCTTACAGCTCTCCTTCTTCCGCCTCGTGGAACTCCTTGCCTTCAAGTTCAGCTTTCTTCTTTGCGCGGAGATTGCTCAGTACCGTATATGTGCAGAACACAACCGCAACGATCAGGAAGCCGCACGAAATCGGCCTCGTCAGGAATATCATCCAGTTTCCGTGTGAAGCCTGAAGTGCCATTCTCAGGTTCTCCTCGAACATTGAGCCAAGTATGAACCCGATTATCAGCGGCGTGCTGGGTATCTTGAAGCACTTGAACATCAGTCCCAGCAGCGCAAAGAACAGTACGCACTGAACATCAAACACTCTGCTGTTGCTTGAGTAAGCTCCGACGCAGCACATTATCATGATGATTGGGAGGAGTATGTGCTTGGGAATGTCAAGCAATTTCGCGAATATCCTCAGCCCCATTCTCTCGAAGATGAGCATGAACACACTCGCAACGATAAGCGCGAAGTATATTCCGTAGACGTATACGCCGCTCTTGTCGAAGATCAATGGCCCGGGGTTAATTCCGTGAACAAGAAGCCCGCCCAGGAATACCGCCGCGACCGTGTTTCCGGGAATTCCCATGCAGAGCAACGGAACGAGTGAGCCGCCTATGACCGCGTTGTTCGATGTCTCAGACGCGATTACTCCGTCAATGATTCCAGTCCCGAACTTTTCAGGATGCTTTGAGCGCGATTTCTCAGCCGTGTACGCAAGAAGTCCCGCCGTTGAGCCGCCGATGCCCGGAAGTATGCCGATGATTATTCCGATTATCGACGAGATTATTGCGTTCGGTATCTGCTGAATGAACTCTATCATCGAGATTCCGTAGCCCTTGAGCTGGTATTTCTTCTGTTCGAGCCTCTGCGCTAACGTCCTTCTTCCGAAGCCCGCAAGTATTATGTCCGTAACCGCGAATACCCCGATGAGAAGCACCGTTATATCAAAGCCGTTGAGAAGCTGATAGTTCCCGAATGTGTAGCGTACCTTCGTGTCAATCGGTGCCATTCCGACCATTGAGAGAGCGAGCCCGGTCAGCCCCGCAATGAGTCCGTTGAGCATGTCTTTTCCCGAAAGTGCCGCTATTATCGTCAGCGAGAAAACCGCAACCGAGAAATATTCCGCAGGCCCAAAGAGCAGGCAAACCTTAGCGAGCATCGGGCTTATGAACATTAACGCGAGTATACCGAGAATTGAGCCGATGAACGAGTAGAGAATGCCGACACCTAAAGCGCGTCCCGCCTCGCCTTTCTCAGCCATAGGGCCGCCGTCGAAGACTGTCGAGATTGACGACGGTGTTCCGGGAATCTTGAGGAGTATTGCCGAGATTAAGCCGCCGGAAATTCCGCCCATGTAGAGGCCGACGAGAAGCGCAATCCCCCTTGTCGCCTCAAGGCTGAAAGTCATCGGGAGGAACAGAACGACCGACATTGTTGCTGACAGTCCAGGAACTGAACCGAAGATTATTCCGATTACCGTACCCACCCAAATCAGGAACAGGCACACGGGGTTCAATACGTTGGCTAATGCTGCTGTTATCATTGTGTGTCAGCCTCCTTAGAATCCGAATACGCCGACAGGAAGCGGCATCTTTATTACGAAAACGAACAGTGCGTCAACCGCCACAGGAAGAAGCACCGCTATCACCGCAAAGAGAATGATTTTACGGTTTGACTTCTCGCTGAACAGTAGCATCTGCAAGAACAGGTACACCGCGCTTGCCACGACGAATCCGACGGGCTGGAACGCAAGCATGTAAAGCACCATGAGGACGATCGTCCCAATTCCGCCGAAGAAATCCTGATCGAAGACGATCTTCTTGTTCTCTTCTTTGAGGCCGGTGAAGATTGAGTAGAACAGCTTTGCCGCGCCTGTTGCAATGATGCACCAGCCTATGAGTGTCGGAACGAACGCAGAGCCTACATCGGAACGTATGACCCTGCGAACGTCCTTCACGAAGTAAATCATGGCCGCACCGAATGCAAGCACTATGATTGAACATATTATGTCGCGTGTCTTGTTGGTCATGAAAATTTTTCCCTCCTAAAATGTGAACGAAATCCGCCCGCAACTCTAACATTACAGGCGGAAAATTTCTCATTAAAAACTCGCACGGATACCCCTTAGCTATGGGGAGGAAGTGCGCCCTCCTTTTTGTTAGTAGTATATCGCCTAAGGCGAGCGGGCCTTATATCTGCTAAAAAGGAACAGACCTCCGCCCGCTAGAGTTATAATCCTTCGCCAATGTTATCCTGCGGTTTATTTGCTTGCAGCACTGCCCCTGCCTCTCAGGACTGTTTAACCACAAACCGTAGAGCGGCAGATTAGGATTTACGTCCGCCGGTACCTATACATTCGCAGGTAACGTAGTCTTTATCTCAAGACTTAGGCTAGTCAGCAAGGACTTTTTTTCAAGCCCCCGTCTTTAGACGTGAGGTTACTGACTCCTGAATTAGTCTGCCGCTAACCCTGCTTCAAGCTCCTTGACTTCTTCGGGGTCTTCCTTGTTCATCTGCTCCGCGTCCCTGTAGAGAGGCTGTGCAAAGTAGACCTTCAGAACATCGGCATAGCTCGCGTCATTGAGGACGATTTCCTTGCAGATTCCGGCAAGTTTGTCGACGATTGCCTTGTCGGTTCCTTTGGGGAACTTGACCTCATACTTCTTCGCCGTTACAACCTTGTCATATCCCAGCTCCGCGAATGTAGGATAGTCGATTCCCGGCACTCTCTGCTTCGACATTACCGCGAGGCAAACGAGGTCGCCCTTCTCGATGTAGTCCTTGACCTGCATGTAGTTGGCCGCGAGAATATCAACCTGTCCGCCCAGCATGGCCGCCATTCTTTCACCGCCTGAAGTTCCGACGTTGATGTTGTCGAACTCGACTCCTGCCTGACGCTCAAGCATTGTCCCGACGTACTCAGTCGTTGAGCCGAACACTGTCGAATACCTGACCTTGCCGGGATTTTCCTTCGCATAGGCGATCATGTCAGCGAGAGTCTTCCAGCCCTTGCTGTAGCTCTTGTACTCGCCTTCCGGTGAAATCGCAACGAGTGAGTATGTCTCGTCGATTGCGACCGTGCAGCAGTTCTCGAAGCTGTTTGTGTACGAGAAGTCAACCATTCCCGTAGCTTCCTGAACGAGCGACGCGCCTGTGTGGTTGAACAGTATCGTGTAACCGTCGGGCTTCTTGTTGAGAACGTCCATAGCTGCAACGATTCCTGAGCCGCCCTGCTGGTTGATGACGACGAACGTCTGACCCGTGATCTTGCTCACGCGCTGGAAAAGCTGTCGGCAATATGTGTCAGTGTCTCCGCCCGCACCATAGGGAAGAACGACGTTGACCGTACCAGCCGGCCAGTCTGCGGCAAACGATGCTCCTGAAAGAGCCATTACAAAAACTAGAGCGAACGCAAAAACTTTCTTCATGATGATAATTCCTCCTTAACTGTATTTCTTCTCGTCCCAGAGAGCGTAAATCTTGTCGAACTCTTTGGGGACAATTCCGTGAAGCTCCTCATTGAGACCGAGTGCCGCCGTGCGTGCAAGGCGTTCCTTAGTTCCCATTGCCATTAACGGCTCAACTCCGACTTCCTTCATGAGTTCCATTGACTCGCCGACCTCGAAGCTCCTTCGCTCTGAGTGAATGAGGTCAGCCCCTGCCATTCTCAGCGCAATATCCTCGAACTTGTCGCGGTTCATTGAGTTCGAGATTGACGAGAGAATGTAATCCTCAACTCCGCACTTTCTCGCAAAGAGCAATGTCTCAACGATGAGTCCCTCGATTCCCTTCATGAATACCGAGCGAACGAGCTTAATCTTTGATGCCTCGCCTGCTTTGGTATTGTCGGGGTCGTCTGGGTTGACGAGGGAAATTTTCATGTTGAAAGGTGTCATTGTGTCGTGCCATCTCTTGCAGCCTTTACCAGATGCGAGAATGGGGACTTTGTGGCCAAGTGCCATGAGCGAGCCTAGCATTGCCGAGTCGATGTACTCAGCTCCGAGTTTTGCGAACGCTTCAGCCTGTGCCTCTTTGATTGAAGGGAGCGCGGTCGTAACGTCTGCGAAAAGCTGTCCTGCCATTGCGAATGGCTTGAGACCGTCAGCAGTTGAGGCCGTGAATCTTGCGGGTACTGCGATGACAACGATGTCGCTGTTCTCGACGAGTTCCTTCGTTGAGAAGACGGCCTTGATTTTCGCGTCCTCACAACGTTTCAGAACTGTGTCGCGCATTGGGCCTTCCTTGTCCATCACGACATCATAAGCCTTGATGTCTTCGAGACCTTCATTCTTGAGGCCCTTGCCCATGTTGTAGGCAGCCTCGCCGAAACCGATGAATCCTAATGAGAATGACATAACGAATTTCCTCCTGTGTGAGATTTATATACCCGATGATTTACCCGGTAGTATATCGTGAAGCGTGTGTTCTGCAAACGCGTCCATACTTAATAACTTCTCCTGAGTTTCTGCGGTTTGAATAATTGAGATTATATTTCTCCGATCTCACAATGTAAAATCGTAAATACTTGTCTTAATTACAAATTAAGATTGTATATTCAACAAGGATAATTTGAGAGAGCGTTCCAAGTGTTCACAGAAAATAATATATGTTACAATACCATTCATTCAAGACGAAGGAGATATAGCTTATGCCGGACGAAGTCGAACGCATATAAACTGCCAATATCGTTGTAGCAGGTATGAGCGGATCAGGAAAGACCACTCTCATTAACACCATGTTCAACCTTTAGGGAGACGCAAAGGGAAAGGGCTCGCCTCAGACGCAATACGCAAGGGAATACAGTTCTGAGAATGTTCCTGTGAAGATACTTGACACAGTAGGCTTTGAGCTGAGAGATTCCAAAAGAGACAAAACAATGCAGGCTATCAAGCAGAGAATACTCGAGGGCGCGGCAGATTCCGACAAAGCCCATTTCAACCTGAACGGTATACATGTGATATGGTACTGCATCGGTATAGGCCAAGACCGCCTCTTTGATGAAGAAGTGGAGTTCATCAAAGCTCTTCACTCGATAGGCCTGCCGTTTATCATCGTATTAACAAAGTGTTATTTCCTTGAAGATGTTGATGAATGGACGCAGATAGTCAACACAGCACTCCGAAGCAAAGGCATGGAGGATATACCTATAGTACCAGTGCTGGCACAGAAGAAAGGTAATACAGAGCCGTTCGGGCTTAACAAACTTGTTGACGTTACGGTCTCTAATCTTCCGCGATTCATCAAAAACGGCTTCATTGCCGCCCAAAAGGTCAACGTTGAAGCCAAGGGGGAACTCGCCACTGAGATACTTCACAGAAGCGTAAAGGACGCTATGGGCTTCATCAACAAGATTCCGCTCGTTAACATTTTCACATCTCAGTACGACGTTTACAGTGCGTTCGAGAAGATTGCAAAAGTCTACAACCTTGTGCTTTCCAATGACGATATAGAGAAAATCTGGGCGGAAGTCTGGGGCTTCAGCAGTAAAATGTCAATGGCAGGGCGCGTGGCTATACCATTTGCTGACTTCGGAGCCTCTCAAAAACTCAACAAGAAAATCAAAGACGATGAAATAGATAGCTTTGAAGATGTAGGAATAAAGGAGTTTGGGAAATCGGATCAGGCTGCGTCAGTTCTCGCGCTTTTCGGCCATGAATTTATCGAAGCGGCGACTTCAGTGTGGCAGGATATGATTGACGGAGAGTTAAAGAAAGTTGAGGAATTTGCGGAGGTACTTGCGAAGCTGATAAAAGAGAAGTGGAGCAAATACTCGTTCTCCCATTATCTGCACAATTACGAGAAATAAAAATTCCCCCGTCAGAATAATCCGGCGGGGGATTAAATTTTATATTTCCCTGAGAATGAGATTCCTTGCCTCCCACATCGGGATATTGTGATGTTGCGCTATGGCCTTGACGTCCTCATATTCGGGTACGCTCCTTAGAGTTTCGCCGTCAAGCTCCGTAACCTTAACGCGAATCTTCCCTAGAGACGTTTCAGCCTCCTCAATCCTCCAGTTCAGCCGTAACCTGTCATAATCCTTCAGCCTCACTCCCTGAGTAGTTGTGTGCCTCAAAATTACCTTGCTCATGTTGACAGCCTCATCAGGAATCGTGAGACAGCAGAATTTTACGCCCGGCCTTGACTTCTTCATGCTGATGTTTTCCATCCAAACGTCAAGCGCACCAGCCTCGAAAAGTTTTCCGCAGACGACCTCATAATCCTGCGGGTTCATGTCGTCAATGTTGCACTCAATGAGCGTCAGTTTCTCTCGAACAAGCCCGCCGATTTCCCCAGCCGTCTCAATAATCATGGCCCTCAATGCGTTTGGCATGTCTTCGCTCTCACGGTTTCCGAAACCAAAGCCCGATGCCGTGATTTTCCCAGCTGGAATTGCTCCGAAACCGTCAGCAAGAATCTTCGCAAGCAATGCGCCCGTCGGTGTAGTCCGCTCCATTGGAGACCCCGCCGAGAATACAGGAAGCCCGTGAAGAAGGTACTCAGTCGCCGGAGCAGGAACAGGCAGAACTCCGTGAGCGCAAGTTACCGTCCCTGAGCCCACGTTCAAGGGCGAGAATATCACTCTCGGCCACCCAATAGCCTCCATCAATATGAACGCGCCCGTTATGTCGATGATTGAGTCGACAGCTCCGACCTCGTGGAAGTGAATCTTGTCGGGTGTCGTTCCGTGAACGTTTGCCTCAGCATCAGCAAGCAATGAGAACGCCCGGATAGCCTCTCTCTTCACTCTCTGCGATAACATGCTCCCTGAAAGCATGGCCTCGATGTCCGCCAAGTGTCGATGATGGTGGTGATGTTCATGTTCATGGCCGTGTTCGTGTTCGTGATGATGCTCGTGAGTGTGAACATCGAAATTTATTCCGGCGAGTCCGTTTTTTGTTGACCTCTCTATTATCAGCTCGTATTCATGCGGGTCAAGCGCGGTAATCTTCCTGATTTCGTTCCTGAAAAATTCGGGGTTTGGGACGAGGTTCAGCAATGCCCCGATGAACATATCGCCCGCAATTCCCGCAAAGCAGTCAATGTAAAGCGTCTTCATACGTCAAACCTTCTTTCTAGTGTAAGCAAGCAATTCCTCGAAAGGGTCAGCCTCAGCATTCTTCTCCGTAATATCCTCACGATGATACGGCCTCGCGCTCCCTGATACTGCGCGCAACACCGTGCGTTCTTCATTCTCAGCAAGCATGGGGACGACCGTCGAAGCGTCAATCTCGCAGGCAAACGAAATATCACCGCTGTACCCGATTTGTGTGAGATATTGAGCGTGATTTGACTTTCGGACGAATGACTCCGTATCATCCCCGCTGTTCTGCCAGAGAGTCAGGGCAATCCTCGCGCTGTCGGACATAAAGACCTCTCCCCGCCTCATTAAATCCTCAACGACTGCCCCCGCGCATAGCGTATCCTCCCATGAAGGACGGCTTTTTCTTCCAGAGCATAGAATCCCTATCCTCTTTCCAATAGTGAGAGCGTGATCAAGGCATGCGGAGTAATTCCTGAGACTTGCGGCAATAACGGGGCAGCCTGAAGACTCAGCCTCTAGGAGTGCTTTCGTTCCGTTTGTTGTTGACATGACCCCGCAATAATGCTCACGGATTATCTCATACGTAAGCTCAAGCGGTGAGTTCCCGAAGTCGAATCCCTCAGGAGGAATACCGTTGACCTCGCCCATCAATAACGGCGAAGACCCCCGAGCGCGTAATTCCTCGACCAACTTTCTAGCGTCATCGGGAGTTTTCACGGGGTAAAGCTCAGTCCCCCCAAGCTCAAACCAACGTGTCATTACCGTCGTAGCCCTCAGAACGTCGATAACCAGCCAAACGTCAGCCGAAGGAAGATAATTCCCCTCTCCTGCGTTAAAGACTAAATCAGCCTCGTAATGTTCAGCCATGAATCAATACGCCTTTGCGAAAACTGTCAGCCTTGCGCCGTCATTGCCCGTGATTATGCACTTGCCTTTGTTGTCGCCCGGCAATATACATCTCGGAGTTGCGCCTGTTTCCTCACGTATTCTTGTCTCATCGTCCTTTGTGCCGCCGAAGTAAGCCCTGACGAATCCGCCCTTCTCCGCGATGATCTCCTTCATCTCGTCATAGCTTGAAGCGTCGTGAGTGTTCTCGTCCCTGAAAGCCTTTGCCCTTGCGTAAAGATTTGCCTGAATCTCATCGAGCAGCTCCTTCACTGTCGGTATGACTTTATCGTTCTTGACATCAATTTTCGCGCCTGTGTCCCTGCGGACGAGCCTCACAGTTCCTGCGGCTAAATCCTTCTCGCCTAGTTCAAGCCTCAAAGGTACACCCTTCTGAAGATGCGTAAAGAAGCGGTCAGCCGGCCTCATGTGGAAGTCAGTGTCAACCTTCGTGAACATTCCGCCGAGTTCTGCGTCGAGTTTTGCGGAAATCTCTTTTGCTTTGGGGAGGATTTCGTTGGCGGCGATGCTTTCGTCCTTCGAGATTGGGAGGATTACGGCCTTTGTAGGAGCTATTCGCGGTGGAAGTATGAGACCGTCATCATCGGAGTGAACCATAATTAACGCGCCGACTATTCTTGTTGAAACGCCCCAGCTCGTTGTCCAGCAGTAAGTTAATTCGCCCTCTCTGTTCTGGAATTGAATCTCAAAAGCCTTTGCGAAGTTCTGCCCTAAGAAGTGGCTTGTTCCCGCCTGAAGTGCCTTAGCGTCGCTCATCATAGCCTCGCAGGTGTAGGTCTCAACAGCACCCGGAAATCTCTCGCCTGCTGTCTTTTCGCCTGCGATTATCGGGAGAGCGAGTTCATTTTCCATGAGGTCGCGGTAGACTTCAAGCATTCTGATGGTCTCTTCTCGTGCTTCCTGTTCAGTCTCATGAGCGGTGTGTCCTTCCTGCCAGAGAAATTCGGACGTTCTAAGAAAGAGGCGGGGGCGTTTCTCCCAGCGCATGACGTTGCACCACTGGTTCATGAGTACGGGCAAATCGCGCCATGACTGAATCCATTTAGAATACATGTAACCTATCACGGTCTCAGATGTCGAACGGACTGCAAGGGGTTCTTCGAGCTTTTCACCGCCAGCGTGGGTAACCATAGCAAGCTCAGGGGCGAATCCTTCAACGTGTTCGGCTTCCTTCCTGAAGAATGACTCGGGAATCAGCAGCGGGAAGTATGCGTTTACGTGTCCTGTGCGCTTGATCTCAGCGTCGAGCTTCGCCTGAATGTTCTCCCAGATTGCATAGCCTGTGGGACGGATTACCATACAGCCGCGAACTGGGGCATAGTCTGCGAGTCCTGCTGCTTTGATTACGTCAAGATACCACTGTGAATAGTTCTCTTTTCTCGGTGTTATATTTCGTGCCAATTATTATTCCTCCTTTTCGGTTTGCCAGAGTGTTTTTACTCCGTCATACTTGATTATCTCGCTGTCTTTGGTTAAGAGTGTCAAGTCCTCCTCGATTGCTGTTGCTATGATGATACGGTCGAAAGGGTCGTTGTGTATAAAGGGAAGTCGCTTTATCCCCTCAAGGTATGCAAATTTCAGAGGCATAATGACGATTCCATTGTTCCCGCAGAGTCCAGCAATCTCGTAAATGCTTTTGGTTACACTGGAAAGTTTCCCAGTGGTCTGCTTTAAGGCAATCTCCCACAAAGTAGTAATGCTCACATACACATTATCACTGTTGTATATGATGTCTCTAATGGAGTCGGGTAGTTTCTTGTCTCGCGTCATGTACCATATCAAAGTGCATGTATCGATCATGTACTTCATACTGCTGCCTCCTGAACTTCCGCTGCCTTCTGATTAGCAGCCTCTCTAAGCTCCCTAAGTTCACTCTCAGTTACCAACTCCATAGGCTCATCGAAGTCATCAGCAACCCATATTTTCCCTTCAAGTATCCCATACAAATCACGGGGTCTTCCTCTCGGTTTCTCCGGCATTCCTAACGTAACGGGGCACTCCGCAAGAAAACGCATGAAGTGAAGCAGTACTGACAGCTTATTTTCTGGTATCTGTTCAAGATTCATCAAAACCTCTTCCCTGAGCGTCATAATTATTCCTCCTCTCATAAAAATTTATGATTCAGACTTGTTCCAATTCCTGCTTTTTATCCGCCCGCATGGCTTCAAGCACCTTCATTTCTTCGGGCGATACAAATTCCAGAGGGTCATCAAAACCGTCCGACATCCATATCTCGCCATCAACCCATCCACCATGACGTATGGGCTTATTTTCATGCACAGATCATTTCCTCCTCACACAAGAGCTTCCTGAACTTCCGCCTTCTTCAAGTTTGCTGCTTCCCTAAGTGCCCTAAGCTCACTCTCGGTTACAAGCTCCATAGGTTCATTGAAATCGTCCGACATCCATACCTGCCCCTCAAGTACTCCGAGAAGTCTGGGTCTTTCACGTTTCTTGGCAGGTGAATCTATTGCTTTCCTGTGCGATTCCGTCAAGTAACGCGCAAAATCTATCACTTCATGCCATTTTCCCGCAGGAACTTTCTCAAGCTCCTTTATGTCTTCCTCACGAAGTATCACAATTATCCCTCCTCCCATCTATGGCAGCGGGTAGTGATCCCATATCGGAACGCCCAAGAAGAATCCCGTCTTCAGTTCCTCAGAGCCGTACATTATTGCAAGCTTCATGTCGATGAGGTTATTCGGGAAATTCACGGCAAGCCCGACTTCCCATGGGGCATCTATCTTGTGCCACTCCTTGTCCATAGCATACCCCCAGCTCGCGAAAAGTTCCCCCGCAAGAACTCCAACCGCAGTCCTGTTCAGAATCTTCCTGAACGCCAAGTTAGCCCAGAACATTCTCTCAGCCTCAATGGGATTTGACGCAACAGAGTAAAGTTCCTCAGCAGCTCCCAAGTAGACAGCATGACTCCTCTTGTTCATGTCGCCCTCCGCAAAACCAAGACGCAAATATGTCCTCCACAAGCTTGAAACTTCCAGCGGCTTGAAGTAGCTCAATCTGTAATTCAGCTCGTCAAAGTCAGGCCACCAAGCGTTGATCTTCCATGCATAGCCCTTCGTAGGGTCTGACGGCATGTCAAGTGTGTCATATTCCGCGAAAAGCGTAAATCCTCCTGCTTCCGTGTCATCTTTTGCCGATATAGAGTCCCCGTCAACATGCTCATATGCGAAACCCAATCCCATATTCACCTCGCCAAGCGTGAATAGTCTCGCAATTCCTACCGCGTACCTGTCCCAGTCCCGCAAATGGTCATATTCCCCCGCAGGCTGCCAATTCTGTGCCGATAGCGTGAACTGCCAGCCGTCCATAGGCTGTGGAGCCGTCTGGTACGTCAGGTCTATCCCCCACTGCTTGCCGATTTTAGCGACCCCTGTAAGCGAGTCATATTCTGACAAGAGACCGTTCATTTCACCCTTGAGATAGAGCCACCTGTTAGAATGAAGGTTTGTAGTATATCCTGAGATTCCTACCTTAAGTTCCGGCGACCTTCTCACGTCAATTCGCACGAGAACATCGCCCGATGCTGTACGTCCGAGCTGATAGTCCGCCATCTCAATGCCCACTGATTCCGATAACCTGTCAAGCCCTTCATTGATTTTCTTCTGGTCTACAGGTTTCCCAACCCAGCGCAATGCCCTCTTCCTCACCAGCTCAGCCATCTTCGGCGGAAGTCCGTGAACCTCAACATCACCGACAATATCACTCAGAGTCCTCTCTTCTTCCTCAAGCGTGAAGAGTGCAGGGCCTTTCTCTGAGAGTGCCTTTATCTCGTCAATCATCGGCAATGTAGCATCAACACCGAGAGCAATTACACTTTCTGGGTCAACGTTGTCGAGTGTACCAAGTCCTGAAACGTTCGGCCTGAGAAGTATATCCGCCGCCTGACCTTCCTCATCCGTAGTCTTCCTCATGAGGATTGTGAGCGACTGGTTCAGAACGTCCATGTATGAGTTCACATTGCTCCCCATATTGTCAGATATGTCGACCGCAACAATAGGAATGCCGGGGAAAAGCTCCTTCGCCGTGTAAACAGGAAGGTTCGAGACTATTCCGCCGTCAACAAGAAGATGATCGTCAATCCTCCATGGCTCGAAAACCATTGGTATAGACATTGAAGCTCTCATTGCCGCCGCCAGGTTGCCTTCCTTGAGGACGACCTTCTCCCCCGTGTTGATGTCAGTTGCAACAGCCGCGTACGGTATCGGAAGGTGGTAAAAGTCCGTCTCAGTAACGTGCTTCATTAGCTGCGAGAAGTACGTGTATAGCTTGTCGCCCGTAAGAAATCCTTTGGGGCCTTTCTGATTACCCTGCTTCTTGTAAGTCAACAGGCTGACCGTGTTTGTCTTTGCACGCCTGTCATTCCCGGTGAAAACAAACATAGGCCCGGTATTCTCACTGAGCAGGCTCGGAAGGTCTAACTCCTTGAGTATCCCGTGAATTTCCCTCGTCGAGTAACCGCTTGCCCGGAGTGCTCCCATCAATGCGCCCATGCTAGTGCCGACGATTCCGACGATTGGGACTCCGTTGAGTTCGAGGGTCTCCATTACACCCAAGTGAGCGAAGCCTTTTACCCCTCCTCCCGAAAGCACGAGAACGACCCCTGCATCGCCCTGAAGCGGACTTAATACCATAATGACCATGGCCACAAAGATATAAACCAAGCGTTTGAACATGAAAATATTATCCTCCCTTACGATGTGAAAAACGGCTCCGGCCCATTAAGACCAGAACCGTCCGGACGAAATTCTCTTCCTGAATGCGAAGCTAATCAATCTTGAACGACAGTACGAGATAAAGCCCTCCAGAAGGATCCAGCGTGAAAGGCAATGTGAAACTCCTCATGCCGTTATCCTCTTTTGTTACGTTCCTGATATTTTCCCCGACGATTAGCTGCGGCGGAGTTACGTCAACCGTCCCCAATGCACTCTGAACTAAAGCACGCCCGCCAATCATGTTGGAAAGCTCGCCAATTACGCTCATCGAGACATCATCACCGAGCTGGGGCATAATCATTCCTCCCGACATCGCTTTGATGATGTTATCGAAGCCGTCTTTGTCCAGCATAATATTTACCGTACCCCTTGAGCCTACTCCTACGACTCCAATGAGTGCGGTTGTGCAGATGTTACCGACTTTAATTCCCGGGGAAACTTTTGCTTTGTTGAGGGTGATATTAAGCCCTACCTCTCGCCCTACGGAAAGAACAGCCGATGCAAAACTATTTACCAGAGCGATTAGTTTATCGTTACCGGCCATCTGTATTTAATCTCCCTCCTTGTGAAATAACTTTTGAATTTGAATTTGCACTATTATAACTTATCCTGCCGTATATCTCTATAATTTTTTACACATCTCAATGCGACAGCCCAAGCAGCCAAGTCATCAAGCACTCTATTCGGAACTCTCAACCCTTCGGGAATCAGCCTTGCCATCAATCCAAGCCTGTGAATTTTCCAGTAAAGACTCCTCGCCTCAAGCGTCGTATTTCGTTCGTCAACCGACATAATATCACACTTGTAACATGATGTGCGATTCTCAACCCAAGACGAAAACTCCCGGCTTGTAGTCCCGTTCCCTATGATGATAACACGGAGATGATGACTTGGATTTTCGGGAAGGAAACTCGGATTGCCTTCTTGAATCCATGATGAGAGGTTCGGAATTGCTTTCTCAATTTCGGCGAAGAAATTTTCTCTTTCATGCGACGAAAATATCCCTGACACTATGAGATCGCCGTCAAGATTCACGAACGCGAAGCCCGTTTTGTCTCTTCCAGGATCTAATCCGAGAGCTAAATCTTTTTCCCCAGAGTGTATTGCCATCTGTCCAGAAGCCAAAGCCATTGTTGCGGTCTCTCCTTTATGATTCGTTCTATGTGCGAGTTTATGAGCCTTATACTTCCCGCGATGTCCTCACCGAATGGCTGTCCGTTGAGGTCTTTCATGTCGCTGAATATTCCGGGAAACCTCAGGTGATGAAATGAGTGAGTGTTCATATCGCGCCAGTAAATGGCATGAATCACTGGGCATTGAAGCTTACGATACAGCTTGACGATCCCCTCATGCGTCATTGCAGGTAGGCCGAGAAATTCTGATTCAACTCCGTCCTTCCTGGCGTCCAGATCCTGCATTACTACGAGAACTTCCCCTTCTTTCAGGACCTTGAAGATTTCACGAAGCCCCGAGTTGCTGTCAATCATGGCCATGCGCGAGACGTTCTGGCGTGTTGACATTATTATCGACTCGACAGCCTTGTCCCGTTGAGGAGTGTATATTGCGTGAAGCGGGAATCCCTCATGAATGACTCTTGCGGCTGCGTACTCCCAGTTAGCCATGTGCTGAGTCATCAGGATTGCGCCCCTTCCTCTCGATAATGCCGAGCGAAGTACGTTGATGCTGCCCTGATCGAAGTCAACGATCTCATCTATCCGTGATATGACTTTTGGGAGACGTATAAATTCTGCGGCTGACATTCCGAGATTCATGAACGAGCCGCGTATTATGTCCCGCGAAATTGTTACGCCGACTCCGAGAGACTGAACGCATCTTGCCTCGCACCTGTCTGTTATCTTCCAGAGGATGATGCGAAGTAATCTCCCCACAAATCTTCCGAAGGATAACGCGAAACTATGAGGCATGAATCGTAGAAAGTTCACAAGAAATTTTAACGTGATGAAAATCCCTCCTGACGATAATGTAAAATTAGTATATATATATTTTACCGGGAGAATTTCCATATGGCATTAAGAGAATGCAAAGTCTGCAAAACACTTTATGACGATGAGACCTACATAGGCAAGACAGAGATCTGCCACAGCTGTCGTATGATGCTTGAGGGAACATATGGTCGAATCCACAACTACATACGCGAGCATAAGACCATCGACATAGACAGAATCGCAAAAGATACAGGAACAACGCTTGCCGAGATGGAGATAATTCTTGAACTTGGCTGGCTTGAACGTGATATACAGACTTACACTGGAACAATCTCGGAACGCCAGAAGTTAGCGAAGGAATTTGCCGACGAACTCGCAAAGATGATCGAGCGCAAAAAGGCTACAACTTACGGCGGTGTTCATTACAGGTACAAGAACAGGCACAAAAGGAAACACTAACAGGGAGGTCTAAATATGGCACTTACTGAATGCAGGTTATGCCGGAGACTCTACAACGGCTTTGAGGGTCAGCGTATTTGCGGTGAATGTATGAGGCGGCTTGAAAGCATATATGGCCATGTTCATGAGTACATGCGCGATAATAAGGACAAGGATTTCGATCTTGAAACTCTCGCTGATGAAATGGGTATAAGTCCTGTGGACATTCAGGCACTCGTTGACTTGGGATATATTGAGCGCGATTTGCAGACCTACGGCCGCGAGAAGAAAGGGACGCGCCAGAAATTAGCTGAAGCCATAAGCGGAGAAGTTGAGAAGCTGAAGCGCAACAACATCACGACATACGGCGGAGTGATATATGCCCGTGAAGGTTATCAGAAGAAGGATGACAACAGGCAGTATGTTTTTGACGGCCAGAAAAGAAAATGATACAGGCAATAATTACAGCCGGGATAATCGGGGCGTGTCTAGGGTCGTTCCTTAACGTTGCGGCACACAGGAGCATTCAGGGACGTTCATGGTACGGCCGCGAACGTTCGGCGTGTGAATCATGCGGCCATGTCCTCGGAGCTTTGGAGCTTATCCCCATACTCTCATGGCTCATTCAGCGCGGGAAGTGCCGTCATTGCGGGGCAAAAATTTCGGTTCGCTACATTGTCGTGGAGATACTCTGTGCGGTTCTTGCAATTACAATAGTACACCGTTGGGGTTTAACATGGGCAGCTCTTATCGTTGGCATTGGAACTTGCGGGCTTGTCCTGAACTCATTGACAGATTACGAGTCGGGCGATGTCTTTGACGCTTTTGCCATTGCGCCGGGAATATTGTGCCTGATCCTGAGACTTGCGGGGGGAATTTGGGCTTTTGCTGACGGCCTCATGGGTGCGTTTGCAGGCTGGGGAATTTTCGCGGTGATAATATTTCTCTCGCGCGGCGGAATGGGCTGGGGTGATGCTGTCTTCATGGCCGGGATTGGCGCGGTCATGGGGCTGAAATTCACGCTTTTTGCGTTCTATGCGGGTATAATGACGGGAGGATTCTGGGTGATAATACTGCTCTTGATTGGCCGACTTCATTGGGGCAGGGGCGAGGCTGTACCGTTAGTTCCGTTCTTGGCGATCGGGTGCTTTGTTACCATGATATACGGGCCTGAGATTTTTGCTTACTTGAGCAGGAGAATGTTATCACCGGAAATGTTTGCACTTTCATGGCCGTTTTCGGTTACAAATTAGGAAGGGAGAATAAAAAATGATTCGGGAAGTCAAGGGAGTAGAAGTTGAAGGATTAGCGGGCGGAAAGGGAAAGGCAATGCGCTACGAGATAGTCCCGAAAGACGAACTCAACGGGCACGGGAGACTCTACGCGAGGATAGTGCTTATGCCCGGTTCGAGCGTGGGTTGGCATCAACATGTGAGGGACACTGAGCCGTACTACATACTCAGGGGAGAAGGAGACTTCATCGAGGGCAGCAGTGAGAATGAGAAGAAGAGGACTCATGTTCATGCTGGGCAGGTCTGCGTGATTAACGTGGGAGATTGGCATTCGTTGGAGAATAATTCTGACGGTGAGCTTGAGTTCGTGGCGTTGATCTATAATGAGGCGGGGTACTTGAGCTGATGCACTGTAAGGTCAAATTACTCTGGGACAACGAAGCTGCTGTGTAGCTTGCTACAAGCGATGATTTGCCCGGTCTCGCGCTTGAATCTGGTTCATGCGATGCTCTGATTGAGCGTGTGAAATATATCGTTCCTGAGCTTCTGGACATGAATGACATTAAGGCAGATTTCTGCGACATAAACTTTGTGTCAGACAGATTAGACAGGGTTCTCATAAGTGGCTGAGTACAAATTCAGATAAGGATTTGACATTAACGGCATATATTTGCTAAGATTATGAGGCTGTTAATCCACAGACAATTTTCAGGAAGGAGGGGAAATCTGCTGCCAATAGGGCGGAAGTTGAAACCCGAAAAAGTTACAGCAACATTTTTTGACAGCAGAGACTTGTGCCGACAATTAATCAGTTAGTGCGGTTAGGCCGCGAGGAGAAGAAAAGCAAGAGCAATTCTCCGGCATTGCAGGGTAATCCGGCCAGAAGAGGCGTATGTACCCGCGTTTACACGATAACTCCCAAGAAGCCCAACTCGGCCTTGAGGAAAGTAGCACGTGTGAGACTCACAAACGGCATCGAAGTAACGTCATACATACCCGGCATCGGCCACAACTTACAGGAACACTCAGTTGTACTCGTCAGAGGCGGAAGGGTCAAGGACTTGCCCGGCGTTCGTTACCATATAATCAGAGGAACTCTCGACTGCGGTGGCGTTGAAAACCGCAAGAGGAGCCGCTCAAAGTATGGTGCAAGAAGACCTAAGGCCAATTAACGGGAGGATTACGTATTATGCCGAGAAAAGGACACATCAAAAAGCGCGAACCACAGCCCGATGTGAGATTCAATAACCCTGCGGCCGGAAGGTTCATCAGTGCGTTGATGCTGGGAGGAAAACGCAGCGTTGCCGAGAAAATATTTTACGGCGCATTAGAAGGTGCTGCGGAGAAATTGGGTGTTGAACCCTTTGAAGTCTTCGAGAAAGCTATGGCAAACGTTACCCCTAATATAGAGGTAAGGCCAAAGAGAGTCGGCGGTGCGACATATCAGGTTCCTGTTGAGGTTACACCTGAAAGAGGAGTGCAGCTTTCGATTCGTTGGATAGTGTCATATGCAAGAGCGAAGAAAGGTATGCCCATGAGTGAGAGGCTCATGCGTGAATTGATGGATGCCTACAAGAATGAGGGAGCTTCGATAAAACGACGTGATGACACTCACAGAATGGCCGAAGCGAACAGGGCATTCGCGCATTACCGCTGGTAGTCTCAGGAAAAATCTAAATTTGCAGGTGTGTATTTTTGCAGGATATTAGCAAAGTAAGAAACATAGGAATAGCAGCCCATATAGATGCCGGAAAGACAACGACAAGTGAGCGCATTCTCTATTACACGGGGAGCAACTACAAAGTCGGTGAAGTCCATGAGGGCAACGCAACTATGGACTGGATGGAACAGGAGCGCGAGAGAGGCATCACGATAACCTCAGCCGCTACAACTTGCGCGTGGAAGGGTCATACGATCAACTTGATTGATACGCCAGGCCACGTGGATTTTACAGCAGAGGTTGAAAGATCACTTCGCGTTCTTGATGGGGTAGTTGCGGTTTTCTGCGCTGTAGGAGGGGTTGAGCCTCAGTCCGAGACAGTCTGGAGGCAGGCGGACAAGTACGATGTTCCGAGAATTGCTTTCGTCAACAAGATGGACAGAATCGGCGCGGACTTTCCGGCGGTCGTAAAGGCAATGCGTGAGAAACTCGGTGCAAACGCTATCCCCATACAGCTTCCTATAGGTGCTGAAGATGATTTCGAGGGAATCGTTGACCTCATAGAGCAGAAAGCGTATTACTTCCCCGGCGTTCTTGGCCAGCCTCCGAAAGAGGGAACTATCCCGGCGGAGCTTGCAATGTCGGCAAAAGAAGGACGTGAGGCAATCGTTGAAGCACTCTCGGATTTCAGCGATGACATTATGACGCTCTATCTTGAAGGTAAGCCAGTCAGCCCCGAATTGATACGCAAGACCATGCGCGAGGCTGTGATAAACCTGAAGGCCGTACCCGTTCTCTGTGGGTCAGCATTCAAGAACAAGTGCGTTGAACCGTTGCTCGATGCGGTTGTGGAGTATCTTCCAAGCCCTGTTGATCTTCCGGCGGTTAAGGGATTTCTTCCCAGCGACCCCGACAAAATCGAGGAAAGGCACAGTAATCCTGATGAACCATTCTCGGCTTTGGCGTTCAAAGTGGCTGTAGACCCATTCTTGGGCAAGATATATTTCCTCCGCGTTTATTCTGGAAAAATGGATAAGGGCGGCGCTCTCTACAATCCAACGTCGAGGCAGAGAGATCGTATCGGGCGCATAATGAGAATGCACTCCAACAAGCGCGAGGACATCGACAGCATGGAGGCCGGAATGATAGTCGCTGTTCCGTCTCTCAAGGCAACAAGAACAGGCGATACCCTCTGCGACGAATCAAAGCCTATAGTTCTTGAGAGCTTGGAGTTCCCGGAGCCGGTAATCTCGTTGGCGGTTGAACCAGCGACTCAGCAGGACAAAGTGAAGCTGTCGAAAGGTTTGAATGCTCTTGCTGACGAAGATCCTACGTTCAGGGTACACAATGACGAGGAAAGCGGTCAGACCGTAATATCAGGAATGGGCGAGCTTCATCTCGAAATCATTGTTGACAGGCTAAAGCGCGAGTTCGGCGTTGATGTAAAAGTCGGCAATCCTCAGGTCTCTTACCGTGAGGCCATCAGGAAACCGGCAAGGGCTGAAGGGAAGTACATTCGTCAGTCAGGCGGTCGCGGACAGTATGGTCATGTCGTGTTCGAGATTGAACCGATTGAGGGCGGAAAGTTCGAGTTCGAGGACAAAATCGTTGGCGGCGTAATTCTAAAAGAGTTCATCGCTGCCGTCGAAAAAGGTCTCGAGGAGGCTATTCAGTCAGGAGTTCTCGGAGGCTATCCAGTCATCGGCGTTAAGGTTTCACTCGTTGACGGAAGTTATCACGAGGTTGACAGCTCAGAAATGGCGTTCAAGATTGCCGCGTCAATGGGCTTCAAGGAGGCCATGAAGAAAGCTGACCCCGTGCTGATGGAACCCGTCATGAAGGTCGAAGTTACAACGCCTGAGGAATATCTCGGAGACGTTATCGGAGACTTGTCGTCGAGGCGCGGTCGCATTGACGGCATGGAGATGAAGGCTAACGCAAGAGAAGTCAGAGCATTCGTTCCGCTTGCAAGCATGTTCGGGTATGCTACGGATCTTAGGAGCAAGACTTCAGGAAGAGCAACGTATTCTATGGAGTTCGACCACTATGAGCAGACACCCGCAGAAGTCAGCGAAAAGATTTTGCAGGGAAGATTTTAATCAACATAAGGAGACAATGAATTATGGCAAAAGAAAAGTTTGAGCGCAACAAACCACATTTGAATATCGGTACGATCGGGCATATTGACCACGGCAAAACAACCCTCACAGCGGCTATCACGAAATGTCTCGCCACTGAGAACTTCGCGGAGTTCACAGCCTATGACATGATCGACAAAGCCCCTGAGGAGAGGGAGCGCGGTATCACAATCAACATCGCTCACGTTGAGTACCAGACAACAAAGAGGCACTATGCACACATCGACTGCCCCGGCCACGCCGACTACATCAAGAACATGATCACCGGCGCAGCTCAGATGGACGGTGCAATCCTCGTCGTATCAGCAGCTGACGGCCCTATGCCTCAGACTCGTGAGCACGTTCTTCTTGCCCGTCAGGTCAACGTTCCCGCGCTCGTCGTATTCATGAACAAGACTGACCAGGTTGACGACCCTGAGCTTCTTGACCTCGTAGAGATGGAAGTCCGCGAACTCCTCAACAAGTACGAGTTCCCCGGAGATGACATTCCTATCATTCGCGGTTCAGCACTTGAGGTTCTCGAAAAGGGTACAGGCAAACAGGACGATCCTA
The DNA here is from genome assembly GCA_937915755.1 of uncultured Fretibacterium sp. Lineage (GTDB taxonomy): Bacteria > Synergistota > Synergistia > Synergistales > Aminobacteriaceae > JAFUXM01. Next base: position 6,604 of record CALGGR010000326.1, on the reverse strand, counting down.
TCTGCAAGCCCATCTTCGACCTTATGGATGCTTGCGACAACTACATTCCTGACCCAGTTCGTGAGATCGACAAGCCTTACCTTATGCCCATTGAGGACGTATTCACGATTTCAGGACGCGGAACAGTCGTTACCGGACGTGTTGAGCGCGGCGTAATCAACGCTGGTGAGCCTGTCGAAATCGTAGGTATGAGCAGGGATACTCAGAAGACAGTCGCAACATCGCTCGAAATGTTCAGGAAGATTCTTGACAGCGCAGAAGCAGGCGACAACGTGGGCGTACTTCTTCGCGGCATCGACAAGAACGAGGTCCAGCGCGGACAGGTTCTCGCAAAGCCCGGCACAGTTACTCCTCACACGAAGTTCAAAGGCGAGGTCTACGTCCTCAAGAAAGAGGAAGGCGGACGTCATACACCGTTCTTCGCTGGTTACAAGCCTCAGTTCTACTTCAGGACGACTGACGTTACCGGCAATATCAAGCTCCCTGAGGGTGTCGAAATGGTAATGCCCGGCGATAACGCAACATTCGAGGTTGAACTCATCGTGCCGATAGCGATGGAAGAAGGTCTCCGCTTCGCAGTTCGTGAGGGCGGTCATACGGTCGGCGCAGGTGTCGTTACACAGATAATCGAGTAAGGCGATAATCATGGCACGCAAAATCCGCATTCGTCTGAAGTCTTTTGACCACAGAGTTCTCGACATCTCAGCAGCTCAGATTGCAGAGACAGCACAGTCAACGGGCGCGAGAGTTTCAGGGCCTATCCCGCTTCCTACAGAGGTCGGGAGAATCACAATCCTGAAATCGCCCCACAAGGACAAAGATGCAAGAGAGCAGTTCGAGATGAGGACTCACAAGAGGCTCATAGACATTATCGACCCGACACAAAAGACTATGGACGCGCTGATGCAGCTCAATTTAGCGTCAGGCGTGGACATACAGATTAAATTTTAGTTAGGAGAAAAGTAATTATGTCAATCGGGATTCTGGGGAAAAAACTCGGAATGACACAGATTTTTGACGCGGAAGGATTGGCCGTAGCTGTTACGGTCGTCCTTGCCGGGCCCTGCTCTGTCGTTGCTCTGAGAACCCCTGAAAAGAACGGGTATTCCGCCGTTCTTCTCGGCTTCGGGGCTGCAAAGGCTCACAAGCTGTCCAAAGCGCAAAGGGTCATGTTTGAAAAACTCAAACTTGAACCCAAGAAAACTCTTCGGGAATTTAGGCTTGATGACGTGAAAGGCTATGAAGTCGGCCAGGAATTAAAGGCTGACATCTTCGAGGCCGGAGAGAAAATTAACGTCAAGGGTATCTCCAAAGGTAAAGGCTTCGCGGGCGTTATCAAGCGTCATCACTTTGGCGGTCAGCAGTTCTCTCACGGTACTTCCGTCGAGCACAGACATGGAGGCTCAAGCGGTGCAATTTCGTATCCCGGCAGAGTATTTCCGGGAAAGAGAATGCCCGGCCACATGGGAAGCGACAAAGTTACTGTGAAGAATCTTACCGTCATGGCCGTTGACGTTGAGAACAATTTACTTCTGGTTAAAGGTGCAGTACCGGGCGCGAAAAACAGCCTGCTTGCCCTCTACAAGAAAGCATAAGGAGGGGAAAATACTATGCCTTTCGTAAAAGTATATGAATTCAACGGAGACAGAGCCGGTGAAATGGAACTCTCGTCGGCAGTCTTTGATGTCCCTGTACATATGCCAGCGATCCATCAGGTCGTCGTCGCTCACCTCGCTAATTGCCGTCAGGGTACTCACAGCACGAAGACTCGCGGCGATGTTTCAGGCGGCGGAAAGAAGCCTTGGAGGCAGAAGCACACAGGACGCGCTCGTCAGGGAAGCACCAGGTCGCCCATTTGGGTACACGGCGGTGTTGCTCACGGTCCGCACCCCAGGGACTATCATCAGAAAGTCAACAAAAAGGTAATGAGGCTCGCACTCAGGAGCGTTCTTTCTGACAAAGTCCGCGAGGAAATGATGGCGGTCGTTAAAGGCTTTGACGCTATCGAGAAACCGTCAACAAAAGCTATCAAGCAGCTTTTTGACGCTCTCGGATTCGGCAAGACTCTGGTCATTTATCACAGCAATGGCCTCAACGTTACACGCTCAGTCAGGAACTTGCCCGGCGCAAAGTGCATCAACGTCGCAAGCATCAACGTATACGACATTCTTAACGCCAAGAACTTGATCGTAACTCCCGAAGTCGTCGCGAAAATTGAGGAGGTATATTCTAAATGAATCTGACTGCTCATGACATAATAATTCGCCCGGTAATCACGGAGAAATCAAGCTCACTCATGGCGATGAACAAGTACACGTTTGAAGTTCACAAGAGCGCGAACAAGATCCAGATCCGCAACGCCGTTGAGGAAGTCTTCAGCGTCAAAGTAGACTCGGTGAACACGATCAACGTTAAGGGAAAACTCCGAAGGCGCGGAATGGCTAAAGGTTACACACGCTCGTGGAAGAAAGCGATCGTTGCCCTCAAGCCGGATCAGCACATTGAGTTTTTCGAGGGTGCTTCGATATAAAGTAGGAGAATAGGAACATGTCAATAAAACAGTTCAAGCCGTATACAGCCGCCCGCCGTCATATGAGCATTCAGGGGCGCGAGGACATTACGGCAGACAAACCGGAACGCTCGCTAGTCGTTCATCTCCGCAAGCATGGCGGCCGTAACAACACCGGAAGGATTACCATGCGCCACATCGGAGGCGGACATAGGAGAGCTTACCGAATTATAGATTTCAAGCGCGACAAAATCGGCATTCCCGGAAAAGTCGCAACAGTCGAGTATGACCCTAACCGCAACGCCCGCATCGGCCTCGTGAATTATGCTGACGGCGAGAAGCGTTATATCATTATGCCCAAAGACCTCAATGTCGGCGATGTAATCTTCTCAGGCCCTGAAAGCGACATCACTCCCGGCAATGCGTTGAAGCTGAAGGATATTCCGGTTGGTACGGTTATCCATAATATCGAGCTTCAGCCCGGTCAAGGCGCAAAACTCGTGAGATCGGCAGGAACTTCCGCGCAGCTCATGTCAAAAGAGGGAAAGTATGCCTACATCAGAATGCCAAGCAGTGAATTAAGGCTCGTTCTTCTTGAGTGCATGGCTACGGTCGGGCAGGTCGGCAACGAAGATTACGACAATATCTCATGGGGCAAGGCCGGCAAAACTCGTTGGAAGGGCAGAAGGCCGGTAGTTCGCGGAATGGTCATGAACCCAGTGGATCACCCTATGGGCGGCGGTGAAGGAAAATCAAAGTCCAATAAGCACCCCGTCTCACCTTGGGGAACTCCGGCGAAGGGTTACAGAACTCGCAAGCGGAAGCCGTCAGACAAACTGATTATCCGCAGGCGTTATGACAAGTAAAAGGAGCTGATAAAACAATGCGCTCATCGAAGAAAGGGCCTTTTGTTGAACAGAGGCTCCTCGACAGAATTGAAGCTATGAACGTCTCAGGCGCAAAGAAAGTCATCAAGACATGGTCAAGGCGTTCAATGATAGTGCCTCAGATGATTGGACACACTATCGCTGTTCACAACGGGAAAATGCACCTCCCCGTCTACATCAGCGAGAACATGGTGGGGCACAAACTGGGCGAGTTCGCTCCGACAAGAAGGTTCGGGCATCACGCTGGTCAGGACAAGAAGAAGTAGAGGTAAATCATGGCAGAGATTAAATTAGCAGTCGCAAAAACAAAGAACGCCAGAATTTCACCCTACAAAGTCCGTCAGGTATTGGCGTTGATACGCGGGAAGTCGGCGGAAAAAGCTCAGGTTATATTGAAATTCAGCGACAAGAAGGCCGCAGGTATCATCCTCAAGGTCTTGAACAGCGCAATGGCGAACGCTGAACACAACTATGGTATGGACTTGGACAAGCTCTATGTTCATGAGGCATTCGCGGATCAGGGGCCGGTGATGAAGAGATTTCGTCCCGTTTCAATGGGCCGCGCTCACCCCTACGTCCACAAGTTCACTCACATTACCGTGAAACTCGGCGAACGTCAGCAGGAGGCAAAGTAAATGGGACAGAAAGTTCACCCAATCGGCTACCGTCTCGGTGTTTCGAGCGAATGCCAGTCGAGATGGTACGCCGACAAGAAGAATTACGCAAAGAAGCTCCATGAGGACATAAAGCTGCGTAAGTACATCATGAAGAAGTGGGAAGGCGCAGGTATCTCCCGCATCGAGATCGAGCGCGTAGGACCCGTCGTCCGTTTCACGATTCATACAGCTCGTCCGGGCGTAGTAATCGGCAAGGGCGGCAATGAGATTCAGAACATCAAGAATGAGCTTCAGGCTATCACGGGCGGGAAAGTAATGGTAAACGTCCATGAGATAAAGAATCCTGACGTGGAAGCACAGCTCGTGGCAGAAGGAATCGCAAGCTCGCTCGAACGAAGAGTGTCATTCAGACGCGCAATGAAGCAGGCAATCTTCCGCGCCACTAAAGCAGGCGTTAAGGGCATCAAGGCTCAGGTTGCAGGAAGACTCGGCGGTGCTGAAATCGCAAGAACTGAGTGGTATAACGAGGGCCAGCTCCCTCTGTCAACAATAAGGGCTGACATTGATTATGGTTTCGCTGAGGCTGTAACAATGTATGGCGTCATTGGCTGCAAGGTCTGGATTTACCGCGACCGTAAGAACGAAAAGGCCGCTGCTCCGGCTCGTCCGGCTCGTAACAGGCCAGCCGCGAATAAGGGGGCGTAAATCACTATGTTAATGCCAAGCCGTGTAAAATACAGAAAGTCCCACAGATCACCCCTTCGTGGAATCTCCAAAGGCGGCACTAGTGTGGCTTTCGGCGATTATGGTATTCAGGCCCTCGAAAACGTCTGGCTCTCAGCAAGGCAGATCGAAGCCGCACGTGTAGCGATTTCACGTAAGATGAAGAAGGGCGGTAAGATCTGGATTAGAGTTTTCCCTGACAGGCCTTACACGAAGAAGCCCCTTGAAACTCGTATGGGTAAGGGAAAAGGTGCGCCGGAGTATTGGGTTGCAGCAGTCAAAAGAGGCCGCGTTCTTTTCGAGTTCTCAGGAATTTCGGAAGATGTTGCTCAGGAGGCTTTCAGAACCGCAAGCCATAAATTGCCGCTGAAAGTTCGCTTTGTTCGCAGCGGAGGGAGTGATTAGCCTGATGGACGCGAGCGTAAAGCCGGAAAAGCTCAGAGAATTAACGGGCGAGGAAATAGCCGGCAAGATCAAGGAGTATAAGACCGAATTATTCAACCTGCGTTTTCAGAATGCTGTGGGTCATCTCAAGAATACCAGCCGTATCCGCGAAGTCAGGAAAACTATCGCAAGGCTCATGACCATTGCATCAGAAAAGGCAGCATTAAAGCCAGAAAAGGAAGCCGACAATGCCGAGTAAAGTTAGAACGGGTATAGTCGTCAGCAACAAAATGGACAAAACCATAGTAGTCCGTGTTGAGAGAATGGCAGAACACCCGCTTTATGGTAAGAGAATCAAGCGCGCTAAGAAGTATGTCGCTCATGACGCGGAAAACTCATGCGGAATGGGAGACGAAGTAAGAATCCGCGAGACTAGGCCTCTCAGCAAGACGAAACGCTGGGAGCTTGTTGAGATTATGAGGAAAGCTCCTGTCTTCGGCAGTGATGAAACATCAGAGGAGGGCATCGAGTAAATGATACAGTTGACCAGTGTCCTCAATGTAGCCGACAACTCAGGGGCAAGAAAGCTATTCTGCATTCAGGTTATGGGCGGAAGCAAAAGGCGTTACGGTACGATCGGCGATGTAATAGTCGCTTCAGTACGTGAAGCCATTCCTAACAGCAACATTCCTAAGGGCAGCGTAGTTAAGGCCGTAATAGTCAGGACAAAGAAAGAAGTCAGACGCAGGGACGGAACTTATGTACGTTTCGACGACAACGCCGCTGTATTGATTGATGCCAACGGAGAGCCTAGAGGTACTCGTATTTTCGGGCCTGTAGGCCGTGAGTTAAGGGCAAAGAAGTATATGCGTATTCTGTCCCTCGCTCCTGAAGTTGTATAGGAGATTTTGACCATGACAGTTAGACTCAAGAAGAATGACCGCGTGAAAGTCATCACCGGCAAGGACAAAGGCAAGGAAGGCAAGATCATCCGCCGCATACCCGAGCGCGACCTCGTAGTCGTTGAGGGCGTGAATATGGTATCGCGTCATGTGAGGCCTTCGCAGACCAACCCGCAGTCCGGCATCATCAAGCAGGAAGCTCCGATTTACGCGAGCAAGGTCATGCTTGTGTGCCCCCAGTGCGGAAAGGCAACGCGCGTAGCTTCGTCGTTCCTGGAGAGCGGCAAGAAAGTCCGCGTCTGCAAGAAGTGCGGAGAAATCATAGATCGCGGAGGACTTTAATCCATGACACCGAGAATGCTTGAGAAGTACAAGAATGAAGTCGCGCCCGCAATGCTCCGTGAGTTTGGGTACAAGAACGTTATGCAGATGCCCAAAATCGAGAAAGTTGTCGTGAATATCGGAGTCGGCGATGCAAAGTTAGACATCAAATTCATGGACACAGCAATTGCGGAACTCAGAGCGATAACAGGACAGCAGCCCTTGTTGAAGAGAGCAAAGAAATCAATTGCAGGCTTCAAA
>CALGGR010000325.1 GCA_937915755.1 uncultured Fretibacterium sp. | reverse complement strand
CGGAGCTTGCTTCTTAGGGAGTAAAGTTCTGAGTTTTGACCGTATAGTGGAAAGGAAGTCCGGCCTATTAAGACAGCTGGATGCCTTCGACTTTAGTCGGAGGAGGATTCACATACTCACGAAAACAAATGTTATCAGGAGGAATCAAATCATGTTAGGTTACGGATTAGACCCCACGATGATAGTAATCATACCCGCGTTGCTTCTCTCAATGTGGGCACAGCACAAAGTTCAGTCAACATTCAGCGAGTACAGCAAAATCCCGGCTCGCGGAAACGTTACAGCCGACAGCGTTGCGAGAATGCTCCTCACTCTCTACGGAATGGCGAACATGCCCATCAATCACGTTGCTGGTAATCTCACCGACCATTACGACCCCCGAAACAAAACCCTCAACCTCTCCGACGGTGTTTACGGAAACAGGAGCATCGCATCAATCGGAGTAGCCGCCCACGAAGTAGGCCACGCAATCCAGCATCACGAGTCATATTCACCGCTGATATTCCGGAACACGATCGTCCCGGTCGTAAATATATGCTCGACAGCTTCAATGCCTCTGTTCATTCTCGGCCTCGTCGTCGGAAATTTCATGCTCGTAAACATAGGGATAATGCTTTTCACGGGCGCGCTTGTGTTTCATCTCGTTACACTTCCCGTTGAGATTAACGCGAGTTCAAGGGCTTTGAAGTTGCTCGAACAGACACATACATTGTCGCCTGACGAACTTTCCGGCGCAAGGAAAGTCCTAACCGCAGCAGCCTGGACTTACATTGCCGCAGCCTTGATGTCGCTGTTACAGCTTGTAAGGCTAATTCTCATAAGCAGAAGCAGGAGGCGTTAATTGCGAGGAATAGAAGCAGCCCTCAAGGTCTTAACGTCGGACAGCGGGGGCAAATTTTCGTCTGAGGCTCTTAGGATTCTTGCAGACCGCGAAAAAATGAAGTCCCCCGACATCTCGCTTGCCTCGTCGCTGATATATATCGTAATGAGGCGCAAGGAGCTTTGGGAGAAAATTTCAGCCGACTACATTCGCTCAAAGGAGAACCTGCCGATTCCCGTAATCATGGCCGTGCTTATGGGAACTGGGGGGCTGTTGGAACTGCGGAGATTCTCAGGCGGTGTGCTGGTCAACGGGATAATCGAGTACCTTCGCCGGGACAAGTCAACAGCAAAGTATTCCGGCCTCGTCAACGCTGTACTCCACAAGGTCATCGAGAATGGTGCTGAAACTTTGGAGAAGTTCCGACGTTCACCATCGGTTGACGGTCGGGCAATGTTCGCGGGGATTCCTGTGTGGTCATTGCCGGCTTGGTCGAGGACTTGGACACGTCAGGAGCTTTACGCAATCTTCGAGATGATGGAGTTGCCCTCGTATTCCGCGCTGAGAGTCTCGCCCGATAAACACGATGAACTTACGACCATGCTTGAAGCTGAGGGAGTGCGCTATAACCAGTCGGACATCTCGCCCGCAATCCGCCTCAATGAGAGCATGTTGCCCGCGAAAGTTCCGGGCTTCAGTGAGGGACTATGCACGGTTCAGGCTGAAGGCTCAATCCTCACAGCGTCAATCGTCGGCAAGTTCAACAAGGGCGGAATGATCCTCGATATGTGTTCGGGAAGGGGCGTGAAGTCAGCGCAGATTTTGCAGGAATGCCCGTCGTCCCGCGCCGAATGCTGGGAAATCTCGGAGGCCCGCTCGAAATCCGCAGTCCGTGAGCTTGAACGTCTCGGAGTACGCGAACGCGCCGTGATGAAAGCCGGAAATGCTTTGTCCCTTACGCCGGACGATAATCCCGACTTTGTGATGCTTGACGCTCCATGCTCATGTTCAGGAACTTGGAACAGGAAGCCCGAATCGAAATGGAAACTTGACTGGAAGAAGCTCGACTCCCTCGTCATAACTCAGAAGAAGCTCCTTGAGCGTGCCGTGAGTCTCTGCAAGCCCGGCGGGTACGTCCTCTACATCACATGCTCACTCTTGAAGCAGGAAAACGAGGGCGTAATCGCTGAAATTTTGTCGGGACATTCGGAGTGCGTGGAGGTTTCGAGGCTTGTTGACTGGAAGGGCGAGTTTTTCAGGCGCGGAAAGCCCTACGGTGTTTACATATTGCCGGGAAATTCTTGGCTTGACGGTTTTTACTGTTCACTTATACTCAAGAAATAAAGGAGAAGGATTTATGCAAAATTTCCGCAAAACTATTCTCGACATGTTCATTGAATTTTGCTCGACATCTTCAGCAAAGGAAATCCTCGATACAGTTCACTCGCTCGAAGATATAAAAGATGAGTTCGACGCTAGCCACGCACTTCTAGCCGCCGCAAGAAGGAACAAGCCCGAAGTCTTGCAAGCCTTAATCGCCGCCGGAATGAACGTGAACACCCGCGCCTATGACGGAATCAGCCCGGTAATGTGGGCATCATTCACGAACACTCCAGAGGCAGCAAGCGTACTCATCAGGGCCGGAGCAGATGTCAACAACACAAGGTCTGACGGCCTCACAGCAGTGATGGGAGCTGCAAGAAGAAGCACGACAGAAATGGTGAAACTTCTTCTCGACGCAGGTGCTGACATTCACGCGAAGGACACGAACGGCATGACCTCTCTGCATTACGCGGCAATGGACAATCCTGATCCTGAGATGATTACGCTTCTTCTCAACGCAGGGGCAGTGGACATTGCGAACAACAGCGGTAGGAATGCGTTAATCCTCGCGGCTATGCTCAACAACGCAGAGGTCGTAAATGTTCTTCTTGATGCAGGCTTCAATGTAAGCAAAAAGGACACTTTCGGGAAGACAGCCCTTGACTTTGCGCTTGAAAATCCAAAGCTCGAAGGTACTCCAGTCTTACGAAGGCTCGAAGAACTTACAAGAAAGAGAGAAGCCGAGATTTTAGCTATACTTAAGAGTGAAAATGAATACGACTTCATAGATTTCTGCGCGGACGCTTCAGCCGAAGAAATCCGGGAGGTTCTAAGCTCAGTGTCAAACGTCAACATAGCCAACGAGTTCGGTTCAACAGCTCTCTTCATGGCCGCAAGGGAGAATACCCCCGAAGCCGTGAAAGTTCTCATTGATGCCGGGTCTGATGTGAGGGCATTGGCATTTGACGGAGCGACCGCAATATTCTGGGCGGCTCTGAACAATTCGGCGGAAGTCATAAGCCTTCTCATAAGGGCTGGGGCTGACGTTAACGCAAAACGCTATGATGATGTTACTATATTGATGGCAGGAGCAAGAAGGAATACCCCCGAAGCAGTGCAGATCCTCGTAGATGCAGGAGCTTTCGTGAATGCTAAGGACACAAACGGTATGACGGCCTTACTCTATGCTGCAATGGATAATCCGCGTTCAGGAGTCGTGAAGATCCTGACAGAGGCCGGAGCTGAGGACATCGCCAATAAGGCCGGAAGGACTGCCCTTATTCTCGCAGCCATGATGAACAATCCCGAAGTAGTCAGCGTACTTCTCGACGCGGGGGTAAACGTTCACGCAAAGGACAATGACGGAAAATCAGCCATAGATTACGCGCGTGAAAATGATAAACTGAAGGGTACGGAAGCATTACGCAAACTCGAAGATTTGAGCAGGGAGGCAAAAATTTGAGAAAACATAACGGAGGAATAGTATTAACGACGCTCTTCATAGTCTCGGCAATAATATTCGCGTCAGGAGCTATAGCAGTCTACACGGTCTTCATGAAGCCGGACAAGCGTTCGGAAGTCCCAATGCTTACGGGTCGATCATCGGTTGACGCTGTAGCAGAAGCAGAGAGGCTCGGCCTTGTCGTACAGCTTGAGCAGGTAGTCTCAACATTGCCGGAAGGAAGGATCCTCGCACAATCACCAGAACCCGGAACGGAACTTCGTCACGGTCAGGTTATTGTCCTTCAGGTAAGCAAGGGCGGTGAACTTCACGCTGTCCCCGACGTTAAGGGAATGACGCTCTCGGAAGCTCAGGCCGAAATCAAGGCTCAGGGCTTCGCGCTCGGTGATGTCGTGAAAATTCGTGAAAGGAACGTCAAGGCAGGCGAGGTCATAGCCCAAAGTCCTTCATCTCCGGCTCAAGTCTCAGCAGGAAGGAAGATAGACCTCCTCGTTCAGGACGGTGCGGACGCTTCGGGGGTAATAACAGTTCCTGACGTAAACAGAATGACCGAGAAGGAAGCACGCGAGGTTCTAACGGCGGCAGGACTGAAGGTTCAGGGTGTTGACAGGGTATACAGCCCGCTTTTGCCCGAAGGTTTGGCGATTGAGACGAGGCCGGGAACTGGAAGCACTCTCCGCGCAGGTCAGGGGGTAATCCTCAAACTTGCAACTCAGCGAAGACCCGCAGGATTCATGGACGCTAAATCCGACTCCACATCAACCGCAGGAGGAACAGCCAGAAGAGTAACAAGTAATCAGTCTCAGGAACAGAAGACCGCATCAACACCTCAGACACAACCCAAGCAGTCCCAGCCTCAGGCTCAGACAGCCTCAACACCGCCGGCACAAGAGGAAGAGTTCACGGGGGACGATTACACTCGTACACCCCCAGCGTCGACACAGACAGCTTCACGCCCGGCAGCATCACAGACAGCCTCACGTCCTGCATCAACTCCAGCATCAACACAGCCAGCGTCATCGTCAGGAGGCAACAAGACCGCGAGGATACGCTACGTTGTTCCGCCGCTCGCAAGACCTATGGAGCTTAGGATTGAGGTTACAGACCCGGCCGGAAAGCGAACGATCCTTAACAGGCAGGTACGTTCAGGCGAGAGCATAAGCACAACCGCAAGCTACTCGAATGAATGCCTCATAACATATTATCTTGGCGGCGAGTCAGTCTGGCAGGAAAGGAAGAACTAGGCCATGCGCAAAATCATATTAGCTCCTTCGCTTTTGGGCGCGAATCCCTTGACCCTCGCGGACGATATTGACCGTCTTAAGAATAATTATGACTGGCTTCACCTCGACATAATGGACGGTCATTTCGTGAGGAATCTCTCATTCGGCCCTGAGTTCTCGCGGGCTTTGAGGAAGAGGTACCCAGACTCATTCATTGACGCTCACCTGATGACGGATAACCTCGAAACCGTATTGCCGCTATTCATGGATTCAGCGTCATTGATCACCGTTCACGCAGAGACAGAGACACATCTTCTTCACGCTACACTCTCAGCCATCAAGAATGCGGGAATAAAGACCGGGATAGCTCTGTGCCCTCCGACTCCTTTGTCAGTGATTGAGAATGTTCTTGAGCTTGCTGACTTGGTGCTTGTGATGTCGGTAACTCCGGGATTCGGCGGTCAGAAATTCATCGAGTCATCGCTGGAAAAAGTCAGGGAACTTGTTAGCATTCGTGAAGTAAAGAAATATAATTACGTTATTGAAATTGACGGCGGAATAAACGAGAATAATATAACCCGTGCGGTACTTTCGGGCTGTGATGCTATAGTAATGGGAAGCGCGTTGTTCCGTGAGGCTGACCCTGCTTCATGGCTTTCGGGACTTCGCGGGAAGATTAAGGAGGCAATGAATTTTGGAACACGATGATGCCCTTGTCGAGTTAGGGCGTATGGTAACGGAGAGGCGCGAGAGTTTGGGCATGACGCTTGAGACGGTATTCGACCGGACGAAGATACGTCCTGAATACTTGCGCGGAATTGAGGCGGGGGACTACAAGAATTTCCCCGAAGTCGTTTACATCAAGGGCTTTGTGCGGACTTACCTGAAGCTCATCGGAGCAGAGGACTTGCAGGATGACTTCATGGCGCAGATCGACAGGTCTCAGAATGTGCAGCCTGATAGAGTTCCCCACAGAAAGCAGGGCGAATCCCGTCAGCATAAGAACATGAACACAATTCTGGGAAACGGCTCGTCAGTACCCAAAGGCTTCAAGCCCGCGAGTCATTTCTGGCTTTTCTTGGTGCTCGTGCTTGCGCTGGTTGGAACTGGTGCTTACGTCTGGTACGCAGTTAGCTATGGCGGCTTAGACCTTCGTAACCTGAAGATGTTTAACTTTTCGGGAAACGGTGCTACTGTTCCGCCTATTGAGTCCGTTTCTGTTGATGTTAACGCTACGGATGGAAGTGAAGTTGCAGGAGTTCCTTCATCTGCTGATGAGGTTGTATCCGCAGAACCCGAACCTGAAGTCAGCCCATACCTTGAGATTCACGCGGTCAATGACGTATGGCTCAGTGTTTCATTCGGCGGAGGCCAGCCCGTATTCAGAAGGACGCTGAAACGTGGTGAGTCAATGCGATGGGACTTGAACGCTCAGGCAAGAGTCGTAATAGGCCGCCCGACAGCCGCGCAGATTATCCTCAACGGCAAGGATTTGGGCATCGCTAACCCGACAGCGAAACGCTCTGAGACGTACCTCTACAATCCTGACGGGACATACAGCACAGTTCAGAGAAGAGCAAGATAAAGATAGCCCCCTCTGTGTAATGCGGAGGGGGAATTTTTGTACTAGCCACGATTTGCTTCTTGCGTTATTATTTACCATGAAAAATTCACATACCTACTATAGAGGAGTTATCAACAATATGGCAGCAGATGCAGTAAAACCATGGTGGCGCGAGGCAATCGAAACTATCGTATGGGCATTCGTACTTGCGATGATTATACGGACGTTCATAGTTCAGGCATTCTGGATTCCAAGCGGCTCAATGATTCCAACCCTTGAGATCAATGACCGCGTACTCGTCGCGAAATTCTGGAACTTGTTTTTCCCGCCGTCGAGAGGCTCATTATACGTTTTCCGTTACCCCGTTGACCATGAGAGGGACTTCGTGAAGAGAATAATCGCAATCCCGGGCGACACTGTTGACATTAAGAACGGCGTGGTCTACATCAACGGTGAGCCTACAGAAGAACCCTACGTTAAGAATCATGACCGCTACAATCTCAGACCGAGCAGCGTATTCCCGAAAATCCCGTTCACAGTTCCAGAGGGAAAGTACTTCATGCTTGGCGACAACAGAGGGAACTCACAGGACAGCCGCTTCTGGGGATTTGCCGACATAAGCGACATGAGAGGCCCCGTATTCTTCCGTTACTGGCCGCTTAACCGCATAGGCTTCCCGAGATAACTTATGCCCCGAACAGTCTGGTATCCCGGCCACATGGCCAAAGGTTCACGAAAGCTAAGGGAGTTGGCTGAACGCCTCGATGTTATTGTCGAAGTCAGAGACTCCCGCGCACCTTCGTCAACCTCATCGCCGCTCATAAAATCCCTCGCAAAAATCAAGCCGGTAATCCGCGTTCTTTCCCGCAAAGACCTGGCTGACCCTGAGAAATTGGCACTGTGGGTGAACAGCCTCAAGTTTGCACACACAGCCGACCTGAGAAAGCGTGAGGGAATCTCTCAAATTCGCCGCGAGATTCTGAAGTTCAAGCCCGCTCATCGTGAAGTAAGGCTCGCAGTCGTCGGAATCCCAAACGTCGGAAAGTCATTGCTGCTTAACACACTTGTCGGAAAATCTTCAGCCAGTGTCGGAAACATTCCGGGCGTAACAAAATCCGTGAGCTGGTACAAGAACGAGGGTATGCTTATCGTTGACAGCCCGGGAATTTTAGACCCACACGCAGAACCGGGAGCGCACATGATGCTTTCGTGGCTTGGGTGCGCAAAGGCTGATGTCGTCGGTGGCTGGGAGAACTCCGCAATATCGCTCGTTAAATTCCTGACACACAGCAGCATGGCCGGATTTATTCCTGTTGAACCTGACGAGATTCCCGCCGTTACGCTTGAACTTATAGGGCGGAAGTACGGCTGCTTGATTTCTGGCGGAAGGGTGAACATGGAGCTTGCCGGGCAGAAATTCATCGAGGCATTCAGTTCGGGGAGGCTGGGGCGTTTTTGCCTTGAAGTTCCGGGCGGCGAAAGGGCAGTAGATTTTCATGATGACGAGGCAGATATTCTTGACTGACGACATTATATTACCGCCAAGATGTGATCACGATGAGGCGATACACTTTCTCCGCAAACTTAGAGAGCGCGGGATAGTGATCGGGACGGACGAGGCTGGACGCGGTGCATTGGCCGGGCCGGTAGTTGCATCTGCTGTTTATCTCACTCAGGAGCAGGAGGAAGAACTTTGCGCGATGGGACTTCGTGATTCAAAGCGTGTAACTCCTGTGAGAAGAGAAAAACTTTTCGAGGCCATGAAGGATATGAACGTGATATACCGGGCCTCTATGGTGAGTGCTGAAGATATTGACGCTGAGAACGTCCTTTGCGCTTCACTCAGAGCAATGCGTGAGTCGGTCTCGAAAGTTGCAAAACTCACGGGCAAAGCTGAATGTGTAGTTGTTGACGGCGACGAAAGGATTAACGGGCTTGATATTCCTCAGTGGGTATTGGTGAAGGCGGACGATTTGATCCCGTGTGTTTCAGCCGCATCAATCGTTGCGAAAGTCCTCCGTGACAGGCTCATGATGATACTTGCGAAGAGGTATCCGAACTACGGTCTCGAAACCAACAAGGGCTACCCTACCCCTCATCATATGGAGGCCGTTAAAAGGCAGGGACTAAGCCGTATACACCGTGAGACTTTCTGCCGAAAAATATTGAGTAACGGGAAGGAGGAGAATCTTTAATGCCGTCAATCAACGTTAATGTAGACAGCGGTTACAACCAGAGTCAGGCGAACATAAGCACGAATACAGGTCAAGGCCGGATCTCAACACAGCCTCAGATACAGCACCCCTCGCAGATAGCGGCACGTCTAGCCGGAATGAAGACGGGTCAGGTCGTCGAAGGAAGCGTATTGAGCCAGAGCCAGGACGGTACGTATCTTGTCCGTGTTGACGTGAACGGACTCCCGCAAGAACTTCGCGCAAGGGCTACGGTCTCATTGATACCGGGCGAACATTTCAGGGCTGTCTGGGACGCTTCAGGGCCTGACGGAGTGCCAGTTCTGAGGTTGTCGCAGGGTGAACTTTCGTTCTTGTCGCAAATTCCGGCACGGGACAGGGAGCTTGCAACAGCATTGCTTGCCCGCGGGCTTCCACTGAGCAATGAGGTGCTGTCGGCGATAAAAGACGCTTGGAGGAAGTCGGGGGGTCAGGAAAATCTTTCGTCATTCATTGAGCTATGGGCTAGAGATGTCCCGATGACGCTGGAGAACGCTTCACTTCTCTCACAGTATGCGGCCATGAACGGAGCAGAGGCAACTGAAATGTGGAACAGGATTCGTAAGGAACTCAAGGAACGTTCAAAGGAGAACGGAGACCCCGTGAAAGTCCTCCGAAAGATGAAGGAAGGCGACGACGACATCGGGAAATTCCTTCAGGCTCAATCGCTCCTCATGAAGTCCCCGCGTAATGACGTGAACCCCGCGCTTCTTGCCGCACCATTCTGGCCGTTGATGGACAGCCCTTCACAGCAGAACATGACCGCGAAGATTTATGTCGGACGTTCGTCAACCGAAGAAGGGCAGAAATATTGGCAGGTTGGATTTGGGATTACGGGTTCGACACTTGGGGAGGTAGGCGGACTTGTTGAGAGCGATGGAAAGAGCTGTAACCTTACTCTCAACGCTGAGAAAGTCTCAACATGCAAGCTGATCGAGAAGCGTCGTCGTGAACTTAGGCGTGAGCTTCAGGGCGTAGGAATCCCCGTAACGTTCATCGGTGTTGCGCTGAAAGCTCCCGAAACAGCGCGTGATGTTCTTGCGGCGGGGCGCGGACTTGATATAACGGTGTGAAAAATGGCAGACGGAAAACCAGATAAGGCAGTAGCGGTGAAGTATGACAACCAGACGATGAGGGCTCCCGAAGTTGTTGCGAAGGGCGAGGGCTTCATTGCGCGGAAAATTGTCGAGAAAGCTATAGAGGCTGACGTTCCTATTGTTGAGGACGCGGCATTGGTGTCGGCGTTAATCTCGCTCGAACTTGGCGAGGAAATCCCGTCGGAACTGTACGAGGTTGTTGCGAGAGTATTGGCATGGGTATACAAACTGGACAAGGAAGCATCATCAGCACCACCGAAAATGAGATGATTGATCCACACATATTAGGGCGTTACGCTGAGGACATGGCCGCGAAATATCTCGTCTCGACAGGCTGGAAGGTACTTGCGCGAAACGTCAGGATCAATCACGGGGAACTCGACATCGTAGCATTCGACACAAAGGAATCGCCCGAAGAACTCGTGATCGTTGAGGTGAGATGCCGTACCCGCAACAAAGTTCAAGAGGCAATAGAGTCGCTTGACCGTCGAAAGATGCGGGCATTGATGAATGCGTCGAATGAGTATGTTGACTCTTTAGGCTGGGAGGGCTTCTGGAGGATTGACCTTATTGCAGTAACGATTGACACCAGGGGGAGCCTTGAGGACTGGACGCTTGAACACGTTAAGGATATTACGTCATGAGATAAGATTGACAGAAAATTTTTGCAGTGATATATTCCCAATATTTTTACCAAATTGAAAGAAGGAGTAAATTTTTATGAACGGTTTAACACTTGTCGGCATAGCGGTAGTAGTACTAGTGCTGGCATATTTGCTTTACGGACGATGGCTCGTAAAGACATGGGGAATTGACCCTTCCGCAAAAACTCCGGCGTATCGTTTCGAGGACGGACAGGATTACGTTCCTGCTTCGCGCTTCACGGTATTCTCGCATCAGTTCAACTCAATCACAGGAGCAGGCCCTGTAACAGGCCCCATAATCGCGGCAATGTTCGGGTGGCTTCCGGCGTTCTTATGGCTTCTCGTAGGGGGAGTATTCTTCGGGGCGGTTCAGGACTTCACGGCACTCTACGCTTCCGTCAAAAACGAGGGAAAGTCGATGGGCCTCATCATTGAGCGTTACATCGGGAAGACAGGGCGAAAGCTGTTCCTTATGTTCTGCTGGCTGTTCACGCTCCTCGTAATCGCGGCATTCGCTGACATTCTCGCGGGAACTTTCAACGGCTTCACTAAGGACGGCGGCCAGAACGTACCCGGCGCATCAGCTGCATCAATCTCGATGATATACATTTTCGCGGCCATGGTGTTTGGGGTATTCATGCGCTTCATGAAGACCGGCGAGCTTACGAAATTCGTCGTCGGAGTTGTCCTCGTTGTTGCAATGCTGTGGGCTGGAATCGCCAACCCTATGTACTACAATGCTCAGACATGGAGATACGTTGTGTTCGCGTACTGCTTCATAGCGTCAGTACTTCCAATGTGGCTCTTGAAGCACCCCCGCGACTATTTGAGCGTCTTCCTTTTACTGGGAATGATATTCGGCGGAGCTATCGGAATAATCGTCGCAAACCCTGAAATCCAGATGCCTATGTTCGCGGGCTGGACGGTAAAGAATCAGCCGTTGTTCCCGATACTCTTCATCACGATTGCCTGCGGAGCTGTATCAGGATTCCACAGCCTCGTATCTTCCGGAACGTCCTCGAAGTCAATCGCCAATGAACGCGACATGCTGACGGTTGGATACGGCGCGATGCTGGTTGAGACATTGCTCGGAGTTGTTGCGCTTGTTATTGCCTGCTCGGCCTCGAAGGACGGCGGGCTTCCTACTGGTACGCCATTCCAGATTTTCGGGAACGCTGTGGGCGGATTCTTCACGATGTTCGGGCTTCCTGCGAATATTTCAACCTGCGTGATAATGATGTGCGTCAGCGCGCTTGCTATGACGACGATTGACGCGGTAACACGAATCGGGAGAATGTCATTGCAGGAATTGCTGCTTCCTTCTGAGGGAGAAGAGGCTGGAATCCTCGTGAAATTCGTTACGAACAACTACGTCTCAACAGTGATAACGCTCGTTCTTGCGTATGCGCTTTGCCTTGCCGGTTACGCGAGCATATGGCCATTATTCGGCGCGGCTAACCAGCTTCTCTCGGCATTGGTTCTCACGGCTCTCGCTGTCTTCCTGAGGGTAACGGGACGTAAGGGCTGGATGCTTTACGTGCCTATGACGTTCATGTTTGTCGTAACGATGAGCGCACTGGTAATCAGCGTCTACAACATTGTCCTGAAGCTCGGAGCTGGATCGTTCGTCTTCATGGTTGACGGATTGCAGCTCATAATCGCATTGGCACTGATGACGCTTGCGATTCTCGTCGTGTCGAACTGCTGGAAGGAATTGTTCACGGCGAAAGTCAACAAGAATATCGCCGCAGCACACTAATCTATGATATTATGCCCTCTCATAACGGGAGGGTATTTTTTTATGAGGATACTTATTACAGGCTTACACAGTTACACAGGAAGCGTAATCTGCGAACATCTTTCATCATGGCCGGCAAAATATCACATTGAGACGATAAGCCTTCGCGGAGATTCATGGAGGTCTGAGAGTTTCAATGGCTTCGACACTGTTGTACATACTGCAGGAATTGCTCACGACAGCACAAAATCCAGCGACAAGGACTCTTATTACCGCGTTAACTCGGAACTTGCATTCGATGCAGCGTTAAAGGCAAAGCATGACGGGGCGGGGCAATTCATCTTCATGAGCTCGTCAATCGTCTACGGGAAGTCAGCTCCAATCGGAAAGACGAAGATCATCACCCGAGACAGCCCGGTGAATCCAGAAAGTTATTACGGAGACAGCAAGGTCAGAGCCGAGGATATGCTTCAGTCATTGAACGACGAGAATTTCAGGGTCTGCATACTCAGGTGCCCGATGATTTACGGAAAAGGCTGTAAAGGAAACTATCGTGTTCTCTCGAAGATTGCAGCCAGGCTTCCGTTCTTCCCGAAAATACATAACACTCGCTCTATGATATACGCTAAGAATTTTGCGGAGTTCATCAGGCTCATGGTTGAGAACAGGGAGCGAGGGATATTCTGGCCTCAAAACGGAGAGTATTCCGACACTTCAGAGATGGTGAAAATGATAGCAGAAAATCACGGGAAGATAATAAAGCTCCTCCCATTCTGTGAACTTCCATTGAAACTCCTCGCGGGATTCTCCGGGCTGGTCAACAAGGCATTCGGTTCATTGGCCTACGATATGAGCCTGAGTGAGTACGGTGAGGATTACAGGCTCTATGACTTGCGGGCAAGCATTGAGGAGACAGAGCGGTAATCACTTCTTAGTTCCCGTACCTCCCTCCAAGACTCCCTCATGTTCAACGACTTTGAACACGGTCCGCCATATGCACATTACATCGAACAAGAACGATTCTCGCCTGACATATTCGCCGTCAAGCCTGGCCTTCTCTGGAATCTCAAGCTCATCGCGCCCGTTAATCTGTGCCCATCCTGTAAGCCCCGGCCTGATGTCATTAGCACCGTACTTGTCACGCTCTTCTATGAGGTCATACTGATTCCATAATGCAGGACGCGGCCCAACGATTGACATATCGCCTTTGAGAATGTTGATTATCTGCGGAAGCTCATCGAGGCTGTACCTCCTGATGAATTTTCCGCAGCGGAGAAAATATTGCTCTGGGTTTTTGAAGAGGTGTGTAGGAACATCCCTGGGTGCGTCCATTCTCATCGAGCGGAACTTGTACATGCTGAAGGTCTTTTTGTGAATTCCTATCCTCTTCTGCCTGAAGAACGCAGGCCCATTGTCCTCACGCTTTATTATCACAGCGCACACAAGTATTACAGGACAAAGAAAGACGAGAGCTATGAGACTCAGAATGACATCGAAAATTCTCTTCACGAAATTTCTGTACATTTGGAAAACCTTTCATGTTGATGCGATTTTTAGCGATGATTATATCAGAGTTATTGACAAATTCGAGATTGCTGGTAGAATTTCCTAGTGCTTTGAGAAAATCCTTAGCATTCACATTCTGGGAATTGGTGCAACGGCAGCACACCTGACTCTGGATCAGGCAAT
The DNA here is from genome assembly GCA_937915755.1 of uncultured Fretibacterium sp. GTDB lineage: Bacteria > Synergistota > Synergistia > Synergistales > Aminobacteriaceae > JAFUXM01. The sequence goes on along the minus strand of CALGGR010000325.1, from coordinate 65,952 downwards.
TGGGGTTCGAATCCCTGATTCCCAGCCAAAATTTTTCAAGAGACGACGGATGAAATTACACCCTGTTTAGATGCAAAAATCTGAGCAGGGATTTTTTTATATACGGGAGGAATTTTCATGCTCGCATTCATATTCGTATACGCTGTAATTCTCGTAGCGCTCGGAGCCTTTATAGGGCGAAAGGCAAAATCAGCCTCAGACTTCTTTGTCGCGGGACGGAGATTCGGCTCAGGTCTTCTCTTCACGTCCCTGATAGCCGCAAATCTCGGAGCAGGTTCAACCGTGGGAGTATCAGCGCTTGCCTACACTCACGGTGTCTCAGCCTGGTGGTGGATAGGAAGTGCGGGAATAGGTTCACTGATTCTCGCGTACATAGTCGGCCCGAAAATCTGGCGGATTGCCCGTGAGAATAATTACTACACGTTGAGCGATTACCTTGATGCACGTTACAGCAAGGCATTCTCAGGAATAATCTCGGTAATGATGTCAGTTGGAACACTTGCGCTTTTCGCGGGGCAGCTCTTGGGGATAGCGTGGATTCTCGATGTTGCCGCAGGAATCCCGAAGGTTCATGGCGTAATAACAGGGGCGGTTGTTACGACGCTGTATTTCGCGGCCGGGGGGCTTCTTTCAAGCGCGGTCGTCAATATTGTTGAGGTCGCGGTTATTCTTGCAGGCTTCATCGTTGCCGTTCCTTTCGTTTTGAGCTACGCGGGAGGAATCAGCGGCATTAAGTCAGCCGTAAGCAATCCGACATACTTTGATGCTTTCGGAATGGGGAGTACTGCCATCATCGGATACATCGTGATGCTTGTGCCGTCATTCTTCATATCACCGGGACTGATCGGAAAGGTCTTTGCTGCCGAGAATGAACGCGCCGTTAAAGTCGGCACGGCCATGAACGGATTGGTGCAGCTTGTTTTCGCAGTGATACCCGTGATTATAGGAATGTCGGCAGGAGCTTGCATACCGGGATTATCGCGTGCGGATCTGGCGCTGCCGTCGGCTATGAAGGAGATGATGCCGTTCTTTGCAGCGAGTCTTGCGCTTGCGGGAATTTTTGCGGCTGAAGTAAGTACGGCTGATACAGTTCTCTACATGCTTGCTGGTTCACTCACGAATGACTTGTACAAGCGTTTCATCAATCCCAAAATCAGCGACAAAAATCTTCTTAGGCTCTCACGAGTCGTTACGGTAATTTGCGGACTCATCGGGGTGATTTTAGCGTTGAGGCTTGAGAGCATAATCTCAGCGTTGACGATATTCTACTCACTCATGAGCGTGTCATTGAGTGCACCGTTAGTGTTCGGGCTTTTCACGAAGAGGGCCGGGAATTTCGGGGCTGTAATGTCGGCATTGCTTGGGGCCGGGCTGACGGTTTACATGACGTTCGGGGGATTCGGGGGTGCTCTTGAGGTTATGGGAGTGAGGCTCAATGCGTCGACTTGCGGAATTATATTGTCGTTTGCAGTAATGGCAGTGTCGTTGCTGAAAAAGTAGAAAACCTCACTGGCAACATTAAGGTTGAGCATGAGGGCAAGCGTTCCTGATATACAGGTATATTGTGCTTAGTGATATTATATTCTCAGCATTCAATCACATTGAAGGAGGAATCATCATCACAATGTACAAGTTACTCTGCAAAATTCTCACGCTTGCTCTCGTATGTTCTCCGGCTTTTGCTGACGAGACCACAAAGCGTCCCCTCGCAAAATTCCAGACATCAATGGGCGATTTCACCATCGAGCTTTATTCCGACCTTGCGCCCAATACCGTCAAGAACTTTACAGACCTTGCCTCCAAGAATTTCTATGACGGCGTAATCTTCCACAGGGTAATCGACAAGTTCATGATCCAGGGCGGAGACCCAACAGGTACAGGTCGCGGTGGCCCGGGCTACGTTATCCCCGACGAGTTCGGCGAAGGACTCAAGCATGACGCTCCAGGAATACTCTCAATGGCAAACGCAGGCCCGGATACAGGCGGCTCGCAGTTCTTCATCACTCTCGTTCCAACCCCGTGGCTTGACGGTCATCACGCAATCTTCGGCCATGTCATCGAAGGAATGGAAGTTGTCGAGGCAATCGGGCACACGAAGACTAACAGACAGGACAGACCGTTAGAAGACGTAGTAATCAAAACCATCACAATCGAGGAGTAATCACACCATGAACAGAAAAGTATATGTTACGCGCACGCTCCCAACATACGTAATGAAAACGCTCGGAAATATCTGCGAGTATGACGTTAACCACGAAGAGAGGCTCGCTACACGTGAGGAACTCGTCAACGCCGTCAAGAATTACGCCGCAATAATAACGATGCTCAATGACCCGATTGACGCAGACCTCATAAATCAGGCTGGCCCCGACCTCAAGCTAATCGCAAATTACGGCGTAGGCTTCAACAATATTGACGTTGCTGCGGCGAAGGCAAAAGGTATTTACGTTACCAACACCCCCGATGTCCTCACTGATGCTACGGCTGACACTGCATTCACGCTGATGTTCGCTTGTGCAAGGAGAGTCATTGAGTGCGACAACATTGTACGTACAGGCACATTCATGTGGGCACCGAAGTACATGCTCGGCTATGACATCACAGGCCGTACTGTCGGCATCATCGGCGCAGGGCGTATCGGTGCAAATTTCGGCATCAAGGCGGCTCGCGGCTTCAACATGAAGGTACTCTACTATAGCCGGAGGAACTCGCTTCATCTTGAGTCAGTAGGCGCGCAGAGAGTAGGGCTTGAGGAATTATTGGAGCGTTCGGACTTCGTGAGCCTTCATCTTCCTTTGACGGATTCAACACGACATCTAATCGGCGCAAAGGAACTCGCAAAAATGAAGCCAGACGGAATACTCATCAACACATCGCGCGGCCCTGTTGTTGACGAGAAAGCACTTGCTGACGCTTTGTCGAGAAGGGTGATCGCGGGAGCTGGGCTTGATGTCTACGAGAATGAGCCGGAAGTTGAACCAGCATTGAAGACGCTTCAGAATGTCGTTTTACTTCCTCATATTGGGACAGCAACATTCGGGACAAGGCGCGAGATGGGTCTCATGGTAATACGGAACATTGAGGCCGTTTTCGCAGGAAAAGAACCCCCGCAGATGGTGAGACTGTAAATGACAGCAGAGGAACTTAGGAAATTATTGCCTCCCCGCCCTGAGGATATGCACAAGGGGCACAGGGGAAGAGTTCTTGTTGCGGGAGGCTCGATACGTTATCCGGGCGCACCCGCTTTGAGCGCATTGGGTGCTTTGAGGAGCGGCGCAGGTGTCGTAACAATGCTGTCGATCCAGAAGGTATGTGAGGCTTGTGCGTCAAGGCTTCCGGAAGTCATATACTGCTTTGACGATGACACATTCCGATGGAAGGAGCTTGCACTGTCGCAGAAGAACATTGACGCTCTAGTCATTGGGCCGGGACTCGACAAGAGTGTTGCCGCCGAAATTTTCACGTCCCGAATGTGGCGCGAATGGCCGTCGAAGATTCTTGTTGACGGGGACGGTCTTAATGCTCTTGCCTCATCACGCGACGACCTGAAGCCCAGAACTGACTCCGTAATGACACCTCATGAAGGCGAGGCCAGTCGTCTTCTCGGAATTTCTCCCGCTCAAGTTCATGCAGACAGGCCGGGTGCGGTTCGTGAACTCTCGGAAAGATGGGGCTGTGTCGTCCTTAAAGGTCATCACACGCTGATTGCACAGGGTGAAAAGTTCGCTGAAATTCCTTACGGCGGGCCGGAACTTTCTGTGCCGGGTTCGGGCGACGTACTTTCGGGCTGTATAGGCGCATTCTTGGCTGGAGGTCTTGACGCTTTCGACGCCGCTGTTCTGGGTGCTTCAGTTCATGGGATAGCGGGCGAATTGCTGGCTCGTGAGGGCATTGACGGTGTACTTGCTTCGGAGATTGCACACACTCTGAGGAAAGTCATTCACGGCTTGAGGTCTGGGAAATGAGGTCTCAGAGAAAGCGTGTTGACTGGGACGCTGAAATCCAAAAGACCGAGAATATTCGCAGGCGCGGGCTTCTCATGAGTGTACTCAGCTTCGGTATGGCTATAGCGTTCATATTTGGAATGAGCCGGAGTACGGGTGCTGACATTGAGATTCCCCGCACCGTTTTGTTCGCGGTGATATTCTGCGTCTCCTGCGTAGTCCTCCGAGTAATCATGAAGCATCGTTCCGAGAAACGTAAACGCAATCATGAAAACTCACTCTGAAGAAGAAACACGAAGAATCGGCCATGACTTCGCGCAAAATCTCAAGGGCGGAGATGTTGTTCTTCTTTACGGGGACTTGGGCGCGGGGAAAACTGTCTTCGTAAGGGGAGTCGGCGAGGCTTTCGGGATTACGGGAATGAGGAGTCCTTCGTTCACGCTAATCAACGAGTATGAGGCATCATCGGGGCTTTACATAGTTCACGCGGATTTATACAGGCTTGAACCTGACGGCGTGAGTGCTGTAGGACTCGAGGAATACGCGGGCGATGATGATGTTATTCTCTTTGTTGAATGGCCTGAACGTTGGGCGAACCCTCCTGACAATGCGTTAAGGGTATATTTCTCGGCACTGAGTGAGAACGAACGCGAAATCAGAATCGAGGTGGCTGTGTAATGGCGAATATTCTTGCGGTTGACTGCTGTCTCAAAATCACTGGAGCTGCTTTGATGGTTGACGGTGAGATTGTTGGGCACTTTCAGGAGGACTTGGGGAGAAGGCAGACTTCAGAGCTTCCCAGAATCTGCGAGGGACTCATGGCTTCTTCAGGGCTTTCGTGGAATGAACTGGACTATATTGCTCTCACTAACGGGCCGGGTTACTTCACTGGGATTCGTGTCGGGGCGGCTTATGCGTCGGGGCTTGCGTATTCTTCGGGCGCAAAGATAATCACAGTCTCAACCCTTGAGCTCCTGCCTTTCACGTTCAGGAAAGCCGGCAAAATTCTCACGGTCATTTACGCGGGACATGGGTACGTTTACGCTTCATGCGATGGATTCTTGGAGGCTGGGGAATATTCCCACGCTCAAATTCTTGAATGGCTCGGCAAAAATCCTGACGCTGTAGCAATTTCCGACGACCCCGAAAGAACAGGGCTTGACGCTGAAATTTTGCGGGTTAGGCTGGACGTTTTGTCGCTATGTGAGATTGCCTGCGATAATCTCAACATGGCCGTTAATCCCGCTGAGATGAGAATAAACTACTACCGCGCCCCTCAAGGCGTAAATTAAAAGGAAGGTGATATTGACATGAATGTTGCACTTATAGTTGATGCCGTTCTCGGTATAATCCTGATATTCTTCCTCTACAGGGGGCTTGTGAACGGCTTTTCCGGCGAAGTCATCGGGCTTGTTGGTTTCTTCGTGAGCACCTTCTGCGCGTGGAAATTCGCAGACCCTGCAGTCGAGCTTGCATCAAGATACATCAATGACCCGGCTTTTGACCGTAATATATTGTCGCTTGCATGTTCACTCGCAATATTCTTCATCGTTCAGATCATATTCGCGGTTATAGGCTTCATTCTATCGTGGATGGTGAAGGTTACGCAGCTCTCATTGACCGACCACATTTGCGGAATGATCGTAGGCTTCCTCAAGGCAAGTTTCATAACAATCATAGTCTACGCGCTACTCTCGTCATTCCCGAAGATGATACCGACTGAATGGATGGAGGAAAGCTGGTTCATGAAGGGAGCTTCATACATTTGGCCGTATATTAGGGACTTGCTTCAGGAACATGGGCTTGTCGATTTCAGGGCATTGACGGGCGGAATTTAGATGCAAATCTCGGACAACGTTGCAGAAATATTAGAGCTTGAGAAAAACTTGCTCCCCTTCCGTGAAAGACTGAGAGGCGGATTAGGGGAGTTAATTTTGGCCTCGCTTAAGCCGGCGAAGGATTACAACTCTCTCCGTGAGCGCGAGAAATTGCTCCGTGAATGGCTTGACCTCACTGACCACAACGGAGAATTTACCTTCAACGCAGGACTTGAAGCTGTCTCCCCGATGTTCCCAAACGCAAAGAAGAGCGGTATCCTTTCGGGCGAGGAATTGTTGAGGGTGAGGGCGGTATTGCAATGTGCGCGACAAATCCGTGAAGGACTTGCGGAAGTCTCAGGGAATTACCAGACTGTTGACGCATTGAGGCGGGGTATAAGGGATTTTTCGCCGGAGATCGAGGCTTTGAATGTCGTCGAAGATTCTGGGAGGCTCGCTGACAACGCTTCTCCTAAACTTGCGGTTATACGTGAGGAAATCGAGAACTTGAAACGCAATGGCCGAAGGATAGCGCAGAAACTCTTTGAGGACTCCGATACCGTGAACATGTTGCAGGAACGTTCACTTTCATGGCGCGAGGGAAGATTCCTGCTGCTTGTTCGTCAGGAATACATTAACAGGTTTCCGGGACTCGCCGTTGAGCGTTCAGCATCGGGAAATTCCGTCTACATGGAGCCGAAATCATTATCCCGTGTCAACAATGACCTCATAGTGAAGACTAAGGACGAGCAGGACGAGGAGCGTTTGATACTTCTCGCGCTCACACGGAATATATTGTCCCGCGAAAATGCTGTCATCAACGCCGAGAGAGTCATAGGAACTTTTGACCTTCTATGTGTATGCGATGACTTAATCCGTAACAAGCACTGGGTGATTCCTGAATTGTCGGCAAAAAAATTCTTCCGCCTAATTGACGCAAGACACCCAATGCTGAAGGACAAGGCCGTACCCGTTTCAGTCTCATGCGGTGAAGGTTTCACTACCCTTGTAATAACAGGCTCGAATACCGGCGGAAAGACCGTAACCCTCAAAACGGCAGGAGTCATGATTGCCATTGCTTGGCTTGGGCTTCCACTTCCGGCGAGGGACGGCACTGTAATCGGGACGTTCGACGCGATATATGAGGACATAGGCGACGAACAGAGCATTGAGCAGAATCTTTCGACGTTCAGCGCACACTTGCAGAAGATCATACACATTCTGAAGAACGCAACAGACTCGTCGCTAGTGCTGCTTGACGAACTTGGAGCAGGCACAGATCCTCACGAGGGCGCGGCTTTGGGCGTGGCGATATTGCAGACGCTCAAGGAGATGGGCTGTGTTACCCTCGCAACGACACATCACAACCCAGTGAAGCAGTACGCACTCACAACGGACGGAGTTGAGACCGCAAGCATGGAGTTCGACATTCAGAAGTTACAGCCGACTTACAGGCTATTGATGGGGATTCCCGGAAGAAGCAGCGCGCTACTCATTGCCAGACGCTACGGAATGCCGGAGAATGTATTAAGACTCGCACAGGGTGAACTTGATTCCCGAGAGCTTACGGCAGAGGACATAATGAGCGAACTCAACGAGCGTAAGGCAGCACTCTATACCGCAGAACGTGAAGTCCACACGGCCATGAAGGAAGCTGAGGACTTGCGGAGGGCATACCAGAACCGCGTCAAGGAAATCGACACTCAGCGCGACAAGATCATGCAGGCCGCCGACCGTAAAGCTGAGAAGTTCATCGCTCAGGCCGAAGAAACCTCGAAGGAGATCATACGGAGCATTGAGGAGTCAGCAAGAGACATTGCACGGAAAGGCTACAACGTGAAACGAAGAGAGCTTAAAACTTTACGAGGCGTTATCGACAAGCGTCATCAGAAACGTACAGAGCGAGAGATTCAGAACAGCCCCAAACCGTTCGAGCCAGCTCCGGGAGTTACGGCCATGATCGCAGGAAGCGGCATCGTCGGGATCATCAACGAGATCCGCAACGGACGCGCTTACATGACAGCCGGGCCGATGAGTGTTGACGTTCCATTGAGCCAGCTCATTGCCACCGACAAGAAAGCTCAGGTTGCAACCCCGCCTCAGGACACTACGAAGCTCCCAAGACCTGAGACAGTCCCGTCGTCAATAATGGTTCGTGGAATGCTGGTCGCTGAAGCAATGCCCCTAGTCGCAAGCTATCTCGATAAGGCTTACAGGTCGAATCATTCCGTCGTTACAGTTATACATGGAAGGGGCGAGGGGATATTGAGGCGGGAAGTCCATGCTCTTTTGTCGAGGCTGAGTTATGTCAAAAGCTACAGGCTGGGCGTTGAGGGCGAAGGAGGCTACGGGGTTACGATTGTTGAGTTCAAGTGAGGCATGACATGATACAATGGCAGACAATAATCACTCACAAGAAGGAGGAATTAGTGTGTACAAACCAGTACAAGTGAATAAAGATACATGGTGGCTCGGAGTGAATGACCATGAGACGGACATGTTCGAGTCCCTCTGGCCGTTGCCGCAGGGAGTCGCCTATAACGCGTACGCAGTTCTCGGAACAACAGCAACAGCCGCAATCGACACGGTTAAAGGCCCGTACCTTGATGATTATGTGAACAAGCTCACTGAGGCTCTCGGACACAGGACGCTCAACTATCTTGTCGTCAACCATATGGAGCCTGACCACGCGGGACTAATCTCACAGCTAAAATCAATATGGCCTTCGCTGAAATTCATCGGCAACGCAAAGACTCTCCCGATGCTCAAGGGCTATCACGGGATCACTGAGGATGTTATAACCGTTAAGGACGGCGACACTCTTGACTTGGGCGGGCACGTTCTGAGATTCTTCACAGTTCCTATGCTTCATTGGCCTGAAAGCATGGTAACGTTCGACACTACAACGGGAGTATTGTTCTCGAACGACTCATTCGGAGGGTTTGGGGCGCATGAGGGAGGAATTTTCGACGACGAGAAGAACCCCGAACGCTGGGAAGATGAGATGCTGAGGTATTACGCCTGCATAGTCGGGAAATACTCAAACATTGTTCAGGTCGCACTGAAGAAGCTCGGCGCACTCCCAATCACCAGCATATTCCCGTCTCACGGCACGCTCTTCCGCAAGGACATCAAGAAAGTCATCTCTCTCTATGACAAGTGGAGCAAGTACGAGGGCGAGAATGGGGCTGTCGTCGTCTACGGCTCAATGTACGGTAACACCCGCAAAATGGCCGAAGCTGTCTCAACAGGACTCGCAAAATCCGGCATAAAGGACATCAGAATCTACGACGTATCACGCACCGACCCTTCATATATTCTGAGGGACATCTGGAAGTTCAAGGGCTTTGCGCTCATGGCCTGCACGTATAACACACAGCTTTTCCCGCCAATGGAAGCACTATGCTCGAAGCTCCTAAACCGTATGCCGAAGAACAAGATTCTCGGAGTTGCAGGTAGCTACTCATGGAGCAAGGGAGCATTGACGGCACTCAAAGATTACGCGGAGAAGAGCAAGTTACAGCTTGCAGGGCCGGAAGTCGAAGTATACACATCACCGACCGCTGAGGATATGGAGAAACTCTGCGAGCTTGGCGCGAATTTAGGAGAAGCAATCTTGGCATGAGCGAGTATGTTATGAGGCCAAAGAGGAACAATGAGCTTTGGCTGACCGAATACAGCACCGACAATCTCAAGCTCTCAATGCGCGTCAAGAGCGTTCTTCATTCCGAGAAGACTCCGTATCAAGAGCTTCTCATTGCTGACACATACGAATACGGCCGAACCCTGATGCTTGACGGCGCATACCAGCTCACTGAACGGGACGAGTTCACATACTCTGAGATGATGGCTCACGTTCCTATCTGCGCTCACCCTGACCCCAAGAACGTTATGATTATAGGCGGAGGAGACGGGGCAATAATGCGCGAGGTCCTGAAGCATGGATGCGTGAAGAAATGCACCCTCATCGACATTGACGAGAGAGTCATAGAATCGTCGAAGAAGTATCTGCCGTTCGCTGGCTGTTCATTTGATGACGCGAGGGCGGACGTTAAATGTATGGACGCGATGAAGTATATCCGTGAGACGGACGAACGCTACGATGTAGTTATTATTGACAGCACAGACCCTGTTGACTTTGCTGCGGGGTTGTTCCAGTCGGGATTCTACGAGGACGTTAAGAGGGTAATGACGGACTCGGCCATGCTCTCGGAACTCACGGAATCGCCGTTCACTGACACCGACATAATGACTCAGGCGATACGTGAGATGAGGAAGGTATTTCCGTGCGTGCGAATGTACTGGGGAGTTGTGCCGACGTATCCTTCGGGAATGTGGACTTACGGCCTCGCTTCAATGCGTGAGAGTTCGTTTGAGCCTTTGAGGATGGTTAAGCCTACAAGATATTACACGTCTGAGATTCATAGGGCTAGCTTCGTTTTGCCGCCTTTCCTTGAAGAAATGATAAAGTAACAAAAAGTCCCCCAGTCAGAACATGGCCGGGGGAAATTTTTTCTCAGTTTGGAGAGGACTTTTGATATGTTGGTAAAATCTTTACGCGGCAGGTACTACCAGCTTCCCGTCGTCAATGAGTGTGTTCGCTACCCACTCCGCAACTACACCCGTAATCTCGATGCAATGTGCCTTGCGCTCAGGCGACATGAAATTATCCCCTGCCCACTGTCGCGTCATAACACGGCAGCATGTTGCCCCGTATTTCTCTTTCACGAAATCATGAAGGCCCTTCGCAACCACAAACATCTTAGGATCCATAGGCTGACCCTTCACTCGCCCATAGACGATACCGAGTGCCATCTCTCCGCCCGAAACCGCACCGCATAAGCACTGAGCCTTCCCCATTCCAATCGGGAAACTTGATGCCATCTTCACGATTTCCTCGCTGAAAGGCTGGCCAAGCGCATCGTTGATCGTCTGAAGTACCGCCTCAGAACAGAAGTATGTACCGCTCCTGAAATATTCTTCTGCGGTATCACGGATTGACTTCACATATTCTTCACGTGTCATTGAAATTTACCCCCTTGAATTTTTACCTTACTTCGCGCCGTTGAACAGAAACATCACGTAGCGCGCAAGTACCCACAAAACGATTACTGCCGCAATCAACGTCTGAATGTCAGCAAATGCACCCTGCCACGAAAATCCCGTGAACTGCGCTGACATCTTAGTTGCAATTCCGCTTATCACCAACGGGAACGTGAAAGCTGAATGACTAGGCATGAACGCGCCCCTGAAAGTCTTTGCGAAATACATCATTCCCACGACCCAGAAGAACATCGACATTGCGAACAGCAAGTACACAATCCATGCTTCCTTTTCCGGGAACGAAACCATGTACCCCGCGAGCAGAAGTGAAGCAGGAGCCGCAAATATTACCGTTGTAGGCATGGCCGGAGCAGGAATTTCGCCGACGAGGAACACTCTCTTGCAGACTATGACGAGAAGGCAGATGTAAGTTACGAACGCGAACCAGAACGCATACCGCCCTATCGCTAACTGTCCCGTAACAGGCGCAGAAACACTCGCTACAGCAATCCCGACGTAGACAATGAACCATGACGGGAATACCTTTTTGATTGCAAAGTTACGAAGCAGAAACTTCATCGTGAACCATATTATCAGCAGTACATGGCCGGCTAATCCCGCGTACCATATTATGCTTGCACACCCAGCGCTGTAAGGTTTCACGTAGCCCGCGAGAAGCATCGTGGCCATCGTGAACGTCGGGAAGACGCTCGCAGCTACAGGATTGTCAAGCGGCTCACGCAGTTTAACGTTCAGTACAGCAACTTTCAGCAGATAAGGAACGTATAAGACCAATGCGGTTACTCCGAGTGCAATCCTCGCATCAGCACTGTAACTCTGTATCAAGTTCCCAAGCGCGAAAAGCCCGAGAATCAATCCAGCTATCGGAATAGGATAACGTTTCAGAAAATCCATACTTCAATTCCACCTCAATTCAGCAAAATTTCATTCTTTGGGGGTCGCCTGATTCTCCGTCGTAAAATCTCAAGATATTTATTCCGTTCTCAGAGATGAATTTTTCGATTGCCTCTCTGTCGTTGCCATCTTGAAAGAGAACACAGACCCCGCAACATTTGTCGGCCTCTCTAGGCGTGGGAGCGAATGTGCATTTTATGCCCCCAGCCTTGAGAATGTCATAGAGCCTCTGTGCGTTCGTTACGTCGGGAAATAAAACGTAATGCCTCGCGCTCAATTCCCCAGCATCTCCAAGAACGCGCCGATTCGGGTCTTGAGCTGTTCAGCGTCCTGATCCGTGTAGTCGGTCTCTATTCCGAGAACGGGAATACCCGCGTTATTCAGCTCACGTTCGACGAAGTAGCCCTCAGTGTCATAGATGTTGCAGAACTTCAGGTTCACGTCAATAACTCCGTCAGCCTTGTACTCTTTAGCCAGACGTTTGATGTCGTCGATCCGCTCTGAGTTCGGCGTGAAGCAAGCACAGTGAATCGCTCCCATGTAACGCTCAGTCAAATGCGTAATCATCTCGTCAATCGTCGAGCCTGATTCGTCGACGCACTTCTCGTAATAACGTATTCCCGTGCACATCTCCTCGCATACCACAGCACCGCCGAGAGTTTCAATGATGTGGTGAAGTTTCCAGTTCGGGATTGAAAGCGGTGTACCAGTCAGCAAAATCCTCTTTGTTCCTTTCGGGAAGACTGAGACATTATTCTTTGCGCGTTCGTCAAGTTCATCGCAGAGCTTGTTGATTTGCGCTGTGATTCTTGCGGGGTCATCGTAGAATGCTATCTGCGTGATGAGAAGAACATCTTTCCCGCTTATGGGAATGTTGTCGAGTTTTCGGAAACTTGCGAGCCTATGGAGAGCCTTGCGCTTCTTGTTGAGGAGAATAATCGCGCTTCTTAGGCTTGCGGGAGTTACCTCGTTGCCTGTAAGCTCCTCACACTTCTTCAGATAGCCGTGAATTTCCTCGTTCCAATGCTCATAGTCTTTCGGCCTTTTCATCTGCGGAATGTCCATGATGTACATTGGCGCGTCCTCAGCGAGAATTTCCCAAGCCTTTTTCTTACCGTCGCACGTGGTCTCACCGACGAACAAATCCGCGAGCCTGAAGAACGGGCATGTCCTGTCAAACCTCGCGCCCAAACTCGCCTTAATCAGCGGACAAGTTGCGGCGGGTAACTTCTTTTCGCCTCCCGGAACCCAGAACTGAGACCCTGAGCATAACCCCGTAGCAATAGCTCCTGCCGAAATCGGAATTTCATCGGGTACATGAATGCAGAATGTCCCGACGACCTTTCCGCCTTTCTTCTTATGCTCGACGAGTTCAGCGGGCCTTATGCCGTGAATTTCAGCGACCACCATGTTGAAGTAGTCCATACCTTCCGGCCTGTTCTCCTGCGACAAGTAAACATCTCCGAACGCTCCGGGAAGTGCCTCACATAGAAGGTCGTGTGTTTTAACGTCCATTCCAAGAGCTTCCCACATTTCGTGATAATCTGCCATAAATCTATCCCTCCCTCAAAAATTTGCCCCCGCATTCGGGACAACGATAAATAGTCTCGACGAACTCATGAGACAAACGAATTTCTTTACCCTGCAAAGTGTCAAGGAAATTCATGCGTTCAGGCAAGTCCAGAAAGTTGACGTAATATTCAAGAATGAAGCTCTGAACCTCGTCATTCGTCAATGACTTTACGCGGCTGTGTATACGTTCAAGCTCTTTCTGAACAGAACTCAGATTTTCAGCCTGAAACTTTCTGCCGTAAACTTCTTCGATAACCGCAATCAAATTTTCACGGTCGTTGTCGTAAAAGTGAATGCATTTCCCCTGAAGCCCGGACATTTTTCCCCTCATCAAATCGCATGTATCATCAATCACAATCATCTTTGCGCTGTGAATGAGCGGGCATTTATCCGTCTTCGCATAGGTTATCGTTGCATCAACCAAAGGGCATAGCTTCTCCTCGCGTGAAAACTTCAGGATTTCCCTGTCGATACCGTAAACAGGAACAGCCATAAGCCCAAGCGCATGAAATATCTCGATGGGTATCTTCATTCCGATGTAGCCCACGACGTAATCACTCATAACAGCCCTGACATATGCCATTCGCCGGAGATTCTCTAGCTCATAAAGAATCATTTGCCCAGCAACGCCGCCCCTATCGCTCCTGCAAAACGCGCATCAGGACTCGTCCTGACTTCAGAGCCTAAAGTTTCCGACAGCTTACGAATCAAAAGGGTGCTTTCACAAAATCCGCCCGTCAAAAAGTAACCGCCCGATGGATTTTTACGGCTGACTAAAGTCGCAACCTTCGACACAACTGAACCGACAGCTCCGCAGGCTATATCCTCGCGCGGAGTTCCAAGTCCCATGAGGCTGACAATTTCGCTCTCAGCAAAGACCGTACACATCGACGAAATTTTGATGTCCTTTCCGTTTTCAGCAAGCCCGAAAAATTCAGGAAGCGTCAATCCCATTCGGTTGGCCATGACCTCAAGGAATTTCCCAGTTCCAGCCGAGCATTTATCATTCATAACGAAGTCAATAACCCGCCCGTTCCTCAGAATTATTACCTTCGTGTCCTGACCTCCAATGTCTATGACCGTGAGATTTTCACCGCCAAGAAATGCCGCGCCCTTTCCATGACATGTAATCTCAGTTAATGTGCTGTCAGCGTAAGGCACCGATATACGCCCGTAACCAGTCGCAATAATTTTGATGTCATCGCGTGAATGTCCCAGAGACAAGAGCCATTCAAGCATTTCCTGAGCCGTCTCCCTGCTGTTCCAGCCTGAGGGCATCAGTTTACGCCCGAGAATCTCGTCTCTGTTTTCATTCATCAATACAGCTTTAGCCGCCGTTGAACCGATGTCTATACCCGCGTAAAGCATTTAGAATATCAGCGTATTGTCCGCGCCGGTAATCATCTCCATAATCTCGAACATGTTGGAAATCGTACCGACCGCGATTTTGTCAGTGATGTTGAAATGCGTTGTGCATGTTCCGCAGACGAGAATCTTTGTTCCGGCCTTCTCAAGCTCCTTGATGTAATCGCAGGCTGACGACTCAGGCAGTACCAGCTTCACGCCCTCATTCATGAACGCCATAACAGCGGGGCGGCGTGAAAGTTTCGAGATGCAGCCTAGAAACGCTTTCATGAGGACTTCGCCGAGTTCCTTGTCGTTACCGCCGAGAACATCATGGGCAACGAGGATTGCGAGAAGTTCATCACGCTTTGACGACGCAGCAGGTGCTGAACCTGAAGCTGTCTTCTTGGCCGTGAGTTTGCGTTCGTTTCCTGACCTTGAAAGCTCAACGCTGAAGCCCTTACCTTCAAGGAGACGTGTTACATTCGAGACTGCTATATCGTTGTCGACGAGTACCTCGATTTCGTCCGCGCCCTTCTCGACTTCTGCCTTTGTCATTATGACTGGTTCGGGGCAAAGTTTGCCCATTGCATCAACTTTTACCATTCTTAAAACCTCCTGTAAATTATTCTCAGGCCGCAGTCATCATTTCAATGAATGCTCCGAGCCTTGTTTCTATCTGTCCTTTGTCAGACTGCGAAAAATCCGTATCAAGCCTCATGTAAGGCATACCGAGATCGTTCTGCACAATGTTCATCGTCGTGTATGCTTCAACCGCGAATGTGTGGCAGCCGTGAAGAACTATCTCTATTACACCGTCAGCCTGATACTCGTCAATAAGTGCCTTGATGTCATCAAAGCGCGCAGTATTCGGGGTCATAACGGAACAGTTGATTTTGAGATAACGTTCAGCGATTGCCCTGTAAGGGTCTGAATTTTCGTCGACCATAAACTTCTGTGTTCTCGGCCCGGCGCAGTTGTCAGCACAGACATAATCAGCTCCAAGTTCCTCAAGACGCTTGATGATTTTGTCGCGCACTCCTGCATTCGGGCAGCCTGTTATGAGGACTCTCGGCCTTCCTTCTCCGTCATTGCGTATACGTTCCTTGAACTCGCGCGTAGTCCTCTCGATTTTAGCCACAAGGTCATCGTCGGTGAAGTGGAAATCCGCGCTCTCAGCAACCGTGCTTATCTCGTAGCCTGAGACTGGAGACGGTTTCATCTTTGCCACCTCGTACAAATCAACGATGGCTTTGCGTACTTTGTTGCGGTAAACGATAGCGTCATGAAGTTTGTCCTCAGTTATCGTTACATTGAACAGTCCCTCAAGGAACTTCGCGGCGCGTTTAACTTCCTCAGTCCACGATTCGATGGCCATTGCCTGATCTCTTCCCTGCGGCAAGTTCATTACATGTACGGGCTTCAAGAGGCTCATAAGCTCATACATCTTCTTCTTACCGTCGCAGGTCGTCTCGGCTAAAATTCCGTCAGAGAAATAGAAGTATGGGCATTGGTCAGTCATCGCCATTCCGTAGCTTGCTTTGATTAAAGGGCAGAGAGTTTTCGGAAGCCGCGTCTCAGCTTCGGCTATTCCCTGCTCGGATTTCCCGCAAAGTCCGACCGAGATTGCTCCGGCGGCGTTGATAAGTTCGACCGGAGTATATGAGCAGAATGTGCCGACAACTTTCTTCCCGGCCTGTTTAGCCTCATAGAGTGCCATGAATGATTTTTTGCGGGCATCGTTGAAGCTCTCAAAATTCTTGGGTAGTGATAGCATTTTCATTGCTCCTGTAACAGAAACAGGACAGAAAGAACTTTCTCCCCCTGCCCTGAAACTTTCAGATTGTTCTTATTTTGCCGTGAACTGGTCGTAGACTTCAAGAACCGTAGCGGCGTACGCGGAATTAGGCCCGCCTCCCATGAGTACGCAGACACCAAGCATGTCGACGAGTTCCTCACGAGTAACTCCGGCTTTTATCGCGTTCTTGACATGGGACATTATGCAAGTTTCGCACCTGTTCTGAATGCTCAACGCTACAGCAATCAGTTCCTTCTCCTTGAGGGAAATTGCACCGTCCTTCAGTACGACTGCCCCAAGATTTCCGAACGCACCCATCATTTCCGGCGCGGCTTCTTTCAACTTTGCTCTCGGCCCTGCGACATCAGCGTCCTGAGCCTTGTAATCCTTAGCGAGTACGACACCCGCAACCGCAAGTACCACTAATAACGCACACAATAATTTCTTCATGATAATGCCTCCTTATTTCTCCATCAAAACGCCGTCCCAAACGCGGGCAAGTGTTTCTTCGGTGTCAAAGCTCTTGTTGAGGATTCCGCATGTCTTGTAGTCGTCGATGACCTTCCGCAATGTTGCCTCAGTTGTAGCGTCGTCTACGGAATAGTCGAGAGTGTTGTAGAACGCAAGAACCTTGTCGAAATCGCCTGATGCCCATTTGTTGTCGAGCATCAATCTCACAGCTTCCTCGCGGTTGCCCATGATCCATTTGCGGGCGTTCTCGTGGGCGCGGGTGAGCTTCTTCGCGGTGATTGGGCTATTCTCACAGATTGCCTTTGACACGGCGAAGATGCAGCATGTCTCGTCCTTGAAGTCATCATCAAACGTGATTGAGCGGATTATCCTGAGTGTTCCGTTCTCCAAGAACTTCTGAATGAACTGGTCGCTCAAGAGTGCCGCCGCTATCTCACCGTTCTGCATCGCAAGAACCGCCGCGCCCGAGTCAGTTGATTTGTACTTCACACCGCGAACAGGGTCGATTCCGTCCCTCAGAAGGAAACGCATTGTGATGTTCTGGTCTGAACCGCCGATGCTCGTTGTGATTGCGATGGTTTTGCCCTCAAGGTCTTTCGTTGTCTTGTAAGGGCTGTCAGCGAGAACGCACAGTGATTTACAGCCTGTGTGCATTCCCGTCGTGAACTTCATCTGTACCCCGTTGGCCGCAGGAACGAGAAGCGTCGCAATGTGTCCGCCCGCAATGTCGATCTTGCCCGTTCCGAGAGCATCACCGAGAGTTACGGTGTCGCCCTGATAGCGTACAAGCTCAACGTTCAGACCTTCAGCCTCGAAGAAGCCCTTTGCCTGAGTTATGCCGAGAGTCCCCGTGCAAAGCCCGCCGTTATAGCCAACCTTGATGACCTTCCCGTAAGCAGGCTCATTCTTCCATGCTGCTTCTTCCTCCTCAGGTGTCATAGCGAATGCGCCTGAGACGAAAACCGATACCGCCAGAATTACCGCAAATAATTTCTTCAATGCGGATACCCCCTTGAATTTAATTTATAGTCTGCCCGAAATTGAGCAGTTCTAAAACCTTTTTTCGCCACTGTAAAAACTCATCGCTTGTTCTCGCTCTCGGATAAGGCATGTCATTTCTAAGGTCAGCGCGAATCCTTCCGGGTCTTGGTGCCATTACGATTATTCGCGTACCGAGATATATAGCCTCGTCGATGTCATGAGTTACCATCAAGACTATATGTTTTGACCTCTGCCACAATTTGAGGATTTCGTCCTGCATGTTCATTCGTGTGAATGCGTCCAAAGCTCCCAAAGGTTCATCGAGCAAAAAAACTTTGGGGTGATTTATCATTGTTCGTATTAGCGCGAGCCTTTGAGCCATTCCGCCGGATAACTGGTGAGGGAAGTCATGACGGAACTCCGAAAGCCCCGCAAGTTCGAGGAGCCTTTCAGCTTCGGCCATGTAGTCGGGATTGTGCCTCTGCTTCTTCATCGTAGCCGTGAAGTTCAGGTTTTCTTCTACAGTGAGCCAAAGAAATAACGTAGGCTTCTGAAACACCATGCCTCTCTCGGTGTCAGTGCCCTTGATGATTTCGCCGTTGAGTGTGATTGTTCCGGCGGTCGGAAAAATCAATCCCGCAATGAGGCGCATTATCGTTGACTTTCCGCAGCCTGAAGGCCCGACGATTGAGAGAAATTCACCGTCATTGACAGAAAAATTTATGTCGCTGACCGCCTGAGTAACTCCGTTGCTGTCGGAACGCGCGAAACTTTTGTAAACGTGGTTCAATTCAAGCACATTCATATCACACTAAGCCCTCCTGCCACCTCAAAAGCCTCCGCCTTATTGCCTCAAGTCCGCGATTAACGACCACAAAGACCACGCACAACACGACTATTGCGGCGTACATTTTGCCGTATTGCGCCCAGCTCTTTTGCCATGACACATACCAGCCTAGCCCCGATTCGACTCCTACCATCTCAGCAGTAATAAGAACGAGACACGCTGAACTCATGCCCTGCGTCAAGCCTTGAAGTATGTTCGGGACTGCGAACGGGAGCGCAACATGAAACACTAGCTGAGTTCGTCCAGCCCCCAGAGTTTTCGCGGCATCATAGAATGAGCGGTCAATGTTACGTATGCCGGTCATCGTTGCGATAGTGAGCGAGTACCATACCCCAAGCGCGATGATGAAGACCGCACCGCTGAATAGCGTTGAGGCAATGACCATGACAATCGGAATCCATGTCGGCGATGGAATTGCTCCCACAAGTTTCATGAACGGCGAGATCCAATAGTCCGCTGTTTTACTGCAACCGCAGGCTGTTCCCGTGATGAGTCCGAGAATTGCTCCTGAGAAGTAACCGCTGAACAATAACTTTAACGAGTTGCAAGCACAATCGAGGAGATATGCTCTGTCGTCCCACATGGCATTCAAAATCTGGTCAGCCCACGGGAAATATGGGAGAACGAGTCTTCCGGTCTTCAACGTCATGTAGTCGTACAAGGTCAGCAGTATAAAAACGAAAGCATAAAACGGAGCTTTATACCTGAGAATCAAGAAAGCCTTTTTGCTGAAAAGAGACGCGATGAAAAACGTAACGGCTAAAAGTATCAGCACGCACAAGAAATATATGTATGAGTTTGTGCTGACATTGCCGCTTAGGTTGGGGACAAAAATGTATTCAGCAACAGCCAAACAACCGAAGACTACCGGCATCAGGCAGATTATATAATCAATTATTATACGTGAAGCAGTACGCGGAGCACTTTCAAGCTCTGTAAGACTCTCACGTGTAAGATGATTGAGATTTTGCATAGTTTACTCCTGTTTTAGTTTATTGTTGTAACTTAGTGTGAATTGCTGCCCTTTGCAGACGGAAAGATGTTTTTGACTTGAGTATCAGGCCGTTGCAAAGCGACAGAATGCACCACGTGCATAAAAATATTTATTTCACGTGAACATACAGTGCATTGCTCGAGCCTCCTTTGATGGTGAATTGGGAATATATTTTTTATAGAGTTTAATTTTTTCAGTGGTTAAAAGCAATAACGCAAAACGTTACTACTCTATTCCCCATTTGTGCCATCGTTTAAGCTCATATTGCTTTAATCCGGCCTCCGAGATTTCATTAACGGCATTGTCGATTTTCTTTATCAGTATGTTCTTATGTTCTGGTATTCTGCCCTTGATGGGGAAAAGATTTGTCTTGTGAGTTGCGTTGAATACCGTGTTGATAGTGAGTAATGAGAGGAGTTCGCGTTCTTCTTTCAGCGCGTCGAAGGGGGACATTCGCAAAAATTCATGAGACCTCACCTTCTCTATGAGCCTCGCGCCCTTGAAAAGTACTAGAGTTACAACGGTAAGCTCGAAAGGATTGGCGTTATTCAGGAGTGAGGCGGTATCTTTGACGTGAGCCTCCGACATTGAGCGTCCTCCAAGTCCAAGCATTATGTATGTTGAGTATTTTATCCCCGCATCGTCAAGCATCTTCATAGCCTCAAGGTTCTGGGAACGTGTTACGCCCTTTTCGTGGAACTTCAGGACATCATCACAGCCGCTCTCAATCCCTATACATAATCTGTCATAGCCGGCCTCATGAAGCATTCTCAAATCGTCGGGGCTTTTGCGTGTTATGTCATCGGCTCTTGAGAACGCGGAAATATATTCGCACTCCGGGAAGTGAGCATGAATCATCTCGGATATTCTCAGTAATTTTTCAGCACTTAATACGAACGGATTACCGCCCGCGAGAAGGAAACGTTTTGACGGTTTATCGTTAATATAGCGCAGTTTCTCAATGTTCGCTTCAATCTCTTTGAGGCTGAGTTCGCGGAAGGTCATTCCCTGATTCAAGTCGCAGTAAAGGCATTTTCCGTATGAACAGCTCACCGTAACGGGGACTTGCACAGTGTAAGCCTCGGCCATCGGGACGTAGTAATAGAAGCCGTACTCCTGATAGATTTCGCGCTTGAACTGCCTGACTTTGCGGATACGTTCCGAGAGCTGGGTCATCGTATGAAGTTCTCGTATTCCTCAGAGGTCATGAGACCGTCGAGTTCTGATACATCGCTGGGCTTAATTTCGGCAATCCAGCCTTGACCGAACGGGTCTGAATTTATGAGCTGAGGTGATTTGATGACTTCATCGTTGACGCGCAGAATTATGCCTGAGATTGGGGCAATTATGTCGCATACGGACTTTGTGGCCTCGATCGAGCCGAATGATTTTCCGGCGGTTACGTTGGACAACGGCGCAATGACTTCAATGTGAACAATATCACCAAGCGATGACTGAGAATAATCATCAATGCCGACGCGGATAACGTCATCAATTTTTCTTGCCCACTCATTCGATTTAGTGTAACGCACATTCTTGTCAAAGGTTATCAATTTTTACACCCTCCATGTTCCATTTAGGATTTGAATATTTTAGACGCAATAATTTTTCCACGTCCTCATTTTTGGGAAGCTGAAAATTTTTCGTCTCACCAATATTGTCCGCCAAAGTCCTCATAAACTTCTCAACATTCATATCGTTTTTAAGCAACGGCCTGATGTTTGCG
Organism: uncultured Fretibacterium sp.; assembly: GCA_937915755.1. Classification (GTDB taxonomy): domain Bacteria; phylum Synergistota; class Synergistia; order Synergistales; family Aminobacteriaceae; genus JAFUXM01. The sequence goes on along the minus strand of CALGGR010000325.1, from coordinate 44,500 downwards.
ACGTTTCCCGAACGTTTCAGAACACGCGGGATAATATTCAGGTCAGAATCGAAGAGCAAAGTGCCGTGATGAAGGATTATACCCTCATGATGATATTGCGCGGAGCCGGAAATTTTGAGACCGTCAGCAAGAATGTCATTGTGCCGGAAATCAAGACGTGAATTTATGCCGATAGCCTCAAGTGTCCTCATGATGATTCGCGCGAAATGCTCAAGCGTGAATTTCTTGCTGTCCCTGAGAATGAAGCTGTAGTTCACGTTCCCCAAGTCGTGATAAACAGCTCCTCCCCCTGAGTTTCTGCGGACAATACGAATCCCCTCAGCCTCAGCGAATTTTGTATCAACCTCATCATTGACGACTCCGAACCTGCCGATGATGACTGACGGCTTATTACGCCATAGCATAAACATCTCACGGCCAAAACCGCATAAATATTCCTCAAGGGCTAAATTGTATTCAGGATTTGTGCATTTGCTCTCGAAGTAATACATCATTCCTCGTCCTGAAAGTCGGGGCGCAAGATCTTCACAGTCTCCTCTGCAAACCAGTCGTAAATCATGCTCTTTGTCTCCTGATTACGAAGATGCTCTATGCTTGTACCCATGATGTAAATAGGGCAGGCCGGCTCAATCAGTGAAAGCCCCCAACGCCTGAGCGTCCTCGTTAGTTCACGGAGTTCATCGTCAGTGTCAGTGATGAAAGTTACCATCTTTCCCGGCTCCTGCTCCTCGCTGTCCATGTCGAACCAGCCCGGAATATATATCCTCCTTTGCATCGTGAAGAATACATGTATTCTCCCGATGAAGGGCAGCAATTCTTCAGGCTTACCTCTGAATTTTCGTGCGAAGATTATTCCCGCGTTGACGAAACCGAAAATGTCTCCCTCCGGCGTGGGCAACTGTCTGTAGTGCGCGAAGTCGTGATGATGCCTCAGTACGAACTCGACCTTGAAATTCCCGCGCGGTGCATGATGTCTTTCAGCCCATTGTGAGAGTGCTTCAGGGCCGGGAGCGGGCAGCTTTCTTGCTTCGTAGCCGTTATCGGGAAATTCAGCCATGAAGGATTTTACGTATTCATTCTCAGGCCATATCGCTTTGACACGTTCACCCTCAAACGCAAAGTATTCATCGTCTTCAAGGCATGGGACAACGGGGAAAGTCTCATTGATCTTGAACTCCTTTATCCCCCACTCGGTCATGAAAGCTCGATCCAAAAGCTGAACCATTCTGTTTAACTCAAGGCTTCGAGAGGCTTCGTGCTCATCGGTTACAAGGGTGTCAATCTTCATTGAAGGCACATAATTTTCGCGCGACACAATTTTCCGTGTTTGGATGCCCTTGCGTGTGAGAACATACCCTCCTCCAAGCCTCGCTACGTTTCCGGCGGCTTCAAGCTCTGCAAGTGATTTCGGGTCATCACCCGCAAGCCCCACAGTCTCAGCGTCCCAGCATGGAAGCTCAGGCGTGAAAAGAAGGAGGGTATTATCCGCGCTATTCACCGTCCTCACCGTCTGGCCTCATTATGCGAACAGCCTCCTCTTGGAACCAGTCATACATGTTGCGTTTCTGCTCTTTCTGGTTGCGAAGCCTCTCTATGCTAGTTCCAAGTATGAATAGAGGGTTAGCAGGGTCAATCAGATCATGCCCCCATTTCCTCAAAGTCATTGTGAGATTTTCAAGCTGCTCCTCATTGTCCGTAACGAACGCGAGAAGATGCCAGTCCTCGTTTTCATCGTGGTCGATGTCGAACCAGCCGGGGAGGAAAATTCGCCTCTGTTCCATCAGGAATATATGAAGTTTGCCGATGAAAGGTAACAATTCTTCTGGCCTCCCTGAAACCTTCTTCACGAATAATTCATCAGCATCAAGGAATTTGAATTTGTCCGACGGCAACTGCTCATAATTCTTGTAGTGGTTGAAATCCGCGCGGCTCCTCAGAACGAAATCAACAGTGAGGCTTCCATAGCTGAGATTATTTCTTCCCGCCCATTCATCGAGAGCTTTCTGTCCGGGAGCAGGGAATTTTCTTGCGGCAACTCCTACATTCGGGAAGTCGGCAAGAAATTTCTTCACGTCCTCGTGTTCCGGCCAAACTGCTTTTACACGTTCACCCTCAAACGCAAAATATTCGTTATCTTCGAGGCAGGGCATTATCGGGAACATCTCACTCACAGTTACCTCCTTAATGCCCCAGTCCGTAACAAATGCGCGGTCTAAATACTGCGCCATGACGTTTAAGCCCAGAAGTTCGGCGGCTTTCGATGCATCAGTGATGATTTCGCCTGCCGGAGTTACAGGGAGATAAAGCTCCTTCGCGGTCTCCTCGCGCGTCCTTACTCCCTGAGCCGTGAGGACATAGCCCCCTCCGATTTTTGCGAGGTCTCCGGCTTCAACGAGAGGTTCTAATCCTTCAGGGTCTTCCCCCGCTATCCTGACGGTCTCGTAATCCCAGCAAGGAAGCTCCGATGTAAACAACAATAATATATTTTCCATGACTATAAAAATTGGGGAACTCGTAAAAGCAGCTCCCCTTTTCACCAAATTTTATGCCAATGAGCTTTCAATATCAGCTTCACTCTTGACCGTTACAACCTTGTCGACAACGCCCTTCTTTATGGTTGCGATTGCAGGCATTTTGTCAGCGAGGCTCAATTTCTCGGTCATTCTTGCGTTCCTGTAGCCGTCAATCACCGGAACTTTAACGCCCTTTGACTTTGCGAAATTCTCAACGGCATTCGACAGCTTAACCTGAGACTCATCAATGCTCGAATAGAAGAACGCCTTGACCTCCTCAGGCTCAAGAAGCGTCGAGCGCAGATGTAACTGCTCATTGATGTATGACGATGCCGCCATTGCAGCAACAGCACCGTCAGCAGCAGCCGTTATGACCTGACGGAGATACTTGCTGCGAACGTCGCCGGCCGCGAAGATTCCCTCGACCGATGTCTCCATGTGGTCATTCGTGATTATCCAGCCTCCGCGCTCCGCCTTAACGAGTCCCTTCACGCAGTCATCATCAGGCTCTTGCCCGACGAACATGAACACTCCCGCAACAGGAAGGTTAGAGATTTCGCCGGTTTTAACGTTCTTGAGGACTAAGTTCTCAACCATTCCGTCGCCCTCGATTTTCTCTACGACGGTGTTGTAGACAGGCTCGATTTTCGGGTTTGCGAGTGCCTGAGCGATTGCCGCCCTGTCAGCCCTGAACTCGTCGCGCCTGTGAATGATGTAGACTTTCGACGCAAACTTAGTGAGGTATCCGCCCTCCTCGACCGCCGTGTTTCCTCCGCCGACAACAGCGACCTCCAAGTCCTCGAAGAATGCACCGTCGCAGACAGCACAGAAGCTAACGCCCTGTCCGATGTGTTCAGCCTCGCCCTCACAGCCTAGCCTGCGGAAGTGTGCGCCCGTCGCTACGATTATTGCCTCAGCCTCTATCTCGTTGGTCTCACCCTTCTTCTTGGTGATGACGATTTTCTTGTCGCCCCTGAGTTCAACTTTGCTCGAGTCGATCATACGGATCTCAGTGTTGAACTTCAGCGCGTGATTCTTGAGCATGTCTCCGATCTCCGGGCCTGTAGCGTGTGCGATACCGGGATAGTTCTCGATTTCGTCAGTGATGTTAATCTGACCGCCTGTTGCCCCGCGTTCAAGGACGAGAACGTCAAGACCCGCGCGTCTTCCGTAGATTGCCGCCGACATTCCTGCAGGACCTGCACCGATGATTACAAGTTCGTGCTTCTCCATGATGGTAATTCCTCCCTATACGATTTTTATTCTTTTTGTTCCACGTCTGAACTCGCCTATAATTTCAGCGCGTTCAAAACCCTTTTGCCTTACGTGATTTAACAATGCCTCTGAGCTTTCAGGTTCAACAGCAAGAAGCAAGCCCCCTGAAGTCTGGGCATCGTAAAGCATATCGACATCGCTGCGTGCGAAGTCGCCCTCAAAATCCGCAAACTTCTCGTACGCTGCCTGATTCCTGTATGCTCCCTCAGGTACAAGCCCCATGTCAGCAAGCTCTTTCACGCCCGTGATTGATGGTATGTCGCGCAGGAAAACGTTGCAGTCAATGTCATCGCTCAGCATATCCGAGAGATGCCCCGAAAGTCCGAAGCCCGTAACGTCCGTAGCCGCGTGAACAGAGGCGTGAAGTTCGTCGCTGAGTCCTAAAATGTTCAGCTTCCTCATGCTCTCCGTCGCTTCAGTTCGGGTTCGTTCGTCATCTATCATGTCAGCTTTTATCGCTGTTACCGCTATCCCTGTACCTATTGGCTTTGTGATTATGAGCTTGTCGCCGGGAATTGCCCCCGTAGTCCTCCATAATTGAGACTTCCTGACTTCGCCGTAAACCACGAGGCCGTACTTTGGTTCATCGTCCTGTACGCTGTGTCCGCCAACAAGAAAAGCCCCCGAAGTTTTCACACGTTCAAAGCCTCCCGCGAGAATGTCCTTCAATACATCGAGTTCGAGATACTTTGTCGGAAAGCATACGACGTTAAGCGCGACAATCGGCCGCCCTCCCATCGCAAATACATCACTAAGTGAGTTAGCCGCCGCAACCTGCCCCCACGTGAAAGGGTCATCGACCACAGGAGTGATGAAGTCAACCGTCAAGATCCCGTAACGTTCCTCGTCAAGCTCAAAGACAGCCGCGTCCTCGTTTCCGTTCCATGACGACAAGATTCTTTCGCCGTACTCCTGAGGGATTCCCGATAATACTTCCTTTAGATCCGCCGGACCTATTTTCGCGGCTCACCCGCTGGAATGCGAGAGTTCCGTCAGCCTCTTTTTCTCGGCCTGAACGTTACAGCACGACACGATAATCACCCGCCCTCCTTGTGTAGCCCTTGCTGTCGAAATATTCAAGTATTGGCAGAATGAATTTCCGTGTGCTTCCTGTAGCGTCTCTGACCTGAGCAAGAGTTACCTTTTCGCCCAAGCCCTTGAGGATTTCTAGCATTTCCCCTTCAAGTTCAGAGAGAAGGACGAAGCCCTCAGGAATCAGCGCAAGTTCTCCGGCGTTCCTCATGCCCTGAATTACTTTGCTGAAAACTTTTTCCGGGAGTGCTGCCTCCCTTTTGAGTTCGTCGAGAGTGATTAACTGCCACTTGTGGGACATACATATATCCTTTATGTGCTGCTTGCCGGCGTTGAAGGCTTCATCATTTTCCGGTACAAAATCAGGCGTGTGTACTTTGTTGCTCTCCATAACAAGAAGGCCGGAGCTTACTGCAAGATTTAGCAGCGAGCGCGAAGTGTTGAGACTTTCGACGGGCATTCCTGCTTCTGAGGAGTAATGAGTCTGGTAGTCCCTCACGGTTTCAGTGAGAGCGTTGACGAGTTCATCACAATGCTTCCTTGAGACGTAATCATTATCGAGCGCGAAGATTTTTCCGGCGTTCGTGAGGCGTTCGATTATTGCGTCGATGTTCTTCTGCGTATCCTGTATGAGCTGTAACGATTCGGCTTTGCTGATTCTTCCTGCTTCATTTATGAGGTACTCAAAGCGTGATTCGGGTGTCTTGGCTTCCCTTAGATGCTCAATTCGTGAAATTATCTTCGCTCTTGGGCCTGATCCTCTGGGTTTGTAGGAGTAAGGATAAATCACTTCTCCTCCGCCAATCGTGATTAGTGGGCTGTAGAAACGCAGAATGAATCTCTGCCCGAACGTACACACTACGGGTTCTTCAAGCACTAACTGAGCTGGCGAATCCTGTCCCGGTTCAATCTGCTTCGAGTCCAAGAGTGAGACACGCGCGAGGACTTCTGAAGTCCCGGTGCAAACATGTACTCGCTGCCAATGCTTGAGAGGCTCGTTGGCGATTAAGCGTATCACAGCCTCGAAACATTTAGTTGCCTTGAAGACTCCTTTGTGGCAAACTACATCGCCGCGTGAAATTTCGTCGATGTCAATTCCTGCCAAGTTCGACGCGACTCTCTGACCAGCGTACGCGCTTTCAACGCTCTGCCCGTGAACCTGAAGAGTCCTTATTCTTCCCTCGCGTCCAGAAGGTAAAATCTCAACCCTGTCGCCGGTCTGAATTGTTCCATGATAAGCCGTTCCCGTTACGACAGTCCCGAAGCCTGAAATCACGAATGCCCTGTCAACGGGAAGGAAGAATGCCCCGCTTCTCGGCCTGATTTTGACTCTGTCAACCAACGCTGTAATCTCTCTGCGAAGTTCGCCGAGATTTTCACCCGTTATGCTTGACACTGGAACTATCGCTTTGCCCTCAAGGAACGTTCCCCGCGTGAACTCCCTGACATCATCAATGACAAGTTCGAGCATTCCTTCTTCGTCTTTGACCCTGTCGATTTTCGTTACAGCTACGAGGCCGTCATGTACTCCCAAAAGCTCCATAATCGCAAGGTGTTCGCGTGTCTGGGGCATAATGCTTTCGTCAGCGGCCACAACTAGAAGCGCGGCATCAATCCCAGACGCTCCAGCAACCATTTGGCGGATAAACTTCTCGTGTCCAGGAACATCTATAACGCTGACAACACGGCCGTCATCAAGTTTCAGAGGGGCAAATCCAAGCTCTATGGTTATTCCGCGACGTTTCTCCTCGATTAGACGGTCGCAGTTTACGCCTGTCAATGCGTTGATGAGGGCTGTCTTTCCGTGATCTATGTGTCCGGCTGTGCCTAAGACTAGCGATATTTCAGACATTCATAACACCCGCCAGAGCATCAGCAACAATTTCGTCTTCACCTTCCTGAAGTGTCCTGACGTGTATAACGATCTCGTCATCTTTCGCGCCGCAGAGAATTGGAACGTCAACAAAACGCAGCAATTTCTGAATGTGCCCGGCACTCATGACGTTATGCTTCACGGAAACTCCCCAGCCCTTCAGCATTATCTCAGGACATGAGCCGCCGCCTGTAGCGTCCTCAACCTCGATGCAATGTACTTCAGCCGTGAGTGTCTGAGAAAGTTTTTCAGCGAGAGCCTCAGCACGTTTCCTCATGGTCTCGTCATCAAGCCTGAGCATTCGCAAGGTTGGAATTTCATCGTAAAGCCCTTGAGCGTAGAGCCGTAAAGTTGCCTCGAACCCCGCAATAGTAACCTTATCAACGCGCAATGCCCTAGCCATAGGGTAACGCTTTAGCTTGTCGACAAATTCCCTCCGCCCGACTATCCCGCCGATTTGTGGCCCGCCGAGAATTTTGTCACCCGAAAATGTTACAACGTCAGCACCACAATCGAGACATGACTTTATGCTTATCTCGTTTGTGTTCGCCGGAAGGTTAATTTCGTCTCCGTCCACCATGAGACCGCTTCCCGCGTCCTCCATGAAGATTAGTCCATGCTCATGAGCGAGGCGGGCTAACTCCTTTCGTTCTGGTGAAGCCGTGAAGCCCTCAATGCGGAAATTCGACGGGTGAACCTTAAGCAACATTGATGTGTTCTCCGTGATTGCGCGTTCATAGTCGTGGAGATGAGTGCGGTTTGTTGTGCCGACTTCGACGAGTTTCGCCCCTGAAAGCTCCATGATGTCGGGGATCCTGAATGAGCCTCCGATTTCCACAAGCTCGCCCCTCGAAACGATGACTTCACGCCCCTTAGCAAGCGCACTCAAAGCGAGCATAACCGCCCCCGCGTTGTTGTTGACGACGAGGGAAGACTCCGCGCCCGTAAGCGTGCAGAGGATTTCCTCAATGTGCGAATTTCTCTGACCCCTTGAGCCTGCTTTGAGGTCATATTCGAGATTAGAGTAGTGAGCTGCGATAGCCGACATTTCTTTGACCGCTTCAGGTGCTATCAATGAGCGTCCCAGATTCGTGTGAATGACAACGCCGGAAGCATTGATGACGTGTCTCAGGCCGGAATGTGAGGCAAAGGCCAGCGCACTCAAGCACGATGACTTGAACGAAGCGTGTGAAAATTCCGCGCTCTTATCTTCAATGATGCTCCTGCGAATCACAGAAAGCTCACTGTTGATGACATGCTTAACTCTTATGCGCCCGAGTTTATCAATCCAAGACTGAACCCAATCGTAATTAAGGATTATGTCCATTCCCGGAATCTCACTGAGCCTCTGCCTGCTGTCTGACATTAAAAACACACTCCCGCGAAAGATTTTGCCTATAATATCATGTTATAGCTTTCCTGTTTCCTCGTCCTTGCAAAGCGACTTCCATAGCGAGATGCACGCGCACACCATTATTATTGCGAACGGAGGCGCGGCGGTTAATGATACCGTCTGCAAATTCTGAAGCCCTCCCGTCATCAGCAGCACTATAGCGAGTGCCGCCATGAGTACACCCCAAACGCCCATCTTCGATTTTGAGGGGTTGAGGTCTCCGTGATTTGAGTACATCGAGAGAACGAACGTCGCAGAGTTAGCCGAAGTTACAAAGAATGTTGTAATTAGTACCAGCATTGCAACGGACATCACGAATCCCAGCGGGTAATACTTGTAGAGTGCGAACACTCCCACCGATATGTCCTTTGTTACCTGCGCGGCTATATCGATGCCCTTCACCAACTGAAGATGGAGTGCTGACGTTCCGAAGATTGCGAACCATGTAAAGCTCCCCAATGCCGGGACAATGAGAACTCCTGCCACGAACTCAGCGATTGTCCTTCCGCGTGAGATTCTTGCGACGAACGAACCGACGAAAGGTGCCCACGCAATCCACCACGCCCAATAATAGAGCGTCCAGTTGCGGAGATGAGCCTCATACTTTCCGCCATATGGTGCCATCGAGAAACTTTCCTTCACGAAGCCGCTGATGAAATCTCCAACTCCTGTCATCAGAGAATCAACGATTGAGAGCGAAGGCCCGACGAAGAATAGCAGAACCATCAGCGACAGGCACACAAAGAGGTTGAAATTAGCGACCAACTTTATTCCCTTGTCAATTCCGAGAACTGCCGAGCCGGTGTAGAATACCGCGAGAAATATTATTATTGCGACCTGTATGAATGTGGTCCTGTCAACTCCCATAATCTCATTTAGGCCGCTGTTTAGCTGCAATGTTCCAAGTCCGAGCGATGTAGTTATACCCGCCAGTGTTGCGAATATTGCGAGAACATCTATAATCTTCCCGAATATGCCGTCAACTGCTTTCTGTCCGACCAGCGGAATGAAGAGCGAGCTTATGAGGCCCGGCGAATTTCTCCTGAACTGGTAGTAAGCCATAGGCATAGCGATTACTGCGTACCCAGCCCAAGGGTGAAGCCCCCAGTGGAAGAACGAAATCTGCATTGCGTCCCTTGCCGCCTGAATGCTTCCCGGTTCTGCGCCGAAAGGTGTGCTGCCGAAATGAATCAGCGGCTCGCCTGCCCCGTAAAACACAAGGCCGACTCCCATTCCCGCCGAGAATAGCATTGCGAACCATGAGATGTTGCTGTGTTCGGGTCTGTCCTCGGGGTTTCCGAGCCTTACATGGCGGAATCGGCTGAATGCCATAATTATGCAGAAGAGTACAAAGCTGTTCATCGTGAGGAGGTAGCCCCACCCGAAATATTTTGTCAGCCCTCCGAAAAGTGCGTTGGCGAAGTCCCCGAAGTTCTCAGGAAGAAGCCAGCCCCATGCGACTATTGCGAAGGTTATCGCTATCGAGATGATATATACGGAATTGGATTTTGATGTTGAGTTGTTATCAGACATTAATTTTCAGCTCCATTCATTCTTTTGAACGACACAAAAAATGCCGGAGGCGAATTTCAACCTCCAGCATGATTTATGACTTAGAACTTCGACGGGAATACCTTTGGCTCTGTTACTTCTGTTGCCAGTGCGTCAAGTGCTGCGCCGACACGGCTTGTTCGTAACTGCCACTCTGCTTCTTTGCTGAGTTCGGGATCTCCCAGCGGGTAAGGAACTGACACTGTCTGAACCATTCGGTTGGCTCCGACTGTCTTTGCAACGTCGATGAGGTTGCACATTACTGTTACAGGAATACCACTTCGCTCGATTTCCTTTGCCATCGTTGCACCGCAACGCGTACAAGTTCCTCAGGTTGATGTGAGTATTACTGCGTCAACATTTGCAGCGTGAAGCTCCTGTGCTATTTCGCGGCCGAACTTCGCGGCGAATGCCTGAGTAGTTCCAGTTCCTACCGTAACATAGAAGTAATCGTAGACCTTCCCGATCTTGCCCTGCTTCTCGAAGTAACGCATAGCATCGAGCGGAATACCTCTGTCGGGGACAGCGCACATTGCAGCCGGGTCAAATCCTGCGTGTATCGTCTTGAATACGCCCTCAGGAAGATTGTCCAGCTTTGAGATGTCGTACTTTCCCCACTTCTGCGCGCTTGCACTCTGAATCCTGTCAGGGTTATCCACAGGGACGACTCCGCTTGAGGAAACGAGGGCAATCGTTGCTTTGCTTAGATCTGCGACGGGGGCAGCAGGCGGAATCTTTTCCATGCTGGGAATGACTAATTCAGTCTGGAAAGGTTCACCGTTTAACTTCTTCAGAAGCATGTCGATGACACGGTCAGCAGCGATTATTCCGTCAGGCTGCGGAATCTCCGCACGTATTCCTCTCGGGAAGTAACCTTCCTGTGCCGCAGGCAGTAATTCCTCACCCTTAGCGATCTTCTTTGCGAATGCCGCCATAGGCGTAACGTCCTGCTTCATGAATGTGGCCTTTCGTCCGCCCTTGAAGATATACATTGCTGACTTGTACTCCTCAACGCCGGGATTCTCCTCATTCATTGAGGTGATTACGGGCACATGATACCTCTCGTTTACAGCCTTGCATACTATTCCGCAACCTACTCCGTAACGCCCAGCCATGAACGCAGGCCCTGCGAAGAAAATTCCGAACTCCTTTGCGTCAAGGAACGCGAAAATCTCTTTCAGCGCTTCCTCAGTATGGTTAGTGATGTAGTTATCACCGCATACGATCGTATTCGTTACCTCGATGTCAGGCTTGCATATGGCATTGAGCATCATTGAACAGCCGATGAGCTTGTCATGGAATACGGGTGTCTGGTCGGCCATTTCTTCTCCGCCGATTCCAGCGAAGAACTGGTTGATGTAATGTATTGCTTTCATTTTTACTTTTCCCCCCTTCGTACTAGAAATCAGCGCACGTTCTCTTGGAATATCCGCTTATGTGGTTGGCGCAGAACATTCCGTTATTCTCCATGACGAATGAGCCGTCAGGTCTGATGCAGCCTTCCCAGCCGCCGGAATTTCCATCGCGTGCAAGGGCTTCAAGTTCCCCGATAACTTCCATTCCTGAGGGGAATTCATACATCTGGGAGACGTTGCCCGTTGTAACAAGCGCATTCGTAGCAGGGTTCATCGACACAAGCGGCTGTGATGCTCCGTCGCGTCCCGTGCATTCGTCCGAAAGCCCTACCGTCTTTATGCCGAGCCTCTCAAGTTCAACGAGCATTGCCGTGTAATCGACATCAGGGTTGCCGTAACCTTCCTCAACAACGACAGCACCCTGCGCGCCCACGCTCGTAGCAATCTGACCGGCCATCTTCACACAGCGGACTTTCTCGTCCATCTTGACGTTGAGTGTTGACATTAGAACGCCCAAGAAGTTGATGGTCTTTCCGTGCTGCTTATAGAGCCTTTTCAACATGGGGTTCACCGCGAACTCATACGTCGAAATTTTTGAGCTTGTCGGCATGAATGAGCCTGACACCATGCAGCCGTCAAGCAATTCATTGGGGTGCATCAGCGTCGGGAGAATGTGGTTACCGTCCCAGCCGTAAATCAATGTGTTGTAGCCCATTGCCTCCATCTGTGTCTGTGGCTGTAACACATAGAGAACGCCCGGAAGTTTCTTGACATCTTCGCTTCTTTCTGGGATAGAGGGGAGATCATAGACCTCTAATTCCTCAGGCTCAAGGTCTTTGACGCACTGACCTATGTACTCAGCGAGTCTCATTCCCGCCCATCGTAGAGCGTGGTTCTTCTTCTGCTGTTCATGACGCTCAAAATCTTCATCTGTATCCGCAACAAGCACCAAGTTCGGCATATCTCCGAAAATCGTGTGATGCTGATACTTTCCGCCCATAGCGATCACACCGTCCTGAAATCCTCCGGCGTGTTCACCTACGACTATCAACGCACAATCTTGAAGGCAGTGTGTACGGCCTGAACCTGCAATCTCCATCTCCGAGAGAACGCCCGGAAAAATCCCGTGTCCTCCGGAAACTTTGCAGCGCATTTCAACGGCTTCTTTGACGGGGCATAACACCACATTGTCGCCTGGGTGTACGATTTTCAGGTCGGCTGTAGTTATATGCTCGTCCTCATGTACGACCTTCAGCAGTTCTTCTTTGTTGAGCGTGAGGACACCGTCGGAGTAGAAAGTCTTGTCTCCGAATTGTATGTCCTTGACCTTGAACGCTCCAATTTCAAGTCTCATACTGAACTTCACATCCTTTGATTTTTTTGATGACAATATGAAGTCAGTCCGATAATAAATTTCCGAGTAAGTTTCAATCAATTCAGCTTGTGAAATTTTCTTGCAAGTAAAATATAAATTCAATAGTGAAAAATGTTATAAGTTCCATAATTATTTTTAGTGTTGACATAAAGGGATTTTTTGACGAAAATTAGCCTAAATTCCCAAGTGAAATTCGAGGTGATTACGTTGGCAGTCGTTGAAATAACAAAGGAGAATTTCGAGGCCGAGTTCAAGAACAGCCCAGTACCTGCTGTGCTTGACTTCTGGGGGCCTAAGTGCGGGCCTTGCATGGCGTTGATGCCTAAGTATCATGAGCTTGCTGAAAATCCCAAGTACGAGGGGAAGTTCAAGTTCTGCTCAGTCGATACGTCGAAGAACCGCAGGGTCGCAATGATGGTGCGTCCTGCTGTTATGGCACAGCCCACTTTCTTGTTCTACAAGGAGGGGCAGGAGGTAGCAAGACTAGGCGGAGATGACCTCACAATCGAGGCTATCACGGCCAAAGTCGACGAGCTTGTAGGGTAGTTTCAGAAGGAATGAAGTACAGGAGATAAAAAATTCCGGTTTTCAATCAGTCAGCTAACAAAAAATTTTAACGAAGGGAAGGTGTCAGACATGGGGAAACTTGCAGGAAAGAAATTGTTGCTTCTCGGTGAACGCGATGGTGTTCCCGGCCCTGCAATGGAAGCATGTCTCAAAGACAGCGGCGCAGAGATAATATTCTCAGCGACCGAGTGCTTTGTCTGAACGGCCGCAGGTGCGATGGACTTGCAGAACCAGCAGAGAGTTAAGGACGCTGGTGAAAAGTATGGGACGGACTGTATCGTAATTCTTGGCTCATCTGACGCGGAAGGCGCGGAGATTTACGCCGAGACAGTTGCAGCAGGAGACCCGACTTATGCAGGCCCACTCGCCGGAGTTTCGTTGGAACTCCCTGTGTATCATATTTTTGATCCTGTAATCAGAGCTGAATGCGATCCGGCAGCTTGGGAAGAACAGATCAGCATGATGGAAATGGTACTCGAACCCGACGCATTAGCCGAAGCAGTCAAAGGTATGCGCGACCAGTACAGCAAAGATGTTATTGAATAAAGCATTCTGAGATTTTTATGCACGGGGAAATTCAAAAGCTCCGTGCATTTTTCTTTATCATGAACGGAGAATAAACAATGAAGGTTGGAATCAAGAGTTATTCTTATTGCCTGAACCATGCGCCCGAAACCGGAAGCCATTACGGCGGAACACCCTACGAAGCCGCTCACAGCGGAAAGGAGCAGGAATACCTCGACGCGCTCCCTAAGCATCTTCAGACCTACGAGCAGGCGTTGCATTACGCTCCGAACCAGACGTACATCGGCGGAATAAGCTACGAGGAGTTCGAGGGACTTCCTTCGGGCTGGGTGAACAATCCGCTTCCTGACGAAAAGGCAAATCGTTTCGGGAAGTTCGGTGAGCTTATGCCTGAAGATGAGTTCTTGGGACTCATAAGCGCGTGCGACGAGTTTGAACTTGTCTGGCTTGAAAAGAATTTTGCCGAAGAAGTGAGCAAAAAGTTAGCCGAAGACCCCGTAATCACAGAGGCAATCGTCAAGCGTGTGGTTCGTCCAAAGAACATGCACGAACTCTCAGAGATTGAGACCGAAGTCAAGGAGCGTTCAGGGCTTTACCTCTACCACAACAACGCCCCCGTAGGCTGCATAAGAAGCGGACACCCCACAGACCAGTGCCTCACAGCTCACGTACTGCTTGAGAACCTCGCGGGAAAAGCGTCGGGAGTTCTAGCACTCCTCCATCTCCTCAAGAACAGCGGACTTAATCCCAATGACCTCGACTTCGTTATTGAGTGTTCAGAGGAGGGCGCGGGTGATGTAGGTCAGAGAGCAGGCGGAAATTTCGCAAAGGCAATCGCTGAGGTTGCAGGGTGCGTGAACGCGTCGGGCTGTGATGTCAGAGGCTTCTGCGCCGGGCCAGTGAACGCAATGATTAACGCTGCTTCTCAGGTTGCTTCGGGCGCAAGGAAGAACATCGCCGTTGTTGCTGGAGGGTCAATCCCAAAACTCTACATGAACTCACGCGACCACGTGAAGAAAAATTTAACCGCCCTTGAGGATTGCGTTGGAAGTTTCGCTGTCTTGCTTGTTCCTGACGACGGGACTATGCCGGTTATGAGGCTTGACGTTCTGGGTAAACACACAGTAGGTGCGGGCGGTGCTCCTCAGGCTGTAACGAGTGCGTTGACGTTTGAGCCTTTGCAGGCAGCGGGGCTAACGTTTACAGATGTTGACCGTTACGCTCCCGAACTTCAGAACCACGAAATCACAGAGCCGGCAGGAGCTGGAAACGTTCCTCTCGCTAACATAAAGATGATCGCGGCACTCGCTGTAATGAAGAAAGCCATCGAGAAGCCCGCAATGATGGATTTCATCAAGAAGCACGGGACAATCGGATACGCTCACACTCAGGGGCATATCCCCGCAGGCGTACCGTTCATTGGGCCGGCATGTGAGATGATTAAAGAGGGCAAAATAAAGCGCGCGATGATCATCGGGAAAGGCTCGCTTTTCCTCGCAAGGCTGACGAACTTGGCCGACGGTGCATCGTTCCTCATTGAGAAGCCCGAACCAGTCGCAAAAACTTCATCAGTCAGCAAGGACGACATAAAGGCAATGATTCTTGAGGCACTTGGTGAAGTTGCCGGAAAGTTGGCGTAAAAATGTCGGACGTAATCAAGAAATTAGTCGGTGAGGCACTGAGTGAGATTATCGAGAGCGCAAAGTCAGGCGGCCCGAAAACTCGCGTCGGCCTCATGGCATCAGGAAGTGAGCATGGAGCTGAGGAGATAGCAAGAGGCGCAGCACTGGCCCTCCAGAACTCAAGCAGCGTAATCCCAGTACTCATTGGGCCAAAGGTCAAAGGCTATGAGGATTTGGAGTACATAGAATGCGAGGAGTGCGAAATTCCCGCGAGGCTTGAGGAGGCCGTGAAGAATAGCGAGGTTGCGGGGGCTGTGGCGATGCACTTCCCGTTCCCTCTGGGCGTTACTACAATAGGGAGAGTTTTCACGCCAGGACGCGGAAGACCGATGATTCTCGCGTCGACAACAGGAACATCGTCAACCGTGAGAGGCGAAGCAATGTTACGCAATGCTGTCTACGGAATCGCGGTCGCAAAGGCACTCGGCATCACAAATCCTACAGTCGGAATATTGAATGTTGACACCGCACAGCCTGTATTCAGGGCATTAACGCGAATGAAGGAGAAAGGCTATGATGTTACGTTCGGAACGTCGACAAGGGCAGACGGTGGAAGCGTACTCAGGGGCAATGACATTCTCACGGGTGCCGTTGACATTTGCGTTACGGACACGCTGACAGGGAACGTACTCGTAAAGATGTTCTCATCGTTCACGACGGGCGGAAGCTACGAGGCTACGGGCTGGGGCTACGGGCCTTCATGCGGCGAGGGCTGGAAGAATGTCGTCTCCATCGTTTCGCGTGCGTCTGGTGCGCCGGTAATCGCAAACGCTTTGGCATTTACTGCGAGCGTCATTGCGGGCAGTCTTCCTGAGAAGGTCGCTGACGAACTCAAGGCCGCAAGGAAAGCGGGTCTCGATGACGAGATAGAGGCACTAACGCCTAAGACGGCACAGGCTGAGGAAGTCAAGGCACCTCCCGCAGAGCCTACGGACGATGAGCTTCACGGGATTGACGTTCTCGAAATCGACAACGCCGTAAAAGTTCTCTGGAAGGAAGGAATTTACGCGGAGAGTGCTATGGGCTGTACAGGGCCTGTAATAAAGATGCCTGCCCGTCATATGAGCAAGGCCGCCGAAATCCTGAAAGCTAACGGTTATCTGTAGTGAGCTGCCTGGCTACGTTCAAGACAACGAGTGCCGCCTTAATGTTCGAGAGGACATGCAGGGGTGCGGGAATTAACGCGAGGATTGCGCCTGTTCCGCGAAAGCTGTCATCAAGCTGCGGGCTTGCCTGTGAATTTCCGTGCGAAATGAGAAGCAAGGTTGAGGAAATTGCGGGCGATAAGAAAATACAGGTAGCAGGCTACCACGACATAGACGAGTAAAAATATACTGCCTCTGAAATCACACAGGGGCAGTTTTTTCTTACCTTCCAATTCACAGTTATAGTATAATTTCTCTATCGGTTCACATTCAATCATACCTGAAAGACGGATACACGAGAGAGCCTTTATAGTCTTACGGGCCGCCGAAGGGGCAAACTTTCAACACTGTGAAACTCTCAGGCAAAAGAATTGTATCCCGACAGGTCTTCTGAAGCCTTTTTGTTCGTCTGTATTAACGGCAACAGATGCAGAAGATACAGGAGGAGGGCTTTGATTTATGCTTACGTTGATTACCAACAACTCGGATTTATTCTCGAACATCAAAAACGCGGAACTCATTGACGGTTCTTCGCTTGATGTTCTGATTCGTGTCCGAAGCCTTGTTCATCTTGGAAGCAAAATCATCACCCACCCCCTGTGCGGTAATCTCAGGCCAAATCATCAGCCTTTCAGGTCAGTATTGATTGACAGTCTGAAAGGGCCTGCCGAAATGGAATCCCTCTCAATAATTGAAGAAGCTGTGCATGTCTACGAGTCCTGCAAGTTAATCACGCCGAATGAACTTGACGAGGACACGCGGGCTGATTATGCGTACATAGATTCCGAGCTGTTGAGGGAGAGCCTTGAGCAGTACGGGCTGATTAGTCATCAAAACCTTGATGCTGCTCCGTTGTTATCAATGAAGGAGGAATGAATTTTGAGACTGGAACTTCACAGGCTTAACGTTAAGAGCCTGAAATTTTCCGACAAGACTGGTTTTGCTGACGGTACTCTCAGCGTCAACAAGGCCGAATTACTTTCGCTCATAGCTGAAGATCCGCTGCTCGGGAAAAATCTCGACGTTGATATTGCTATGCCCGGCGAAAAAGTGCGCGTAATGCCCGTAAAAGATGTCATCGAACCGCGCTGGAAGATTGAGGGAAGCGGTCAGGTTTTTCCGGGAATGCTGAGTGATGTTGAGACGGTCGGCGAGGGAAAGACATTAGTCCTCACTGGCTGTGCTGTACTCACGGCCGGAAAGCTGGTGCGATTTCAGGAGGGAATAATCGACATGTCGGGGCCTGGAGCTGATTACACACCGTACTCCAAGACATGCAACGTCGTCCTCGTTCTCGAACCTTCTGACCCGAACATGGACAAGCACGATTACGAGAAGGCTTGCAGAATGGCGGGGCTTAAAGCGGCGGCATATCTCGCAAAGTCGTGCGCGGAGGTCAAAGCTGATACCGTCGATGTCTACGAGCAGGCAAATATCCGCGAGGGCATGAATAGTTTTCCAGAGCTTCCGAAAGTAGGCTACCTCTACATGCTACAGACACAAGGCTTGCTTCATGACACTTACCTTTACGGCGTTGATGTCAAGCGAATACTCCCGACGATAATCTCTCCGCTTGAGGTCATGGACGGAGCAATAGTGTCTGGGAACTGTGTATCTGCCTGCGACAAGAACAGCACGTACTCACACCAGAACAACCCCGTCATCGCTGACATGTTGAAGCGTCACGGAAAGGATTTCAACTTCGTAGCCTGCATAGTTACGAACGAGAACGTTACACTCGCAGACAAGCGAAGAAGCTCATCATATGCCACGAAACTAGCGGCAATGCTCGGACTTGATGGCCTCGTAATCACTGAGGAGGGCTTCGGGAATCCTGACGCTGACCTCATCATGAACTGCTGGAAAGCTGAACGTCTCGGCATAAAGACAGCTCTTTTGACCGACGAATACGCGGGGCAGGACGGAGCAAGTCAGTCGCTCGCGGACTCATGTCCTGAAGGAAACGCATGTGTAACCGCCGGAAACGCTAACGAGGTTATTCATCTTCCCGCAATGGAGAAGGTCATCGGCTATGCTGAGGAGGCGAACGTAATCGCTGGAGGCTGGAACGGTTCACTCGCTGATGATGGCTCTATAACGGTTGAGCTTCAGGCAATCACAGGGGCTACAAGCGAATTGGGCTATACGAGGCTCGGAGCATACACGCTATAGGAGGTGAGAACAATGTCATTCAAAGTCATACATTACATCAACCAGTTCTACGCAGGAATAGGCGGTGAGGAAAAGGCAGATTACACGCCCGAAATCCGCGAAGGTGTCGTAGGGCCGGGCATGGCATTTAAGGGGGCATTCAAGGGTGAGGCCGAAATCGTTGCGACCGTGATATGCGGGGATTCGTATTTTGCCTCGAACATGGACAAAGCTGCGGCTGACATTCTCGAAATGATGAGGAAGTACCAGCCTGACGCGTTCATCGCAGGGCCGGCTTTTAATGCTGGGCGTTACGGCACGGCTTGCGGGGCAATGTGCGCGGCGGTGTCTAAGGAGTTCGGAATACCCGTAATCTCAGGAATGTACCCCGAGAATCCCGGCGTTGAAATGTACAAAAAATCAGCCTGGATAATCGAGACCCCTGACAGCGCGGTGGGAATGCGAAAGGCTGTCCCGGCGATGGCGAAACTTGCCCTAAAACTCATGAAGGGTGAGGCAATCGGCAAACCTGAAACAGAGGGTTACATCGAGCGCGGTATCCGTAAAAACATGTTCTACGAGAAATTAGCCGCTGAAAGATGCGTTGACATGTTCGTGTCGAAGCTGAAGGGTGAAACTTTCGAGACCGAGTACAAGATGCCTGTGTTCGACAGAGTAGACCCTCAGCCCGCAGTCAAGGACATGGCTCACGCGACAATAGCACTCGTAACTTCAGGCGGAATTTGCCCAAAGGGAAACCCTGACCACATCGAGGCTTCAAGTGCGAGCAAATTCGGCGAATACGACATCACGGGCGTAACAGACCTCACCGGCGAGACTTACTGCACGGCTCACGGAGGCTATGACGCTACATACGCTGACCAGGACGCTGACAGAGTATTGCCTGTTGATGTGTTGAGGGATTTGGAGCGCGAGGGTGTAATCGGCAAACTTCACAACAAGTTCTATGCCACCGTCGGAAACGGTACATCAGTCGCAAACGCAAAGAAATTCGGTGCTGAAATCGTGAACCGTCTCGTTAATGACGGAGTTACTGCGGTCATACTAACGTCAACCTGAGGAACATGCACTCGTTGCGGTGCAACGATGGTGAAGGAGATTGAACGAAAACTTCCGGTTGTCCATATGTGTACGATAGTCCCGATTTCGCAGACTGTAGGAGCAAACAGGATTGTGCCGACAATAGCAATACCCCACCCATTCGGAGACCCTTCAAAGACTCCGGACGAGGAGAAGGCTATCCGAAGGTCTCTCGTCGAACGCGGATTAAAAGCATTGCAGACCGAAGTTACAGGTCAGACAGTATTCACGGAATAATGAAAAACGTTAAAGGGGAGTATCTTTAATGTGAGTTAAAACGTTACAAAAGGCGTTGCTTTTTGCGTTATTGCTCCCCTTCTTTTATGTCCTAAAATCAAGGGGGGTGAAATAATTTAAGGAGGAATAAATTTTCATGGACAAAGCATTAACATCACGTCATGGCCCGTGGATCGCCGGCGGTCTAATCGGGTTAATAGCAGTTGCACTCGCGCACTTCGGAAATCCCGGCAACATGGGATTCTGCGTTGCGTGTTTCACGCGCGACATCGCCGGAGCATTGGGCTTCCACAGGGCTGGAGTTGTGCAGTACATACGCCCCGAGATTCCTGGCTTCATTCTCGGTTCGTTCATCTCATCGCTGATATTCCGCGAGTATTCCCCGCGCGGAGGCTCATCGCCCGCAGTTCGCTTCGGACTCGGACTCTTCGCAATGCTGGGAGCGTTAGTGTTTCTCGGCTGCCCTTGGAGAGCATATCTCCGTGTTGCCGGCGGAGACTGGAACGCACTCTACGGGGTCGGCGGCCTGATAGTCGGTGTACTCATAGGGATAGTGTTCTTGTGGAACGGCTTTAGTCTCGGAGCATCAGAGTCTAATCCGAAAGCAGCGGGCTTAATCATGCCGTTGATAGCCGCAGCACTTCTCGCGTTCTTGTTCCTCGCACCTAAATTCGGAGAGAATGCACCGATATTCTTCTCGACAAGCGGGCCAGGCTCAATGCACGCTCCTGTGTTGTTGGCACTCGGCGCGGGATTGATTGTCGGCTGGCTTGCTCAGAGGAGCAGATTCTGCACGGTCGGGGCAATCCGTGATTTCCTCATGATGGGTGATGCCTATTTGCTCAAGGGCATAATAGCTTTCACGGTCGTAGCCTTTGCCGCAAATTACGCGCTTGGAACTTTCAAACCCGGCTTTGAGGGTCAGCCTGTAGCCCACACAAATGAACTCTGGAACTTCTTGGGCATGGTTCTTTCGGGACTTGCTTTCACTCTCGCGGGAGGCTGTCCGGGTCGTCAGCTCATCATGGCGGGTGAAGGAGACTCTGACGCTGGAATATTTGTCATCGGAATGCTCGCGGGCGCGGCGGTTGCTCATAACTTCTCGGCGGCTTCAAGCGGCGCGGGCATCGGAGCATACGGAGTGCATGTTACGGTAATCGGTCTCGTTTTCTGCGTCTTCGTAGGCTTAATGTTCAGGGACAGGGGGTAATCAGCAATGAGCAATATTATCACGGTGAATGCTTCGGGTCTGTCGTGTCCTCAGCCTGTGTTGATGACCAAGAAAGCACTTTCAGAGCTTGAGGCCGGGCGAGTTGAGGTACTAGTTGACACAGCGACATCACGGAACAACGTCTCACGCTTCGGCGAGAATAAGGGCTGGAAGGTCAGCACTGAGGAACGTGAAGGCGGATACAAAGTAATCCTTGAGAAGTAAACAGAAATCCCTGCTGGTTATCATGCCAACAGGGATATTATTTGCGAATGTGGCGGAAGTGTGTGGGAATCGAACCCACCAGAGACAGCTCAAACTACCTCTCATCGGGTTTGAAGCCCGAGCCCATCACCAGACAAATCTCACTTCCGAATAATGACAGGATTATTTATGCGACGAATTATAATTTAATCTGCGAAAAAAATCTAGGGAATGAAATAAAATCATAATGGAAACTTTAGATTTCGTTAAAAATTTTTCGTACAGAATTTTATTTGAGCGTGTCTTCGATCCTATAGCCTTATACAGGATTGAGGACGATCATATAATTTTCGTCGACATAAATCCGTCATATGAGCGCGTTATGAAGCAGAAGCGCAGTGAGATTATCGGGCGGACTTTTCATGAGGTGTGGCCCAAAGCAGAACGAAGATGGTCGCAGGTCATAACGGAATGCCTCAAACAAAAGCGAACAATGCACTGTATCGGTGAAAGTTCTGACGCGAAAAGCTACCTTGAGGCAATAGCTTTCCCAATTCCCCCCGAAATGGCGGCTGTGATTTTCCTCGACCGCACAAAACTTAAACGCTCTGATGATGCCTTGCGAAAGAGACAGATGCAGCTTCGGGCAATGGCGACACAGCTCACAATTTTAGAGGAGAAAACCAAGCGCACAATCGCATCATACCTTCATGACAAAATAGGCTATGACCTCATTACGCAGCTCAACATTCTTCGTGATATGAATTCCCGCGACGAAGCAAAGGATTTCAGGGACAGCATTCAGGAACTTATTGCCATAACTGAGAACATAATCGCTGAGAATCGAAGCCTCATATTTGAACTCAGTCCGCCCGTTTTGAAGGAGGCAGGTCTGAATCCCGCGCTTGAGGAGCTTGCGGAGAAGATACTCACTCCCCACAAAATCCAATGGCACGTAATCACAAAAGGCAGCGCGAATGAACTCAGGGCTGATGATTCCGTCTGCGTAATACTTTACAGAATGGCTCGTGAACTCATGATTAACGTCGTGAAGCATTCGGGGGCTTCAACGGTGAACATAATTATCAACAGGAAGCCCGAGATCATCACAGTCGCTGTTGAGGATAACGGCAAGGGTTTTGACACGGATAAACGGGGCTTTGGACTTTTCAGCATAAGGGAGAGGCTTTTGGCACTTGGCGGGGAGCTGAGAATAATCTCAGAAATCGGAGAGGGAACTATGGCAATTATGTCATGTCCAAGAAAATTGAAGGACGGTGAATTTACATGATACGCATAATAATCGCAGATGACCATGATTTATTTGTTGAGGGACTGTCGGAGCTTCTTTCGAGACAGCCTGACATAGAACTTTCTGGGCAGGCAAGGGACGGTCTTCAGGTCGTTGAGCAGACATCTCTGCTGAAACCTGACATAGTCCTAATGGATATAGCAATGCCGCGAATGAACGGCATAAAAGCGTCCCAGCAGATACGGGCGAAATTCCCTGACGTGAAAATCCTCATACTCTCAATGCACAACAACCGCGAACTAATCACCGAAAGCCTGAAAGCGGGCGCGAACGGCTATATCCTGAAGGACTGCACATCTGAGGAGCTTTACGAGGCCGTGAAAAGCGTAATGCAGGGATACTTCTACATTGCGAGGGCATCAATGACGATTGTCGTTGAGGATTACATGAGACTTCTTGAGGCGGAAGAAAAGATTGCGCCTTGTCCGCTGTCGGAGAGGGAAGCTGAGGTTTTGAGGCTTATTGCTGAGGGCAAGAACACTAAAGAGATCGCCGGCGAATTGATCATCAGCAAGAACACAGTTGACGCACACCGCCGCCATATCATGGACAAAACGGGCTGTAACAGCATAGCGAGCTTGATACGTTACGCAATAAGGGAGGGCTATTGAGGAATGTATCTGAACAATGCAGCTACAACGTGGCCGAAGCCGGAATGTGTTGCAGGGGCGATGAGTGAGTTTCTTCTGAAGGGCGGGGCTAATTCGTCGCGCGGTTCGTCGTCGGAAAGGGACATGAAAACGATGAATATTATTCTCGACTGCCGTATAAAGCTGGCTGAATTTTTCGGAGGCTATGACAACGCTAATCCTCTCCTCGTAACTTTCACATCGAACATCACAGAGGCGATTAACATTGTTCTTCGAGGTTTTCTGAAGCCCGGCATGAGGGCAATCACGACATCAATGGAACATAACGCCGTAATGCGTCCATTGAGGGTACTTGAACAGAAAGGAGTTAATCTTTGCGTTCTGACCTGCGATTCTGAGGGCAGGCTTGACCCTTTGAGACTTGAGCGCGAATTGTCGGCCACAAAGTATGACCTCATGATCATGTCTCACGCAAGCAACGTTTGCGGGACTGTACAGCCTCTCGAAGAAGTTGCGGGGATATGCGCAAAATTCGGAGTGCCTTTAGTCGCTGACACCGCACAGACCGCCGGAGTTATTGGGCTAAGTGCGTCGGGGCTTGGACTTTCTGCGCTTTGCTTCACTGGACATAAGGGCTTGATGGGGCCTCAAGGAACGGGCGGAATAATATGGGAGCCGGAATTTTCCTTGCGTGTTGAGCCGATTATAACGGGAGGAACAGGGAGCTATTCACATCTCGAATACCAGCCTGAAGAGTTGCCGGACAAATTCGAGTCGGGCACTCCAAATCTTCCCGGAATTGCGGGCTTGAATGCGGCGTTGGAATGGCTGAAAGATACGGGCGTGAAGAATATTGCTGACAGGGAACGTGAAATCGGCGGCTATCTTCTTGAAAGGCTGAAGGGGATTGATGACGTTCTTCTGACCGGACATCACGACATGAACGAAAGAGTCTCAGTGTTCTCATTCAATATTCTAGGGAAGGACAACGGGATTTTAGCGGACGAACTTTCGCGCGCAGGATTTGAGACGAGGCCGGGACTTCATTGCGCACCGTCAGCTCATAAGACGCTGGGGACGTTTCCGCAGGGAGCATTGAGGGTGTCGCCGGGATATTTCAGCACGAAGAATGACATCGACGAATTTGTAAGCTCACTGAAAAACGTAATCTCGCAGTAACGTAAATAGTAATTGACTATCGTGGAGTTTTTTGGCAGACTTGAAAACATCTGTTATGATGAACAACAATTAAGGAGGAATAATCATGAAGAAATTTGCGTGCTTATTCGTGTTTTTGATGGCGGCTTCAACCGCTTTCGGTGCTCCTCTTGATGCGTTCAAGAGCCTTGAGGGGACTTTGGACATCGCGGGCGGGACTGCTCATATTCCCGTCATGACGCAGGCGGCTCAGGACATCATGACCTTCAACCCGAAAATCAGAATCACGGTTGCGGGCGGAGGAAGCGGCGTAGGTGTCAAGCAGGTCGGCGAAGGACTCGCGGGAATCGGAAACACAGGCCGCCCCCTCAAGGAGAGCGAGATTAAGCAGTACGGTCTGAAGACGTTCCCGTTTGCGATTGACGGAGTTGCTCTCGCTGTACACCCTGAAAATCCCGTGAAAGCTCTCACGAAGGAGCAGGTAGTGAAAATCTATTCCGGCGAAATCACAGACTGGAAGGAACTCGGCGGAAATCCCGGAAGAATCAACCTCTACGGGCGCGAGGACGGAAGCGGAACACGTGAGACATTCACCGACAAACTTTTCGGGAAAGGTGAACTCTCTCCCGCCGTGAACGTCGTGAACTCAAACGGCGCAATGAAGACAGCAATCGCTCAGGACAAACGCGCGATCGGTTACGTCGGCATCGGCCATCTCGACAGCTCAATCGCTGGTGTGGCCATTGACGGGCATGTACCATCGCAGGAAAACGCCGCTTCGGGTGAGTATCCAGTCGTCCGAAATCTCTTCATGAACACGAAGGGTGAACCTACAGGTCTTACGGCCGCGTTCATAGGCTACATCTACAGTGAGCCGGGCGCGAAGATAATCGAGAAGAGCGGTTATATTCCGCTTCCAAGAGCTGAAAATTGAGACAGGGAAAACGGGAAAGGGAAAAAAGTCCGATTTTCCTAAAGGCAATGGCACTCTCAGTATCCGCAATACTGGGAACGGTCATTGCTTTTATTCTCGTCTCAGGAATTGAGGCACTTGTGCGGGGGCAGGGGCTATCACTTTTCGGGTCAGTCTGGAATCCAAACGCCGGACGCTTCGGAATATTGACGATGATTCAATGCTCTGTCCTCTTGGCTCTGTCGTCATTGTGCTTGAGCTGGTGCCTTTCACTGGGGTGCTGCTGCATGATGAACGGCCTCGCTCCGAAATTCATAGCGAAATTTCTCATGACAATTTTGACTCTCATGACAGCAATTCCGACCGTTGTATACGGATTCGCGGCTGTGTTCCTCTTAGTGCCAATAATAAGGGACGCTTTGGGCGGAACGGGGTTTTGCTGGCTTACTGCGAGCATGATTCTGGCGTTGCAGGGAGTTCCGACCATGACGTTCATAATGGACGGTGCTGTACGTTCAATCGCAGAAGAAACGAAAATTACAGCCTCAGCTCTCGGAATGACATCGTTACAGCATCTGAGCCGAATAGTTCTGCCGATAGCCTCAAAGTCGATGCTTTCAGCCGCAATTTTGGGATTGGGGCGGACGGTTGGCGACGCTCTCATTCCGACGATGTTGGCCGGGAACGCGATACGTTTTGCGATGTCCCCTCTCGACTCGATGAGAACTCTAACGGCGCACATTTCACTTGTTCTTTCGTCTGACATTGGAGGCGGTGAACATCTTTCGCTGCTTCTCGCCGGAGCGTTGCTTCTCACATTCTGCGCGTTAATCAGCATAATCTCAAGGCGTTTAGTGAGGAGGAAAACATCATGAAGGGTCGTGAACTTTCACTGTCGGTTCTGAGCTGGACAGCGTTCCTTGTTGTGTTGTTCAGCGTCGGAGGGCTAATCACTTTCCTTGCGGTCAGAGGTTTCCCTGCAATCAACACAAAACTCTTCTTCGGAGACACTCCGGCATGGGACGCGATTTTAGCTGTCAGGCCGGTGTGGAACGGGATATGGCCTGCCGTTGCCGGAACAATGTCTCTGCTTTTGCTGACGATGGTTATTGTCTTAGTTCCCGGAATTTCATGCGGCGTTTACCTTGCGTGCTTTGCCTCTCCTCGTGAAAAGGAATATATCGGCGAATGCGTTGACGTTCTTGCGGGCATTCCGTCGATTGTGATGGGATTGTTCGGGCTTGAGCTGATTATAATTCTGCGGAGGACTTTCCTCCCGAACGGTACGACATGCTTGCTTCTTGCGGCTTTGTGCCTTGCGATCTTGGTGATTCCTGCTCTTGTTACGGCGACGCGCTCATCAATAGAGGCACTTCCTCGACAACTTACCATCACGGCTGATGCTCTCGGAATGTCAAGGGCGCAGACTGTGCGATACTTGCTAATACCTTCTGCGAGTTCTGGAATTTTGGGAGGGGTAATTCTCTCGATGGGCAGGGCTATGGAGGATACAGCCGTTATAATGCTCACTGGTGCGGTTGCGAACGCAGGACTTCCCGCCGGGCTTGCGTCAAAGTTCGAGGCACTTCCATTCAAGATTTACTACACCGCTGCCCAGTACACAGGACAGGAGGAGCTGATGCGCGGATTTGGGACAGCCTTGCTTCTTCTGATTTTATCTTGGACTATGATTTTGATTGCTAACGTTCTTCAAAAACGTCTCAAAAATAAATGGCACGGAAACTAAGGAGAGTATGATATGTCAAATTCATGCGTGGTTATAGAGGGTTTGAAAGTTTCATTTTCCGGAAGGGAGATACTTCACGGCCTTAATGTGGAATTTCCGGCAAACAAGATTAGCGTAATTCTTGGACGTTCAGGCTCTGGGAAATCTACTCTCTTGCGCTCAATCAATAGGTTAAACGAACTTTTTGACGGCTATCAAGGAGAAGGGGAAATAAAAGTATCATTAAACGATAATCTTGTATCTATCTCAGGTAAAAACGCGCCCGAATTAACGGAATTGCGCCGAAAAGTAGGAATGGTATTTCAATCTCCCAATCCTTTGCCCGTAAGCATACGGAAAAATATAACGCTTCCGCTTGAGTTAGCATTCAATATTTCGGGTTCAGAAAGGGAAAAAATTTTGACGGAGAAACTAGAACAGGTTGGCCTATGGGAGGAAGTGAAAGACAGACTGAACAGCCCCGCGTTAAGCCTTTCAGGAGGTCAACAGCAGCGTTTATGTCTGGCACGCGCACTCGCATTGAAGCCGGATTTGCTCCTTCTTGATGAGCCTACAGCGTCTCTTGACAGGGCAGCCGCTGAGAAAGTGGAAGACATGATTTTATCGCTGAAGGAAAAACTTTCTGTGCTCGTGGTCTCACATAGCTTGCAACAAGCAGATAAATTAGCAGATTACGCTATTCTTCTCAAAGACGGATGCATAACAGACATCTTTAACAGGAACAAATTTAATCATTTTATCATGAATCGCAAGAAGACTCCCACCTCTATAAGTTGGAGATAAATTGTGCAAGTTAAGTTAAGTGTGATATCATCCCTCTCGTTGAATAAAAGGAATAAATGAAATTCCGACAACACAATGTAGTTTGAAAATAAAACTTGGTACCTACGGTGCGTAGGGAACTTGGACTTAGGTCCTAAACGCTTTTGGAGAGGACGTACTGCGTTCCTTCGGCAAGACGGAGGCAGGAATGTCGCAATGCAGACCTCGTTGAACTAGGAAGCCGCCAATTCCGTGAGGGACGGTAGTTCATTTTGTATAATTGTTTCCAACAGTTAGGCGTTCTGTATAAAAATAGATAACATACTCAACGCTCTTAGAGCCGTTTTTAGGTTGGCAAGTCCCCTTTTGCGCCACTCGCATAAAAATTGTCAAGGCAAGCAATGTAAGTGGCTGAACATCACGTTCTACCGGATAGAGGCTGAGAAACCCCCAGCCCTGGCGAATAAGGGTGTTATGAGAAATCAGACGTTCAGACCGTGTACCAGACTTCACTAAAAGCTCCCGACCGAAGCCGGGAGTGGGTTATGTTAGTTATTTTCTTTCTTCTTTGTGAGTACCCCTAGAACAAAGAATATCTCTGATGATAGCAGAGACACACCAAAGAACGGCGCAGCTCTCAATGAAAAGAAATAACTGCTTCTGAAAAGATATATGCTCCCAACAGTCAGCAATACCCCATAGCTGAAACGGTAGCTTTTTACCGGGAGGCAGTAACGAAACAGCACAAGCAACATAATAATCACTGTACCTGCAAGAATGAACGGCATAGTTTCAACGGTAAATACATTCTTCAGCCACCACGTGTTTTTCAGCACAAGGTAGCGGTACATACCCATTTTCATCCATGCGTAGTATTCAAGAACGCAGCCCACAGGTACAGCAACATACAGAAACAGATGCGATGTTACCCAGAATATACAGCCCAGACGCTTCATGTCCTACTTGTATTGAGGTTTCTGGTCTCCGAACTGTACAGGGTTCGCGGGATCATTCGACCATTCGCACCAGCCGCCATCATAGAGTGAGATATGAGGCCAGCCAAGGACGTAGAAGTCAAAATTGACCTCAGCCGCGCGCCAACCAGTCCCGCAGAAGGTTGCGACGTCGTTCTCAGGGTGAATGCCCCATTCGTTCCACATTCGCGTGATTTCGATGTAGTTCCGCATTGTGCCGTCAACGTTCTCGAAATCCGGAAGCGTCTGCGAATCAGGCCCGCTGTGTCCCCAAACATCGCCGGAGATTCGTCCCTTACGCTCAAGCCACGCGTACCCCGATGTCTCTCCGATCTGTTCAGCCCATGCACGTATGCTCACGAGTCTTCCGTTAGTGTCAGCAATCACGGCTTTTGCTTCTTCCGTGTCGATGATAAGCTCCTTGTTTGCCGGAACATTGCCGCCGAAATCCTTTACGGGTTCTTTGGGAGTGCTCTCGGTTGAAACAGGAAGCCCCGCACTCTTCCATGCGTTGAATCCTCCGTCAAGAAGCCTCACGTCCTCAACACCGCAGTACATGAGAATCCATGCTATTCTCGCCGCCGCCATGTTAGCCGTTGTGCTGTAGAGTACGACGAGCGTGTCCTTCGTAATCCCGTGCGCTTCCATTGCCGCCTTCAAGCGTTCATCTGAGAGCCTGTTCCATATCGGGCCCTCCTCGAAGTCGTCTGTGTTGATGTGAATCGAGGCGGGTATGTGTCCGTTGACGTATGAAGTTTTCTCCTCGCCCCAGCTTGCCTCGAAAACCTTGAAGGTTCTTCCGTCGTAATTGTCAGGTTTGCCGCCGTCCATTAACGACTTCAGCCATTCGGGGTAGACGTAGAGATGGTACTTCGGGTAGCTGTACATCGGTATCGTCTCGTCAGCTGTCCATGATGATGCAGGAGCGTTGAAAAGCACAATACGTTTCACACCTTTACGGCCCAAACCCGCGAGAAGTTTCTGAGCCTTGCCGTCAAGTTTCTCCGCGCCGTAGAGGACAACGGTTTTTCCTGACGCTACGCCCTTCTGTGAGAGAACCTCATCGAGTTTCGCCTCGTCCATCAGATCGAGCCACGAAATCGGAAAGTCCATAGCCCCCGCGACATGGCCGCCCCTCGATGCCCCGTCGAGTTTCCAGCCCTGATACGCCGGTTCAGGACGAAGGTCGAGCATTACACTTTCGCTGTTGCCGATGTACGCACGGAAAACCGCGAGCGAATCCGTTACAGTCAGCGGAACTTCATCGGCAAAGCATGGAGTCAGCACTAAAGCCGACACTATAAGCGCGAACAATATCCTCTTCATGAAAATTAAGCCTCCTGAAAAATTTTTTTGGTGGATAAAGTATACCAACGAAGGGCAATTCTTTTACATACACATTTCCATTACGTCATGAATAACGAAAGCACCAATTGCTTTTAATGGCACGTGTAATTTAGAATGCTCAAAATAATTTGCAATAGGAGAAAATTTTTATGCTGACGAAATTAACCTGAGCTGAAAATAGAATGCACGTGTTGCAGACTGCCTCGTTAATTTGGTTGTGCGTAAATTCTCACCGTTTAACTTCCCGGCAGTCTTAATCAAATCGCAATCATAAGGGCATTTTTACCCTTAGATAAATTTATACAAGGAGTGATTTTCATGCGTAAATTTTTGGGCGTACTCCTCGTTGTTGCGGCGGTATTATCGTTTTCCGCCGTCTCATTCGCTGAGTACAAAGGTAAGGTAACATTCGACGTTGAGCTGAAAGACGCGGGAAAGGCAAGCAAGGCCGAGCTTTGGCTTCCCTATCCTCTCTCAGATGCCAACCAGACAATAACGAATGTGGACATCAGGTCGAACGGAGCGAAAATCGGCGTTGAAAGCGATCCGAAAAGCGGCGCGGTTTACCTTCATGCAACGTGGAGAAGACCCAGAAAGACCCCGAAGCTAACGATGACGTTCAGGCTTGACTCGCACTACGCCAAGAAAGCCAGACTCAGGGAGACAACTGACGCGTTCCCGCCGGAAGTCCTGAAGTACCTTGAGTCGACACCTTCACTTCCAATCAATGAAGGTTTCTGCGCCGACGCGAGCATGGAGTTCGTCAACATGCCCACAGTTCTCTCAAAGGCGAAGGGTGTTTACCGCTGGGTTCTGGAAAACACATTCCGCGACGAGGGCGTTAAAGAGGGCTGCGGACTTGGCCTCCCGATTCGCACAATCTCCGAGAAGAACGGCGGAGGAAAATGCGCGGATATAAGCTCGGTATTCGTCGCGCTTGCGAGGGCTTCAGGGATTCCGACAAGGGACGTTTACGGCCTCAGAGTTGACCCCGCGAAATCGGGCGAAATCACCGGCAACTATCATTGCTGGACGGAGTTCTACCTTCCTGGAACAGGCTGGGTAATGGCTGACCCTGCTGACGTTCGCAAGAAGATGCTGAATGAGGGCATCGAGAACGTTGACGACGCGAAGAAGTGGGCGGATTTCTTCTGGGGCGGAGACAACCTTCTGAGGATCGCGCTCAACCGAGACACACGCGAGACCGTTCTCAGCGATGCAACCGCAAAGACCCCGCTGACGTACTTCATGTATCCTTACGCGGAGATTGACGGAAAAGTCGTTGACTGGTTCAGCCCGAAAACGTTTGAGTTCAAAGTCAAACTTGACCTCGACTAATCACATCACATGCCCTGCCTTTAACGAGACGGGGCATAAATTTTTATCATGAAGTCGGGAAAAATCGTAATCATATCAGCACTAATCCTAGCTTTTGCGGCTTACTTCGTCATTCCTCCGTACGAAAATTTCATCGACATGACGCTTTCGGCCTTTGCGTCGGGTGATTTCAGGACGATGCGAGATTTCGTTGCGGACTACGGGGGATATGCGGCGGCTGTATCGTTCTTCCTGATGATATTCCAGTCCATAGCTGCACCGCTTCCGGCATTCATCATAACGCTTGCGAACGCGAATCTCTTTGGCTGGTGGAAGGGCGCGCTGCTGTCATGGTCAAGCGCAATGGCGGGGGCAGCAATATGTTTCTACATAGCGCGTGTACTCGGAAGGGAAGTCGCTGAACGTCTCACGAGCAGGGCAGGATTGCAGTCAATCGACAGATTTTTCGAGCGTTACGGGACACACAGCGTGTTGATTGCGCGATTGCTTCCGTTCATATCGTTCGACTTGGTGAGCTATGCGGCGGGCTTAACGTCGATGAAATTCTGTCCTTTCTTCATCGCAACAGGAATAGGGCAGCTTCCGGCAACAATCGTGTATTCATACGTCGGCGGAATGCTCACGGGCGGAGCGCAAATGCTCATGATGGGATTGCTGATACTTTTCGCGCTGTCGGCGTTAATCGTACTGATGCGCCAGATGTACAGGGAGAAGCATAAGAGTTGAAGCGTTCGGTGAAACCTGCTGTATTCGTAATTCTGATCGTAACGATGATGATACTCGCTCATTATTTCGGGCTGTCAGAAAAATTCATTGAGGCCGTTCCCAAACTGAGGGGACTTGCTGACGAACACCCGATTTTTGCGATGGCAGCGTATACTGTTTCAACCGTTATCGGCTGTGTTGTTCTTGCAATGCCGGGAGCGTTCTTCGCTTTGGCGGCTGGAATATTGTTCGAGCCTTTGACGGGAACACTTCTTTGTCTCGCGGCGGCAACTGTGGGGGCTGTCCTTGCGTTTCTAGCGGGACGTTATTTCCTGAAAGATTCAATGCGTCCGATGCTTGAGAAAAGCAAAGTGCTCAAGAAGTTTCTTTTTGACGACGTTCAGCACAGCGGGGTTATTCTTCTCATGGTTACACGATTAGTGCCGCTGTTCCCGTACAACCTTCAGAATTTTGCTTACGGTCTCACCGATATAAAGCTGCTGCCCTATACGCTTTACACTTTTCTTTTCATGGCTCCGGGAGCGGCGATGTTCACGCTTAGTGCCGCCGGGATCGGGGATTCTGAGAGAAGAAAATTGTATTTGTTCCTCGCTTTAGTGCTCGCTTTAATCGTAACTACGGCAGGAATTATTCTGCGTAAAAAATTTATAAGGAGGTAATTATCAATGAAGAAGTTTCTATTGGTCATCGCTGTAATGTTCGCGTTCGTTTCATCGGCGTTTTCTGAGGAACTTTCGCTGACGGTCAACAAAGAGAAGGGAGAAGTTATAATCCCCGCAGAGGTCAACGGAAAATACTTCGTCAGCCCAACAAAACACGCCCTCTCGTACTACAAGGGAGGAAACGGCGAGAAATCAATTATGCGCGCGCTCGTGAGTGAGATTGATTATTACAACGCACTTGCGGAAATCGGGGCAGTACCCGGAAACAACATCAAGCCCGAAGACATGAAGGCCAGATCCAGCGCGGAAGGGAAATCAACAGAGGGAAGCAAGCTCACAGTGTTCTTAACGTGGGAAGGGTCAAACGGCGAAATCCCTCTTGATAATGCTGTAGTGAGTGAAGTTGCGAACGGAGAAGTCAGACCGTTAGACCTCAGATACACGGGGAACCTCGAATTTGCGAAACGTTCACACCCCGGCTGTTTCATCTGCCTAGACTCATGCGCCGCAGGAATAAGCACTAACGCGGCATGGCCCACAGGTGCCCTCAACAATAGGGAGGTCAGCTTTCACGGAAACTCAAAAGTTCTTCCGCCGGACGGTACGAGGGTGAACGTGATCGTGAGACTGGTCAAGTAATGACGGCCTGCCTCTACAACTCGTTGATGTGGAGCATGTTGATGAGCGTCTGCCTTTTTCGGAATACATGGCTCGAAATGCGAGTTAATCTCGGCTGGGTATTCTTCGGGCTGACCGCGATTCTATTCATGCTTCAGTCGGTCATAAAACCGCTGAGGAGGATTTGCGGGACTTTCACGGCATCAACGTTGAGCCTCGTAATTTCTTGTTTGGGATTGTGGCTGATGCTTGGCTATGAGGGTCTCAAAATCATTCCGGCTTCAATAATACGTGAGGGATTGATGATGAACAGAATATCATTCTCCGCAATCAACACGGCCATGATTGCAACAGCGGTTATCGGCTGGGTATTAACTTTCATGCTGAGAGAAAATGAACGCTAGAAGATTTCTCTTTCGTTCGGCAATAAAAGCGGATCAGTTTTTAGCGGCCTCAGGAATTTTGAGACGTTCAACGGGAAAGGCAAAGACCGTATTCTTTCCCGGCTGTAGCTTGTCGGGCTATAATCCTGATTACGTCTTCGCGGTGAGGGACTACCTCAGGGAAAATTTCGGAGAGTGCGGGATAATTACGGCGTGTTGCGCGAAACCGTTGAAGCTCATGAGTGAGGAGATGACATTTCAGCGCAGAATCGAGAATGTGAAACGCGAACTTGACGCTATTAACGCTGAGACTGTCATAACGGCCTGTCAGAACTGCTATAACATTCTGAGGAAATATAATGCCGGGCGCGACGTTTTATCACTATGGCCTGTAATGCTGAAATTCGGACTGCCTGAATCATTGCGGGATAAATTCTCAGGTCTTGAAGCCGGAATACAGGACTCATGCACGAGTACGCCTGAGATCGTTTTAAGCACTCGCGGAATCTTGAAGTATCTCGGAGTGAACGCTAAAAATTTTTTGGGGCAAAAGCAAAAATGTTGCGGTGGAAATCAGATTTTGACGACAGGGGATTCACGTTTCGGCCATGAATGTATGAGGAAAAGGGCTGATGAATCCCCGTGCCACATGATAATATCTTATTGTGCCTCGTGTCGTTCCGCAATGAGCATTGACGGGAAGCATGAGAGCGTTCACATTCTCGATTTGATTTTTGGGAACGGTGAACCGTCAGCAAAAAAATCGAACCTAATCAACAGATTTATCACGGCAAGAAAACTAAAGGAGGTATAAATTATGGATAGCTACTACAATCCTGAGGACTTGGGGAAATTCGCAACGATGGGGGAATTTGCGCCTGAACTGTGGGAAAAATTCATGGCGTATTACGGGGCTGTCTTTGAGGCCGGAGCATTGACGAAACGCGAAAAGGCACTAATCGCCCTAGCTGTTGCCCACGCCGTACAGTGCCCGTACTGCATCGACGCATACACACAGAGCTGCCTTGAAAACGGAGCTAACGAGGAACAGATGACGGAAGCCGTGCATGTTGCGTGCGCCTTGCGGGGAGGAGCGTCATTAGTTCACGGCGTTCAAATGAAGAACACTGCGAAGGGATTATCACTGTGAACACGATAAAGCCGTTTGAGGATATGATAGATGACCCCGCGCTGACAATGACGGCTGAGAAGCTGAGAGTCCTTCAGGTCAACGTGGGGAGTCTGTGTAATCTTTCCTGCAAGCACTGTCATATCGAGGCAGGCCCTCAACGCACGGAGGTCATGACGCGCGAGACGATGAGGCATGTTTTGAGGGTGCTTCCGAATTTTGAGACGCTTGATATTACGGGCGGTTCTCCTGAGATGAATCCTAATTTCCGATGGCTTGTCGATGAGGCCGTGAAACTCGGAGTTCATGTCATAGTCAGAAGTAATCTCGTAATCCTCACTGAGAAAGGTTACGAGGACATTCCGGAATTTCTTGCGGATAGAAAAGTTGAGATTGTCGCATCGTTGCCGTATTACTCAGAGAATGACTGCGACCGCCAAAGAGGCAAGGGGACATTCAAGGCTGTAATATCAATGTTGAAGAAGCTAAACACTCTAGGTTACGGGCGAGACGAGGATCTGACGCTTGATTTGGTCTACAATCCCGGCGGAGCTTTTCTTCCTCCAACTCAGAGCGAACTCGAAAAGGAATACAGGCATCGTTTGAGGGAAGATTACGGAATTGAGTTCACTCACCTTTTCACGATAACGAATAACCCAATAGGGCGTTTCGGGGAATTTTTGAGGCGCACGGGGAATTTTGACAGGTACATGAAACGCCTCTGTGATGCTTTCAATCCTTCAACGCTTGAGGGAATGATGTGCAGGTTTCAGATGTCAGTCGGCTGGGACGGAAAGCTATACGACTGCGATTTTAACCAGCCTTTAGGACTGACGATTAACGGCCCTCAAAATATCAGCGAGCTTCAGGAGATTCATAGCAGAAGAATCAAATTCGGCAATCACTGTTACGCATGTACGGCAGGGAGCGGCTCAAGCTGCGGAGGAACTACGGCGTAAAGTTTGCATGAAAATCTCAATAATCGTTCCAGTTCTTAACGAGGCAGAAAGAATTGAAGGGCTGATTGATTCTCTGCAAAAACTTGAAGGAGACAAGGAGATTATAATTTCTGATGGAGGAAGCACGGACGGAACGCTCGAAAAACTGAGTGCGTTTGACAACATCACCGTGATAAACGCGCATTCTGGGCGTGCTGTTCAGATGAATGAAGGGGCAGCAGTATCTACGGGAAATGTATTGTGGTTTCTTCACGCTGACTCTCTAATATCGCCGTCGAGCTTGCATGATATTGAAGCGGCGGTTAATGAGGGCGCGTTGGGAGGCTTCTTCAGGCTTCAATTTTATGATGCTGATGATGGCTTCATGAATTTCATAGCTCGAACATCGCATACGAGGGCGAGAAAATTCTGCTTGATTTTCGGGGACCAGGGCTTGTTCCTGAAACGTGAAGTTTTCTTTGAACTCGGAGGATTTGCAGATGTCGCTCTCATGGAGGACTGGGAAATTTCACGGAGGCTGAAGGGCTTTCACAGTCGCGGGCTTATACGCGCTCTTGATACGTTAATAGGAACGTCAGCAAGAAGATACATGAAAAACGGACGATTAAGGACGTGGCTGAAGATGAATCTCATCAAGGCTCTTTATATTCTGGGAGTGAAAACTGAGTTTTTGAGGTTTATTTATGATGGCAGGAAATGAAAACGCTCTGATAATATTTTCGAGGCTTCCAATAGGCAGAGAGACAAAGACTCGCTTATCGCCATTATTGAACGAGGAACAGCGCGAGGAACTTCATCTTGCAATGTGGCATGACATATTCTCAGAAGTTTTGAAGCTGAGACGGATTGACGTGTTTTTGTACTGGACAGGCAGCGGAGATGTAAAAGATTATCTGAAATTCATACCTTCGTCATTTCACTTAATGAAACAGAGTGGCGTTAATCTCGGCGAAAGAATGAAAAATGCCGCGAAAGATATTATGAGTTTGGGGTACAGGCGGGCTGTCATTATTGGTTCTGATATTCCTTCAATGAGGGCTGAAAATATTACTCGCGTTTTCAACGCCCTGAATGCTTCTGACGCAGTAATCGGCCCTTCTAAGGACGGAGGATATTGGCTCATCGGAATGAGTAGATTTATCCCTGACGTTTTCAACATTACCTCGTGGGGTAACTCCAGCGTCCTCAATTCAACGATAGAAATTCTGAAAGCATCGGGCTTAACATATGAGTTCGTGGATACTTTGAATGACATGGATACTCCCGATGATGTCATGGAATTTATGAAGCTGACCTGTAATGAAAGCAGCTCCACGTACAAATACTTAGAGTTAGCCGGCAACATGCCTCTTTAAGCTGCCGGCCATTTGCGGTTTTATTGCGCTATTCTCGTGAGACCCGAGAAGCTGTACGTGCTTTTCAGCGTAACTTCCGGCGCGTCCATCGTTACATCTCTGTATGCAGGGCTTGTGTAATTCCCCATTCCGCCGATGTTGTACACCTTGCTCATGTCCCAGCCGCGAGCGCTGAGAATCTTCATCAGGTTATTTACCCTTCCGCCGCCCTGACACATCAGGAATATCACCTTGTTCTTCGGGAAGAGGGCCGCAAGAATCTCATCGGACTCCTTGTACACAGGCACAGGGTCATCAGTCGTCCCGCCGTAAAGCTGAGGCAGCGACGAATCTTTGTGTGCGTTCGCGTTGAAGATCAGCGCAAGGTAGGGAATGCACTCGAAATTCCTAAGGTGCTTCTTTGCGTAGTCCTCGTAATCTCGAATGTCGATGTACACCACATCGCTGCGTCCGAGATACTGGCGGAGGTTCTCGTTGTTGATTGCCGAGCATGTAGGGCCGAAATTTCCGGGTGTGCAGACCGTGTCTTCAGTGTCGTCTTTATTAGCCTTGTATTTCTTCGTCGTGTCAACAGGCGCGGGAAGTTCTGTCGTCTCTTTCGCGGCACTAGCAACGCTGGCTTTTGCGGCGGCTGTCTCCCTCTTGCCCTCGAAAACTTTGCGAAGCTCCAAAGCCTTTGGGTCTCCGTCAAAGAACGGGTCTGTCGCGTGGTAGACGAATAGAGCCTGAACTGCCCTCAGAGTGTTATTCGACGAGACTGTTGCGCCTGTCCATGCGTCAACGTTGAAGTCCTTGAAGTCGCTGATTTGGCTGTAACCTGCAAGCTCTGAATATTTCTTGCCGATGTAGTACGGGAGCATTTCAGCTTTGAACTTTTCAAACGTTGCTGTCGGCGCGATTGGCGAAGGGTTGCTGTCTCCCCAGAAGCCACCCAAGTAATGACCGGTCGAGTCCGAATCATAGCTCAGGAATTTCACCTCTGAGTCCTCGATTTTGCCGCTTGATGGGAGAGTGAGTTCAACGTAAGCGGTTGACCATACATTGAGGTCGGCTGGACGGCATGTGCAAGCTATGAACGTGATCTGATACTTCACGTAATTTCTTGCAACGTACTTGAACGGGACGAACGCGTAGAACAAATCTTCCTCTTTCGGGCCGTCAATGTGATTGAATGGGATCACTGCGACTTGATTAGCCTTTGTTCCTTCCCCTATCTTTGCAGAAGTGTTGAGGAATCTGTTCACTTCGTTAAGAGAAAGGTCGGCCGCTGAAGCTGCCACTGACATCAAAAATAGCAACATACACGCGAAAACTTTTCTGAGCATGATTTGTTTCTCCTTTATCGGATTTTGTTGTTATTGTAACATAGCTATTCCATTTGAGGGTTTTATGTCTTTCTTGAGATTTCCGCATTCAGGGCAATATTTCATCGTTGGCATACTCTTCGGCAGAACTATTGCTCGCTCACTGTTCATCTTCACCAGTCCTAACACTGAGTGCTGTACTGTCCCGCCAAACAGTCCCTTATGCCAGCCCGTCAAATTTTCATCCTGCATGTACACTATTTCATGTTCAAAAAGCTCATGCGTTATCTTATTTGCCGCATCACGTTTCTTGTTGCCTGATTTCTGACAGCGCAATTCATCGCCTGCAATCGCCCGCCTTTAAGCGCGGTGAGTATGCCAATGGCTAAAATTTGTGGTATAGTTATTTAACTTCGTATTCTTCGTCAAAAATTTATTACTAAGGAGGAATCATCCTTGAAGCGTTTTTCTTCACTACTCGTTTTTGCGGTGATCGGCATGGCTCTCATAGCCCCGCCCGGTTTTGCTGACGTGGGGATAAACAGCTCGACATTCCCCGATGAGGCATTCAGGAACTACATCAGCTCTGTTTTCGACCAAGACGGGGACAGGATAATCACTGATGATGAGATTGCGAATATCACAGTGATTGAACCTGTAGGGCTTGGGGTAAAGAGCGTGAAGGGCATTGAGTACTTCACGGCACTCCAATACCTCACGTGTTCCGGCAACGAACTGACAGAGATTGACCTGAGCGGAAATCCTGAGTTCATAGGGCTGGCCTGCGAGAACAATCAGATCACGTCCCTGAACCTGACGCAGAATCCAAAGCTCTATCAGCTCTGGTTCAACGACAATCTGGTTACGGAGATTGACCTCTCGCACAACCCGGAAATAACGATACTGGAGTGCAAGAACAATCGCCTGACCTCGCTCAACATTTCGGCGAACACAAAGCTGAGGGAACTGGCGTTCAGCAACGAAAGCTATGATGACTCTGATCCGCGTGAGCATGATGACAACAGGATTCGCACAATCGACTTGAGCAACGCGCCGCTTCTCGAATCCCTGCGGTGTGGTGCAAACGAGATGAGCAATCTTGACGTAAGCCACAATCCATTGCTTTCTCATTTCGAGTGCGAACGTAACCTGCTGACTGCTATTGACATCAGCTCAAACCCAGCCCTGACGACTTTCAACTGTTGGGGAAATCAGATCAGTGTTCTCGATTTGAGCAAGAATGCCAAACTTGAAATGCTGGGCTGCGGAAATAATCAGCTTACGGAAATCAATGTAAGCGCAAATCCGGAGCTGTGGAATTTCGACTGCGGAATGAATCAGATTTCAGCCATCGATATATCCGGCAATCCCAAGCTCGTATACTTTTACTGCGGCTGCAATCCGATTACGGACATTGACGTGAGCAATCTGGAAGGTCTCCGCAGTTTTGGGTGCGACTATACTCAAATCAGCACCATTGATGTGAGTCATAATCCGGCACTCGAAACTCTGGACTGCAGGGGGAATCGGCTTACTGCCATAGACGTGTCCCACAACCCGGAACTCACCTTGCTTCAGTGCAACAATAACCTCCTTACCGCCCTCGATATTTCGGCCAACCCAAAGCTGACGGAACTGTATTTCGCCAACTTCTACGATGATGACGGCGGGCCGGATTTCCGTGAGCGTGAGGGCAACAGGATACGGACGATTGACCTGAGCAACGCGCCGCTCCTTACCGGCTT
Organism: uncultured Fretibacterium sp.; assembly: GCA_937915755.1. Classification (GTDB taxonomy): domain Bacteria; phylum Synergistota; class Synergistia; order Synergistales; family Aminobacteriaceae; genus JAFUXM01. The sequence goes on along the minus strand of CALGGR010000325.1, from coordinate 4,289 downwards.
CAACTGCTCGGTCAACGAAATGGATACCCTCGACCTCTCCCACAATCCGCTTCTCGAATACATTGACTGCGGCGGGAACAATCTGACAGCTCTCAATGTCAGTCATCTTTCCGGGCTTCGTGAGTTGTACTGCTGGGGGAACCAGTTCGGAACCCTTGATGTAACGCACAACCCCGCACTCGAAACGCTCAACTGCGACGATAATGGTCTATCAACTCTTGATCTGTCAGGCAATCCTAATCTCGCCAGCCTTTCGTGCAGTTACAACCAGCTTGTTGCTCTTGACCTCAGCGCAAATGCAAGCCTGCGTGATTTCTGGTGCGGCAGCAATCAGCTTCAGACCCTTGACGTTTCGCATTGCACTGGACTCGAAATATTCCAATGCGACCACAATCTGCTTAACGCGCTCGATGTCAGCAAAAACATTGACCTCCGAGAGCTGAGATGTGAGAACAACCGACTGACTGCACTCAACATCACTGCGAACACAAAGCTGACTGAGCTATACTTCGCCAACTTCTACGAGGACGGCGAAGGTGATTACCGCGAACTTGAGGGCAACAGAATCCGTACCATCGACCTCAGCAACGCACCGCTTCTGACGAGCTTCAACTGCACGGCTAACGACATGGACGCTCTAGATCTCTCACACAATCCGCTGCTTGAGTACATCGACTGCGGTGGAAATAATTTCACGGCTCTCGACGTCAGCAATCTCTCCGAGCTTCGTGATTTATACTGTTGGGACAATCAACTCACAGCACTTGACCTCAGCGCACAGGAAAGTCTCCGTGAGCTTGGCTGCGGGTGGAATCAGTTCCAAACCCTCGATGTTTCCCACTGCACGGAACTCGAAACGCTCGACTGCGATAGCAATCAGCTTCAGGCTCTCGATGTCAGCAAAAATACAGACCTCCGCGAGCTGAGAGCAGAGAACAATTACATCTCCGCGATTGACGTTTCGGCTTGCCTTGTCCTTGAGACCCTCGACCTGGACAACAACCCGATCAGCGCGCTTGACGTTACGAAGAATCCTGCGCTGATAAACCTTGAGTGCGGCGAAAACAATGTGTGGGAGCCTTACGTTCAGCCCTCGCTGACGACGATCGACCTCAGCAAGAACGAGAACCTTGAGAGAGCTTACCTCTGCGGGAATCTCCTCACCGCCATCGACGTGAGCAAAAACGGCAACCTCACCTTCCTCGACCTTCAGGATAACGCACTTTCTGAGATTGATGTCAGCAAGAATGATGACCTCGGATTTCTCAGCATCCAAAACGTTACCGGCGTTGATTTCAAGAGGGACGGCCAGAACAGGATAACCAGCCTCAACATTGCGAACAATCCAAAACTCACGCATCTCTATGTTATGGGCAACCAGATCACGGCTCTCGACCTTCACGAGAATGACGAACTTCAAGTGCTTGATGTGTCGTGGAACCCGATGCCTGTCGTTGATGTCCGGGATAATCCTGCGCTTGAGGTGCTGAACTGCAACGGCTTGGGGCTCAAGGCCATCGACATCAGCGAGAATCTCAAACTCAGGGAGCTTCAGGCCAGTGAGAATAACCTCACCACCATCGACTTAAGCAAACACACTGCGCTTGAAGTCCTTGGCTTCTACGACAATCAGGTTACCGCTCTCGACGTCAGCAAAAATTCGGCTTTGTGGGCTATTGACTGCGGAGGGAACCCTATCGGCACTCTAAATCTCGCGAACAATCCAGCACTCCAGAATCTCTCATGCTGGGGAACTGGAATCAGTGTTCTTGACGTAAGCAAGAATCCCGAACTCTTCAGGATCAACTGCGACGGGAATAATCTCGAAGTCCTCGACATCAGCCATAACCCGAAACTTGAGGTTCTCGAGTGCCAGTACAACCAGATCAAAGCCCTAGACCTAAGCGGGCATCCGAATCTCAGGGAGCTCAGGTTCAACTACAACTACGTCACGGCGATTGACCTTTCTGTATGCCCTGCACTTGAGAGTGTGAGCTGCAGCTATAACCTTCTCACAGCCCTTGATGTCTCGAAGAATCCCGCGCTTAGAGACATCAACTTCTCCAACTACTTGGACTATGACGGCCCAGACCCTGATCGCGAAGGAAACACAATCGCTAACATCGACCTGAGCAATAACCCGGAACTTGAGTGGTTTGGATGCGGCAGGAACAGAATCTCACAGCTCGACTTCAGCAATAACCCCAAACTTATGGGGTTTGACTGCGGAGGAAATGAAATCCAGGCTCTCGATGTCAGTATGCTGCCTGAACTGAGAAGCATCTCATGTTGGGGCAATAAGATTAGTATTCTTGACTTGAGCCAGAATCCACTGTTTGAACATATTAACTGCTCAGACAACCAGATTTCTGCCCTCGATGTCAGCAATAAGCCCAACCTTCAGGAACTGTACTGCTCGGCCAACCAGCTTGATGCCCTTGACCTGAGTCATAACCCCTCATTGCGGGTACTCGATTGCGCCCACAACAATCTCAGCTCCCTCAACGTGAAGAACAACACACAGCTTGAGAACCTGTCGTGCGGCAACAACTCAATCACAGCCCTCGATGTCTCGTCATGCCCCAACCTGAACAATCTAGCGTTCGGGAACTACTACGAGGCTGAAAGCGATGAAGAAGTTGAGAGACTGCGCCAGACTTCCGGCAACAAGGTTACTGCCATTGACCTCAGCAACAACTCACAGCTTAGATGGCTCGATTTTGACTCAAACAAGATAACAGCCATCGACCTGTCGAACATGCCGTACCTCGAAGGCATCAACTGCTCTGCGAATGCCCTTACAGCTCTTGACGTTACGGCAAATCCGGAACTGAATGGGCTATGGGCTTGGGGAAATCCCATCACCGCCCTCGATCTGTCGAATAACCCGAAACTCGAACACATCAACGTTAGCGGGTGCAACATCGCTGACCTCGATTTGAGCGGCTTGGAGAATTTGATTGAGGTTCATTGCTGGAACAACGGCATATCCTCGCTGAACGTCAGCAACAGCCCGAACCTTGAGCATCTTGAGTGCGGATACAACAACCTCAGAGCGTTGGACGTGAGCAGAAATCCGCATATCAAGTACCTCGAAGCAAGGAACAACCAGCTGATCGCCGTAAACATCAACGGCTGCATGGAGCTTGAATACTTGAGCGTTCAGTACAACCAGCTGATTGGCGAGCTTAATGTGTCGGGACGCGAGAATCTCAGAGTGCTGACCTGCAGGTACAACAAGCTAACGAGCCTCAAGATTGACGGCTGTTATGCCCTTGAGAACCTGAATTGCAGGAACAACAGGCTTCAGACCCTCGATGTCAGCAACCGCAAGAACCTCAAATACTTATGGGCAAGCTTCAACAATTTCTCCTCGCTGAATTTCTCAGGATGCACTGAGCTTGAGGGATTGGGCTTCAGTGATGCTCACTTCATTTCTTCCGGGACGATAGACCTGAGTCCGTTCACGAAGCTCACAGAGCTTTGGTGCACATCAAACGGGCTGAACACGCTTGATGTTTCAATGCTGCCGAGACTAGAGATACTGGGATGCGACGGCAACAACCTTTCGGCGATTGACCTTACTCACAATCCCGAACTTGAGGAACTCTGGGTCCAAAATAACCCGTTGAACGTTCTTGATGTCTCGAAGAATCCGAAGCTGAAGATACTCTACTGCCATCACACGAACATCAGAACAGTCGATGTCTCACACAACCCGGAGCTTGAGGAACTTTACTGCCGCGAGATGGGCCTCGAAAGCCTTAACGTCAGCAGCAACCCGAAGCTCAAGATTCTGTCATGCCGGAACAATAACTTCACAGAGCTTGACGTTTCCGCAAACGTTGAACTCACCGAGCTGTATTGCAACGGGAACCAACTGACTAAGCTTAACCTCAGCGCGAACACACAGCTCCTCAGCATCGACTGCTCCAAGAACAATCTCGTATGGCTGAACATCGACAACTGCGGTGAACTGACTGACCTTGACTGCACTGGCAACAACATTCCCGAGCTCTACATAGGCGGCTGCCCGAAGCTCGTCAACTTCGAAAAGTATGACAAAGGCATCACAATTCTCTCCCCTGTACCCGTGCCTGACCCAATACCGCCAATTCCACCGGACATAAAACCCGAAATCCTCACGAAGACGCTCAACGTTGCGTCAGTCGGGACTTCGTATAGAGTTCAGCTCGTGGCTTCCGGCACAGCACCGATAACATGGACGGTCTCGAGCGGGAGTCTTCCGGACGGGTTCACACTCAGCCCTTCGGGGATTTTGACAGGAA
>CALGGR010000324.1 GCA_937915755.1 uncultured Fretibacterium sp. | reverse complement strand
CTTCGTCTTCAGTTCCTTTGAACGCACCCTTCAGGAATATAGGCGTGATTATAGTGCAGACTATTATCATGATGATAATCGGCCCTAACTCGCTCTCATCGACGAGATTCATTGCCACACCTTTCCCCGCAACGATAAGAGCAACCTCTCCCCTGCATACCATTCCGAGTCCTATCTGGTAGCTCTGCCTCATGCTGAAACCGCAGACCTTCGCTCCAAATCCGCAGCCGAAAAGTTTCGAGACTATACTCACGATTACGATTGCGATCGTAAAGACTACAACCTCGCTCGAAAGTTCCGGAAGTGTAACTTCAAGCCCTATGTTAGCGAAGAATACAGGCGTAAGAAGCAGGAATGCTATTGAGTCGAACTTGCTTGCGATATACTGACCCTTAGGCGACATCGCGATAATCATTCCGGCCGCGAATGCTCCTATTATGTCAGCAATCCCGAAGACAACCTCAGCAGCCCACGCTACGAAAAGGCAGAACGCGAATCCCATAACCGGGTAACGCCTAAGATTTCTCTCAGCTTGAACACGATCTGACCACTTCATTGAACGGTTGTACAGGAAACCCACTACCGCTATGAAAACAAAGAAGCCCACGATCTTCACGAGGACGAGTCCGATATTTGTGTCCCCTCCAGCTATTCCAGTAACTATCGTGAGGCATATCAATCCCAGAATATCGTCTATCAATGCCGCCGCCAGTATCGTGTTCCCGACTTTCGTTGACATCTTCCCGAGTTCCTTCAGTGCTTCAACGGTTATTGAAACAGAGGTTGCCGTTAAGACCGCGCCTATGAAGATTGCCGCAGGGAACGAAATATCAGGCTTGAAGATGTACATCATTCCCGCACCCATTCCGAGAGGCACGACAACTCCCAGCATTGCCACAACGAAGCCCACAAGCCCCGACGCCTTAAGTTCCTCGATGTTCGTCTCCATTCCGGCGGTGAACATGATTACGATGACGCCGAGTTCAGCCATTCTTGAGAGCAACGGCGAGGGCATAAGGCAGAATTGAACCCCGAAGAAATGCTGTGTCAATGCTCCAAGTACAGCAGGCCCGAAGAACAATCCCGCCATCAATGCACCGACAACCTGAGGCAGTTGTGCACGACGAGAGAGAATGCTGAATATCTTTGTTGACATTAGGATTACGCAGAGACTCAACAGATAGTTGTAGCCTTCCATGATATAAATATTACCCCCTTAAAAGGATTAAAGCTCATATTCATCATCGGCAGCTTCACCGAGCAATGCACTGACCTGATGACGCCAAGGCATTGAAGGGTGCGCCCCGATTTTCGTACACGCCAAAGCTCCGCAGGCAGACGCGAATTTTGCGGCCCTTTTCAGCGGCATACCTTCACAGAGTCCGACACAGAAGCCCGCGCAGAAAGCATCTCTTGCCCCCGTATTGTCAACTGCACGAATGTTGAAAGCATCAAATGAAAAATGATCCCCGCCTTTCACGAAGATCATTCCTCCCTTTGCGCTCTGAGTTACTGCGAGGCACTTAACGCCCCTCATGAGAATCTCATTTGCCATTTCTTCGACTGACTTGTGTTGCTTTCGGCCAGCGTAGAAACTTAGTGCCCGTTCATTAAGAATGAGGTAGTCGATGTTCTCCCAAGCCTCTGCGGGAAGAGAGAAAGGAGGTTCTGCTGACAAGAATGTTTTGCAGCCATGACGCCTCGACAACTTCAAACCAGCCGCTACAGTTTTCGCGGGACTTTCCATCTGGAACAACGCTGCATCCGATGACTCAAATACGTCAGCCGCTTTCATCATTGCGTCGTCATCAAGAAGTGAATTTGCTCCCTGCGAGATTATTACAGAATTGTTGCCGTCATCTGTTACTGTTATCACTGCCGTACCAGTCGGAGCGTTCTTCATTGTGTGAAGTTGTGAACAGTCTACTCCGTTTTCAGTGAGTACATTCTTTAGCTTTCTTCCGAAATCATCACTGCCAATGCAGCCTATTATGTGAGATTTCGCACTAAGCCTAGCCGCCGCTAATGCCTGGTTAGAGCCTTTTCCTCCGCCAGCCATTCCGAAAGTACTGCCTACAACAGTCTCGCCTTTTTGCGGGCAATGTGGAGCGCGTATAACTAAATCAATATTGAGTGAACCTGCTACTGCAACCGATGACATTTTAGATACCCCCTGTATAGTTTATAGCTATAATCCGTGTATAATATCACAAATTACCCTATTTACATTCAAAGGAGGATTCACTGTTATGCAGGAACTATCAGCAATTCTCGACGCAGTTGACAGCTTTTTGTATTACCCCGTTCTAATTGTCGTCCTGACACTTGGAGGACTCTACTTCTCGTTAAGGTCGAAATTCGCGCAGGTAAGGCTATGCTTTGAATCAATCAGGATAATGTCCGAACGTCCCGGCGACAAGGACTCAGTCTCATCGTTCGGCGCACTCATGGTCTCGACAGCCTCTCGTGTTGGAACAGGAAATATCATCGGAGTATCGACAGCAATATGTCTCGGAGGTCCCGGGGCAGTGTTCTGGATGTGGGTGCTCGCGATTCTCGGAGGAGCAAGCGCACTCGCGGAAAGCACGCTGGCCCAGATCTTCAAGCAGAGGGACAAGGAGAAGGGCGGAAGTTACGGCGGCCCTGCGTATTACATTGAGGGGATAATCCACAGCAGGGTACTCGCGGTGATATTCTGCATCTCGCTCATCGCAACGTATGCTTTCGGCTTCAACGCTCTTGCTTCGTACAACCTTCAGTCAACATTCTCGGTCTACCCGTTCTATGATGCGTCTGTAACCCCGCTTTCCATTGGTTTTGTTACAGCATTGATCGCAGGATGGTGCCTTTTCGGAGGCTCAAAGAGGATTGTCAGCGTTACGGGGCTTCTTGTTCCAATAATGGGAGTCGTCTACGTAGCGGCGGCAATAATAATCGTGATCATGAAAATCGACATGCTGCCCTCCGTACTGAGCATGATATTCGCCGATGCTTTCAACTTCAAGGCAATAGGCAGCGGAATTGCAGGTTCATGCCTCGTCTACGGAATAAAGCGAGGATTGTACTCCAACGAAGCCGGAGTAGGTTCTGCCCCTAATGCTGCTGCAGCCGCTCACACTACCCATCCCATTAAGCAGGGCCTCATTCAGATGCTCTCAGTCTACATTGACACGATACTCATATGCACAGCAACGGCTTTCATGTGCTTGATGTCCGGTGCGCCAATGGCGAAAGAAGTCGCAGGAGCTCAGTACGTACAGCAGTCAATGTTCATGGTCTTGGGAGATTTTGGGCCTTACTTCGTTTCGGTAACGATGGTACTCTTTGCGTTCACGACACTCTTGGGGAATCTCTTCTACGTTGACAACGCCCTGGCCTACATAAACGGAAAGAAAATGCCCGGAAATCTCTTCATGTCATGCTTCAGGGTAATATGCGTTCTGGTTATTCTTGTGGGAGCGATAATGCCGATGGCTGACGCTTGGGCCATTGCTGATATATTGATGGGTGTAATGGCGCTCATCAACATTCCCTGCATAATGGCGGGAGGAAAGCTGGTATTCAAGGCACTGTCTGACTACGAGAAGCAGAGGCGCGAAGGTAAAAATCCCGAGTTTCATGCTTCATCAATAGGGCTTGACCCTGAGAAGCTGGACTACTGGAAGTAAGCGGCCATGAAGATATGCTTTTATGCTCTCAGGGAGTATGACGAGCTTCACTTTTGCCGCGAGATGGAGAAGAAGTACGGCATCGACTTCACATACACTACGAAATACCCTGATGACAAGAACATCTCCCTCGCATCAGGCTGCGACGGAATGAGCTGCACACCCTGCGACATGTCCCGGAAAGTCCTCGAGGCGTTCCACAATGTCGGGGTGAAGTACATTCTTCTTCGCTCAGTTGGATATGATCATGTTGACCTTGAGGCAGCGAGGGAATTGGGACTTAAGGTTGACACGGTTACGTATCCGCCTACGGGAGTTGCTGACTATGCAATCATGCTGATGCTTGCGAGCGTGAGGAGATTAGCGCACATTCTGAAGAGGGCAGAGCTTCAGGATTACTCGCTCAAGAACAAACTGGGCCGTGATTTCTCGATGTGTACAGTCGGAGTAATGGGGACGGGGAGAATCGGTACGACGGTTATTCAGCACCTTTCGGGATTCGGCTGTAAGATTCTCGCCTATGACGTTCACGAGAATGAGACCGCCAAGAAATTCGCAGAGTATGTTGACCGTGATACGCTGTTCCGCGAGTCTGACATAATCACCCTCCACATGAATGCCAACGATGACAACTATCACATAATCTGCCGCGAATCAATCGAGAAGATGAAGCTCGGTGCGTACATCATCAATACTGCACGAGGAAAGCTGATTGACTCTGAGGCTCTGATCTGGGGGATTGAGTCAGGAAGGCTCGGAGGGGCTGCGCTTGATGTCGTGGAGTTTGAGAACGGCCTTTACTACTATGACTTGATGGGTGAAGTCATGGTGAACCCGAAGCTTGCATTGCTGCGCTCATTTCCGAATGTGATACTGAGTCCTCACACAGCATTCTACACGGCAGAAGATGTCCGCGATATGGTGGAGGGGAATTTCAGGAGCTGTTACGAGTTTGGTACAGGGAAGAAATTACACGGAGTCGAAGTTCGGGCTTAAAAAAAAAAGAGGGGCAACGCTGTTTGGTGTTGTCCCTTTTGAAACTGTGTCTAGTCCGTCGCTGTCTCAGTCCTTGCGGGCGGAACTGTTCTGTTGAGTTCGCGCTGCTTCTGTATTTCCTCAATGCGTTCGAGCCTCTTTGCGAACCTCCACGCATCAATCTCCTGCTCAACCTTCTGCATCTTCGCGTGAACCTCAAGAGCTTTCTCTTTGTTCAGGGGATTCGATGTCATTGCTTCCTCGAGGTCAATCCTGAGCTTTGCGAGTTCAGTTGCCTTCTCACGGATCTCCTTCGGCATGTCCGGCGTGAATGTCGGACCTCTGTGTCCTCTTCCCTCAAATCCGCAATGCCTTCCGTCAAATCCCGGCCTGAAATCACCGCGTGGTCCTCTGAAATCGTCTGACACATTCTGAAAGCGTGGACCTCGTTCCTAGAAGTCAGGGGCATTCCGCTGCGGACGGTTCATCTGCTGAACGTTCTGGGGCTGATTCCTGCGATCCTTCGGCTGTGCAAGTGCTGAACCTGCTGCGAACATTACACATACTACTGCTACTGCTGCTATTACTTTCTTCATGATTTATATCCTCCTTATTGTTATTACCGTTTTGGCTGTACACCCTGCTGGGGCGGTCTGTTGTCGAACTCCGGCGGCCTTCTGTCTCCCGAACGAGGCGGCATAGGCGGTCTCTTGTCGCGGCTCATCTGTCTTCCATCTGGCGGCATTGGGGGTCTCTTGTCCCTGCTCGTCAATGGAGGGCGTTTTCCGTCAAAACCTTCAGGCGGCATTGGCGGCTTCTGATCCTTCGGCTGAACCTTAGCGACTTTCTGCATTTCTTGCGGTGATACTGGCTTCTTTGGTGCTGCTAATGCTGACCCTGATACTGCGAGTACTCCTGCTAGAACTAATCCTGCTGTTAATGCTTTCTTCATCGTTAAATCTCTCCTTTCGTAATTCCCCTAACGGCGGGGCGGTACTCCTCTGTCTGGCGGCTGCATATTTCCTCTTGGCCCTCCCGGTCCTCCCTGTGGCGGAGGAGGCATGTGTCCTCCCGGTCCTCCATGCGGCGGGGGCGGCGCATCTCTTCCCGGTCCTCCACGATGAGGCGGCTCTCTCCATTCATGAGGCGGTCTTCCTCCTGGTCCTCCGTGCGGCGGCGGCGGTGCATCTCTTCCAGGACCTCCGTGATGAGGTGGCTCTCTCCATTCGTGCGGAGGCGGCATGTCCCTGCGATGCCTGAAAGCTGCCTCTACTTTCTCCGCTGCATTTGCCGAACTTGCTGCTGATATTGCGCTGCCTGCTGTTACTATCATCAATGCTGCTGCGATTTTCTTCGATTTCATTTTGTTGTGCCTCCTTTCTTTCAACGCTGATAGAATAGTCCCTGAATGTGAACGAGGTGTGAAATCAATTTATAATTCTTGTGAAAGGAGATAGAGCTAGATGTCGATTAAGTATAAAATAGTGTAAAATTAAGTTATGAACAGCACATTTAGACACCAAGCATATAAAGTTGAATTGAAGCCCACAAGCGAACAGATGCAAATAATTGAGCGGACTATGGGTGTGTAGGTATGTCTACAACCTGTTCATAGGTACAAACCGCGATAATTATCGCAGCAACACTCAAAGTTATATGTCTGGCTATGATTTCTCGAAATGGCTTAATAACGAATACAGGAAGGCCAATCCTGATAAGTCATGGATATGGGAAGTGTCTTCAAAAGCTTTGAAGAAATCAATCATGAATGCAGATACTGCCTATAAGAATTTTTTGAAGGGCAGAACAGGATTTCCAAACTACAAGCGGCGTAACGGCAAGCCAGTAAGTATGTCTCTTCCGCAAAATAATGCCGGAGATTTAAGAATAGAGCGTAATCGCGGAAAGATTCCGACATTAGGCTGGGTACGGTTCAAAGAATATGGCTATGCACCGCGAAAAGCAAATGCAGTAAGCGTAACAATAACAAAACGGGCTGGAAGATATTTTGCATCATTCCTGTTCGAGGTAAGCACAGTAAATCCCGTAAGAGCAACACAATCCGAAAGCATAGGGATTGACATAGGTGTAAAGAGCTTCGCTGTGATTTCGGACGGCAGGAATTATCCGAATATTAATAAGTCCGGACGGGCAAGGAAATTAGTCAAGAGGCTAAAGCGTGAACAGCGGAAATTTGCACGCAAGATACATAAATTAAAACAACGAAAGGAGGAAGCTGCGAGTAAAAAGTGTAAACGTTCAAACTTAGACAAACAAAGGCTAAAAGTACAGCGGGCGTATATGAAACTGGTAAATAAACGTCATGACTATATCAACA
>CALGGR010000323.1 GCA_937915755.1 uncultured Fretibacterium sp. | reverse complement strand
ATAATGGAACGGGTTGCACATGCTCCTAAAGATATTCAAGAAGTCGCTAAACTATATCTTAAGAGAAGAAGAAGAGCGGCTGAAAAACTTGCGGCTACTCTACCTCAATATAAACAAGAATTTTGGCGGGAGATTAAAGAGGATATTGACCATCTCTATGACGGACGTGTCCATTTACGTAGTACTTACTATTACCTCGGCGGAGAAGTTGAGGCTAGAAACGTTCAAGCCAGAGAGAATTTCACCGATGAAGAACGCAAAAATACTACTCTCGCTGATACTCAAGACACGGATATGTGGCTCATCAGCAACGGTAAACATAGAAACTTCTACACGGTTCAGGACTTGACTAACTCCACTTATGAAACTTACAACCAAGCTACTACTGCTAACAGAGACGGCGTTTTCAACGGTCTGCAGCTACCTTTCAGCCCTGATGAACTCACTACCGAATCAGGTACGCCTATACATGACGCTAAACCTAATGAGTTATTACTCACTCCGGACGGGTCGCCTATACTCGGCACTATTCCAGATGGCATTAACGGATTCCCAGCAGGTAATATTCAGGCTAATGCGGGCGTTGTTCAGTATATCGAGAATAAACACGGGAAGGAAATTAACTCTAAAGGGTTTGACGCGGTGTCCTTACTGCTGGACGTGCTCAATAACTATTCGGAAATATACAAAGCTGATGACAATTCTCTTATGCTCGCCACTTATGGAGACGCTAATCATAGTGTTAAATCTGTCGTGAAACTTGTTCAGGATACAAACGGCATTTATCGGGCTAGTGATGCGGGGATCGTTAATAACAGATACCTCAAAAATAAAGTGCTGCTCTACACGCGGAGCGGCTCCCACGTTATTGCTCCTGACTACAATCCGGCTTTCTCACTCAGACATTCTCAAGGTCAGGATCTGTCTGTCTTTGACGCTCGCCGGTCAAACAGCAATCAAAGTTTATCCGAAACTAACAGCACGGTCAATAATCAGATGGAACAATACAACCAGACTGCTGATGAACAGGAAACTTTTACCTTTGACCCGGAACTCAATAACGCCAAATTCGACAACCCTTACACTTGGCCGGATACTCCCCAGCGCAAAAAGGCTCTCAAGCTCTACAAAAAACTTAAGGAAAAACGCAATATCCTGCAAAATGCTGATACGGATACTCTTAAACAGATTACTCAGGCCGCTATTGATGACCTTGAAGGGCAAATCGCTCTATTAGCCTCTCAGCAAGACACTAGTTACTTTAAGCCTCAACAGGGGGTTCAAGATGAACAGCAGGTCGCTACTCTTAAAGACTTCAAAGACGCTTTCGACAAGAATAGCTTTGATAAAAAAGGCAACAAAAGGCATTCTGTCAGAATACCAGACATCAGACGCTCTCTTAATTGGCCTCGTGATGTCTTTGATAATATGCTCGTCGCTCTCCGTGATGCTGAAGTTATAGACCTTAGATCGGGCGGAACTCCAACTATGACAGATGATGAAATCAAAGACTGTTTCATTGACGAACACGGCCTTAGAAGAGGATTGGTAATCTGGGATAAAGATATTGACGTTAATGATACTCAGTTCGATATTCCTTTCTCCATTCAGAATAATGATGATAATCTTTCGGCTCTTTCTCTCACTCAGCGGGTCGCCCAGAAGATTTTAGACAAGTACTATCAGAAAGGCGATTATCATACTTTTGACGTGGATAGCATTACTGCGGCTTTCATTACGCAGGAGGGGATACCGGAACAGCAGCTTCGTGATATTCTTCAACAGCTCAATGATGCGGGCATTATCGAACTCAAAAATATTGAAGGCGGGGAGTTCACGGACGCTTTCACTCTCAGCAGCCCCGAAGCTCTTGAGTTCGCACTCAATAACTCTCAAGCTATACAGCAGGAAGCACAAGAAACTACACCGCAGCAAGATACTCTACTGCAGAATACACAGGGGAATACTCAGAATACTGCTACTCTACAGGACTTCAAGAATGCTGTTATGCAGAATAAAAACAGTTACGGTATGTCTCGTATATTCGAGGTCAGGCAGGCTCTTAACTGGCCTCGCACCGTCTTCGATAATATGCTCAATAACCTTCAGGAAGCAGGCGTTATTACCCTCAGAGCGGGGGACAGAGCTACTCTTTCCATTCAGCAGATTAAAGATAATTTCATCGATAAACACGGAATACCTCGCGGACTTATACAGTGGGAGAATGATACTAATATCAATCCTGATGACTTCACTATCCAGTTCGATAATGAACAAGTTACTCTACAGGGGCAGACACAAGAGACTACACAGCAGCAACAACAGGTTCAGCCTTCTTCGGAGCAGGGGCAGGAGCAATCACAAGCTCAGACGGGGAATAATCAAGATACTCTCTTTGGGGTTGTCAAATTAGGCACTCACGGAAATGGAATGCCGATACTTCAGTCCATCCCTGAAGGGTGGAAGCCTGTTTGGCATGCTTCTCATCCGAGAAACTTTATTATTATCTCGAACGGTAAAAGTTTGTTTCATGGGGGAGAACGCAGAACCGCTTTAGTTCCAGCTACTAAGGAGCATTTACGGGCTGTTGCAGAAGTGGAGTATAAAACTAATATTGAAATGCTACAAAAAGACGCTCAATCTCATCCAAACCCCAAAATAAGAGAAATCGCAAAACTCAATTTGGAAGAGGCAAAACGTTTATATGACGATAGACGGGAAAAACAGCAGGAAATTGAAGCGCAGAAACAACAAGGGCAGGACGTATCACAAACACAGCAAACACAGACACAAGAAGCTACACAACAGGAGACCATACAACCTAAAGAACAGAAACAGTTTTCTCCGGAATATGAATTCCTACAAGATGAAGACGCTTACTCACCAGAACGTCAAGACAATAACGCCGTACTTGATGATATTCCTGAACAGCATATCCCGGACAATGTACAGGAAATTATCAAGGCTAATACTGCTTGGCCTAAGGGGACTTCCTCCGCTGATACTCAATCTATCGTTCAGTTCTTTGCTACCGCTGATGAAAGTTCAGGCTTCCATGAATTAGGTCATCATATTTTCAGAGTACTCACTGACGCGGCTTTGGCCGATAATGCCAGCGATATTCTCCTTGATGACGTTGATACTATCTTCAGACTTGCGGGCGTTGACAAAAACGACTTCTATAATGACATCGGCGCGGCTCGCAAAACAGCTCATGAGTTTTTCAGCCAATCTCTTGAACAGTATCTTCATAACGGTATCGCTCCGGCTAAAGAATTACAGGGCACGTTTGACCGCATTAAGGCTTGGCTCGTCGATATTTATCATGACATCGTACAGGCTTTCGGGTTCAAACTTAACCCAGAAATGCAGGAGATTTTTGACAGACTTCTTGCTACACCTGAACAGCTCGCTGAACAGAAATCTTTTGACGAAATTAATTCTCTCTTTGATGCCTCTCAGCAGGAAATTCAACGCTTACAGCAGGAAATTCAACAGACTGAAAACAATATCGCTGATAACTCTCAACTCTGGGAGCAAACTACCGAACAGGCATATATCAAAGGTAAGAATACCGGTGAAGATTACGGCATCAAGGAAGGCAGAGAATATCAGAAACACATCGAAAAACAAAAAGCTATCGAGAGAGAAAAAAGAAAACTCGCAAGACTTAAGGAAAATTTCAAACTCCTTCAGCAAAGACAGAGAGAACGTAGACGCATTACTGAAAAGGCACGCAAACTCAGGAAATCCATTAAACGTATGGCTCATTCTTCCTCTGTCATCTGGAGCAGACAGCAGGAGATTAAACACATACTTGATATGTATGACCTCAATAAGCTCGGTAAGTTAAGCTATCTGGATATTCAACAACTTCATTCTCAGATCAAAGAACTTTACGACACGGGCAGAAGAGAATTAGCCGAAAAGAAACTTCTTCAAGATGAACGCATTAAAGCCGCTCGTGAACAAATCCGCCAGATTATGAGCACTTTACCTCAGCCTGATAACTCGGGAGCTGTCCGCAGCCAGAAGGATTTATCAAAACAGTATAAAGGCATTAAAGGCTTCGGGCAGAAAATTATTGACTGGACTACTGCTAAAACTCTCAGTGCTCAACGCTTCTTTGACTTCCTCGATAATGACAGCGGACACGTTTGGCGCAAACTCTTCGTTGATGACGCTAATCAGGCTTATGATAACGAGTTAAGACACAAATTCTCTCGCTTGCTCGCTATGGAAAAAACTATGGCAGATTTAGGCATTACTCCCGAAATGCTCGCTCAGACACGCAATGTTGATGTTCCACATGAAGGCAACAGGGCGTGGACTGTCGACGAATTATTGTCCGTCTATGCTGGCTTGAAAAACCCAAAAAGCAGGGAGGCTATTCTTTACGGCAACTTCAGAAATGCAGGCGAACAAGCTGAGGCATGGGCGGCTAAATGTATCCAGGCTCTAACTGATAATGAACGCGCCCTTGCTGATGCCGTCATTCAAGAGTATGAACAGAACTTTGACCGTATCAATAACGCTCTTATCGACATATATAATCAGGGCATGGAGCACGAGGAAAATTACACTCCCATGCGAAGGCTTGAATATTCCTCCTCCAATAGAAATATGATTGACCCAGACAGCGCGGAAAATCTGTTATCCTCGCAATCAGGTTCGGGTATGGGGACGGTTGAACGCGGCTTCAGTAAGAAAAGAAGAAATTTCGCTAAACAACATCAGAATGGTATTCAGCTCGGCTTAATGTCTATTTGGCACTCTCAGGTTGAAGCTCAGGAACACGCCGCAGCCTTCGGGCAGTATGTCAGAGATTTACGCCGCATCCTTTTAGGCAGAGATGAAAACAGCCCCTCCACTATCAGACAGCTAGTCAAGCAGGTCTACGGCAAATACGCTTGGGAGAATATAAGGCAGTATTTTAATATCATCGCAAATGATGACATCCAGAATGCTTATGATGTCCTCCGCGACGTGTCCCAATATATGGCCAAAAATATGAGCATTGCTTATCTCTGCGGCAATTTGGGCACGGTGTTAAAACAGACTAATTCCTTCTTCCGCGTCCTTCCTTATGCTGGCCCGGTTAATATGATTAACTCTATAGGACAGTTCTTGCAGAACCCTAAACAATTCCTTGATGAGTGCTACTCTCTTGACCCACAATTAAAGAACAGAAAAGGCGACCCTTTTATCAGAGCACTTCAGGAAACTGATAACGGGCTGTATCAGCAAATTCTTAAATGGGGCATGGCTCCCATCGGCTGGAGTGATAGGGCTACGGCGGCTATCTCCTTCAAGGCCGTTTATGACGCTAATATCAAGCACGGCTTATCCAGTGAACAGGCCATCAAAGAAGCTCAAAGGGCGGTGTTATTAACTCAGCCGGTTACTCACATTGAAGACAAACCGCTAATTTGGCAGCAGCACGGATATGCTAAATTATTGATGATGTTCACTAATGACATGGCTCAAACTTTCGGCATTACTCTTTATGACCTCACTAAGGCCATTCAACGCGGTGAAATCCCTAAAGCTCTCGCTACTATGCTCGGCCTCACTCTCGCCGCTATGTCTATCAAGGCTATTTCTTCGGGACTTCCTGACGAACCTGATGATCCAGAAGAATGGGCTAAATGGATTGCGGCCGCCTTCCTTGAGCAGGAGATTAATTCTATCCCGCTCGTTGGCAAGGAGGCTTTAACTCTTTGGGACGCTCGAAAAGGGTACTTGAACGGGCAGTCCGCTTTTATTGCACCATTCGCTAAATTGATGATGGGGGCTAAAGGCTTATGGGATGATAAGAACGACAATAACGACAAGGCCGTTTTTAACCTCATTGAGGGCGGAAGTCTACTCGCTCCATTCCCGGCTACCGCTTTGCGGCGGCTCTGGTTCATGGGCAAAAATGCAGGTAAAGGTGAGGTGCTCAATGCCGTCAAGGAAATGCTCGGCGTTCACTATCAGGACAAAAAGTTAAAGAAGGCGGGCAATTTCAGATAATATTTTGCCGGGACGTTTTGCTCCGGCTTCCATCACTCTTTTTACTCAAGGCCTAGGCTCTGTATTATTTCTCTCCCTAGTTCCTGCAACTCCTTCACTATCCGCTTCGCTGTAAAATTTATCTTCGGGCGCGTCAGAACTACAGGCAGTCCCCCGTCTGGCTCTACTCCAAATAATGTGCTGTTATTCCTAACGTACTGATAGATACTGTACCCCTCCTCCTTCAGCATTACGCGGTATCTCTCCTGCGAGCCTATCGGGGTTTCTTTCTGGATATTCACCATCATCGGCACTACTCCAAGCAATGCTAACGTTACTCGGCTGTAAGTCTTCCCGCCGATTCCGAGCGTCTTCATATGGTCTGCGTATTCGCCCTGGTACTCCTTGATTTTCCTCGTCAACTGGCTTATCCCAAGCATTGACAAGTATTCCAGTTTCGCAGGGATTAGGTAATAATCACTCGCAGTTACTGCGTTCTGTACTGATATATTGAAACTCGGCGGGCAGTCTATCAGCACTAAATCATATTCTTCCCGCAATGAATACAATGAACGCCTGAGATAATTCACCGCCTTCAATCTCGTGCTCGCATACCTCTCTTTGTTCGTCGCGTTTATCAGGGCCGCTAAATCTATATCTATGTCTATCAGCTCGAGATGTGAACTGATTATGTCTAGTTTCATTCCTTCCATTCCCAGATAATTACCGAACTTCAACGGGATTGTCAGGGCTGATAATGGGAGGTCTTCCGTGCCGTTCAGGATTGAGGCAAAATAATTCTTCAGTGTCCTCGCGGCTGCGTATTGGGATTGCCAGTACTCGGGATTGATGAAGCTGAATGTTAAGTGCGTCTGCGGGTCTAGGTCTATCATCAGCACTTTATGTCCTCTTGAGGCCGCGTATGCTCCGAGATTGGCCGTCAGTGTCGTCTTTCCGACTCCGCCCTTGTAGTTGATTACTGATACTACCTTCATTGCTCCGCCCTCCTTATATCATCGCGGGGTTGTGCATCGTCTGCATCACTATCCGTTCAAACATTTCTCGCGTCTCAGGCGTGTTCGGCAGGGCTAGGCGGTGCCCTTCCCATTCGTAGATTAGGTCTTTCGTTTGACCGGGCACTTTCGGCGCGGGATCGCCGGGGGTATCCATATCTTCACCCATAAGCTCACTTGTTGATACTCCTAATACTTGTGAGAGTTTTTTTAATGCTTCGGTATCTGGTAATCGTTCCCCTAGTTCCCAACGCCGTACTGTTATTTCATGCACTCCGATAAGATTAGCTAGTTCCGCTTGTGTCATCATCCCCTTTCTTGCTTTTCTTATGCGTTCACCTAATGTCATTTCCATTTTTTATTACCTCCTGTTAAAAATCATACCGTTTAGTTTTATCTTTTTGAAGTCCTGTTCGGTTCTGATGATAAAACCATTTAGCGCGGTTATTATTGACACAATAAAATTTTATGGTATTATTTCAAACATAACGGAACTAAAACAAACCAAACAGCAACACAGCAGCAAGCTACTTCCCTGTTAAAGGGTGTCGGGTTTCCGACAGCTGCTCACAAAGTTCATTCTTCGGGCGGTGATGTCCATACAGCACACAATGTTGACACTGACGCATATTCGGTTTCTTTGTTCAGAACAACGAAAAATTTTTCACTAGCCTTTATCCTGCCCGTCGGGGGTAAAGTGTACTTTCAAAGACGGAGACTTTTTATATGGAGGAGACTATGAACCAATTACAATTACTTA
>CALGGR010000322.1 GCA_937915755.1 uncultured Fretibacterium sp. | reverse complement strand
ACTTCAGGACGGCGCGAAAATCTACGAGCTTCGTGCGAAACAGGGACGCGCTGACCGCAAGCAGATGGCGGCATATTACGGCATAACGTCATTGTTCGACGATTTCACACGCGAATTTTCCGAAGGCTGCTGGGACATGTCAGGAAACGCTATGAACGTCAAGATTGAGGGTGAGAGTTCATCATTCTCGGCTGGGAAAGTTCACGTTCGCTCAAGGATAACGGGGCTTGAAGGTGATTACCTTTTCGCGGTCAACATAAATCAAGGCGAAGAAGGCGGGCAGGCTTTAATCTCGTGCGGAATATGTGAGACTGATATTAACCGTGAGCTAACGCCCGATGAGGTCATGGAATTGTCGGCCATGTACGAGAGCGGTGACAGGGAGAAATTGCTGTTTGAGAAGTTTGGGTATGACCAGTACACAATCAACAATATACCGTCAAATTCCCGCCACCGTGTAATAACGACGTTGCTTGAACAGGATATTCACAGTCTTGAAGACGCGCTGAAGAGCAAGGTCAAGCATTATGACCAGCTTCTTGAGTATCTGAAATTTCTGGGATCAAAGCCTCCTGTGATTCTGACTGTTGCGGCTGAGTTTACGCTGACGTCTGAAATTGTGAAGAAGCTTGAGAACACATACCCTGATGTTGCTGGTATAAGGCGCGATTTTGAGCTTGCGGGATTCTGGGGGGGTAAGCCGGACGAGGAGAGGATACGATTCGCGTTCTCGGACTGCATGAACGAGGCGTTGACAGAGATGTGCATGGGCAGGCTTGATCTTGAGGCTGTGGAAAATCTTAACTCACTTGTTGAGCTTTTCACGGAGGAATACGAGTGGCATCTTAGCCTTTACGATTCGCAGAACCTGTACTATGAGCTTCTGAAGAAGAACAGGGAGGCATTAAAGACTGCACCTGAAAGACTCCGCACTGCAATGTATCTGCTTGGGCATGAACTGAAGTTTGCTGATGAGATTCTGGGAGTTCTGAGGTAACGAATAAACATCCCGGCCATGAACGGAATCACAGCCGGGAAAATTCCTGCCCATGTTCATGCGCTGGCTGGAACGGCAGCTTTGAGTATACCGAGTGCGCGCGTCATTAGTGCGATGATAGCCTCAAGGTTCTTGCCTTCCTGTGCAGTTTTCTCGGCATAACCAAGCAAAGCTCCCCAGTATTGTCGAGACTTAGCTTCATTGATTCGTTCTTGTATCTTGCGAACCTCGTCGATGTCGCCGTCATTGATAGCCTCCTGAAGCATAATTTGAGCGAGTTCGGGGTCTTCCATAAAATGTTGTATGACAGCTTCTTCATGAGGTATAGTACCAGTGATCATATGTGTCCCTCCTTGTATTTATTCAAGTACTCAATAGCCTTATTTATGTCTTTCTGTTGTGAACTTTTATCTCCGGCACATAGGAGCAGGATAATGGTTTTCCCTGTTATGGAATAATAAATCCTATATCCCGGCCCGTAGTCTATGATGAGTTCTCAGATCCCCTCGCGGCAAGGTTTATCAAAACGTGCAAGAAGGCTCCCACTTCTGTAAGTTGGAGATGAATTGCGCTAAGTTGAGTTAAGTGTGATATAATTCTCCTCGTTGAATAACAGGAATAATATAAATTCCGACAACAAATTGTAGTTTGAAAATAAAACTTGGTACCATAGCGTAGCCCCGAAGGGACGGTGCGT
>CALGGR010000321.1 GCA_937915755.1 uncultured Fretibacterium sp. | reverse complement strand
TCCTCAGGCTTAACACAGTGAAAATCGTGCATAAGCCTCCCAAGTGCTGTAGTTAAATCCTGATGAGATGCGTTCACATACACTATGTGCGACCCGTCATTGAACGGTTTCCCTGATTTCTTGATTACACGGTCAATTACGTATATTGGTTCGTCTTCGCCCAGCACGTCCTTCTCTGTGATGAAGATTACGATGCTCTCACGTTCCTTCAAGACTGAGTAATTCTCTCCAGTCTTCAGGATATTCACGTCAATCATCGCGCTGTTGTATCTGGCTCTCTGAGGCAATGCTCCTTCCGGCCCAACTTGAATCTCTATGTCATAATGCCGGTTATCAGAGTCGACCGCATATATATCCAGTCTTACATAACGCGAACCATCAGCAGCTCTCATTACGTACTGGACTTTAACGTCCCTCACAACAAGGTCGTCCCTGTCCATGATTACCCGTAGCATTTTCTGGGTGCAAGGAATATTGTCCCTGAAGAAT
This sequence comes from uncultured Fretibacterium sp., assembly GCA_937915755.1. Taxonomy (GTDB): domain Bacteria; phylum Synergistota; class Synergistia; order Synergistales; family Aminobacteriaceae; genus JAFUXM01. Next base: position 12,790 of record CALGGR010000321.1, on the reverse strand, counting down.
CCCATCGCGAATGGGTCGTCCATCAGGGTAGCCAGTTTCATCTTCTCGCGTATCGCCGCTTCTGTCAGTATGCTCATGTTCTCATCATCTCGGCGAGGGAAGCACGAAATCCTCAGCTCCTCCGGCAAGCATAGGAAGGCTGATCATTATGTCCTTGCTGCAACCGATTTTGACCGTCCTCGTTATTGTGTTCACGACCTCGCCCTTCTCGTCAAGAATCTCAGCCTTAAGCTCAAATTCAGGCCCGACAGATTTCTTCATTCCCCTGTCTCTCGCCATGAGTTCTTCAGGTTCACCGCCGTTTATGCTCACGTTCACCTGCTCCAAAGGCTTGTAGTCATTCAAGGCCTTGTTGTCGAGGAATATCTGATGTTCCCTCCCAACATAGAACAGCCAGAATCCAAGCGCAATGAGACCCGCAACAACTATGATTCGCTGGTACCACCTCATAAGGAATCGGAAGAACCTCAAACCTCGAAGAATGTACAGCAAAAGCCACACCGCAAGAAGCACAATCACTCCAGCAAGCTCATAGCTCACTCCCCATGTGTCAAGGAACGTCCGCGCAATCTCCCAGTATTCATTGAGAATCTCCATCGTTATTCGCCTCCTTTGTTGCCGCGAAGACTTCTCCTCGCCGCCTCACGCTCACGGTTCCTTCTCCACGCATGAAGTACAAGCGCAATCGCTATTATCCCGTATGACACAAATACACGGAAATACTCCCCTATCTGTGCATCGCCTATGAGATTCTTTCCAGCAACCGGCGCAACGATGAACATCAAGTGGAAGAGTATTACCCCCGCGAAAACGTTTGCAATCGTCGCACGTGATACGCTCGCACCGCCGATCAAGAGCGCCGCAATCGAGAACATTCCGGCCTGATCATGGCTGTTGTAGGTGTTGAGAGTCCCCATGTTCTGAAGGTATATTATCTGTCCGTAGCAGGCGAGTACAGTCGAGATTACGATTGCGATTATTCGTGTACGGTTGACGGGGATTCCCGCGCTGTCGGCAACGGCCTGGCTCTGCCCTATTGCCCTCATGTCCTGTCCGAGCTTCGTCTTCCTGAACCACATTATAAATATGCAGAAAAGCCCAATCACTATCAGAGTCGCAAGAGGAATCCTTATTGCACCCTCAAGGAATGGCAGCTGTACGAGTATGAATGACTTTCCGCCGTTAATGTTGAAGAATTGCCCGGCTCCCTGTGTCCCGGTTATTATTGTCGGAATGAGATTGTCGAGTACTCCCCTTATTCCCAAGAGACTCACAGCATTCCTCACTCCGTAACCTCGTGAAAGAAGCAATGCAGGATTCGTGATAGGAATTATCCAGCCCATGAGGTACAACACTACCATCTGGTAAACGCCGTTGATAAAGAAGCCGAGAATGTAGCTCGTTACCATTTCACGGCCTTTCGCACGGTTAAGAACGTGGCCGCAGAATATTCCCAGCACTATTGCTATCGGTGTACCTATCAAGCAGGCAAGAACCATTCCCGGTATCCCTACGATACCCCAGTCGCATATGAAGAGTAACCCAATCTGCCCCGCCATCGCTCCGAGTACCATTCCAAAATTCAAGCCCATTCCGGCCATGATGGGAATCAGCAATGAGAGTATGAGGAACGAATTACGCCCGATCCTCGTCAGCATTTCCTGAATGAGGTAGCTTGCCGAATATCCCGACAATGGGATTGCAAACGCTGAGATTATTATGAAGACTGCCGGAACAGCGTTATTTGCGATTATGTCAAAGAGTTTTCTAATCATCTTCCGGCACGCACCTTTCTTGTTAGAGCATAGAGTATCATTCCATTGCTCACGATTAACCTGATTACCTCCGACATGTCAGTCTGCAAATAGCTGTTGATTACGCTCGGTGTCATAGTGAGAATCCCCTGAAATAAGAATGTACCCACAATAACGTTGAGTATTCCGGCCTTGTTTACACTTGCACCTCCGAGAAGTATCGACGCGACCGCCGGCAATGCCATGTAGAACGGCCCCATGTACAGCTGAATGAATCCGAAGCTCTGTTCGTAGACGATTATTCCGACTGCTCCAAGAACTGTTGACATCATTACAGAGATCGTTCGCATTCTGTCAACATTAACACCCGATGCACGCGCAAATTCAGGGTTTGAACCGACTGCAGTCATGGCCGTACCTGTTTTTGTCCTCATGAATATCCACACAAGTATCGCCATTACCGCGAAGAATATCAGCATTCCCGTCGGAATATAGAGGTGAATGTCCTCAGTCTGAATGTTGAGAGCGAGTGAGTCACTAAGAACGTGAAGCCAATAACCCTCAACGCTTATCGTCGTCCTAAGTCCCTTTCCTGCGTACCCCCATACCATTGTAGGGTGCTTATAAGGCAGCAAGAGCCAAGCTATGCACATGAATGACACTGATGAGAAGCCCACGTATGTAGCAATCATCATCTCGTCGCCCTTAACGCGGTTGAGTAACTTCCCGTAGAACCAGCCGAGTATCGCCGCGATTGGTATGGCGATTATTATTGCCGAAGCAAAGCCCAGAGGTTCGCGCCACGTTGTAACGAAAATTTCATTGAGCCACGAAATCTTGTACTGCGTCCCAAGCCCCGAAAGCCACGCAAGAATCTCAGTGTTCCATTCGATTGAGAGTGTCGCGCCGAGAAGCCCCGCAATTATTCCCAGTGGAAGACCGAAATTCAGACCGCACCCAGCCTGCACCATCGGTATCATTGCGAGAACCATTACGCCGTTCATTCCGAAGCGGACAAGGGTGTTCGACAGCGATGTGTCTACCCTCACTCCGACAAACGGAGCAGCTATAAATAACCCAAGCAGGAAAAGCGCGATTATTATTCTCGGCCACCCTGCATTCTGTATAAATCTACTAATCATCTTTTCGCCTCCTTACTCTGTCGCTGAAAGCCCAGTTCGCGGCTTCTCGCCCATCATCAGCATTCCGAACTCCTCAGCAGGACTCGATGCCGGAAGTATACCCGCGATTCTTCCCTCGTCAACAATCGCTACCCTGTTGCAGACTGAGCGCAATTCCTCAAGCTCAGAACTCGTGATTATAATCGTCGTGCCGTTCTCACGGTTGTACTCTTTAAGAGTATCGAGTACGAGAGTTTTGGCGCCTATGTCGATTCCCCGTGTCGGCTCACAGATTAGGAGAACGTCTGGACGAAGTACGAATGCTTTTGCGAGGCAGACTTTCTGCTGATTGCCGCCCGATAATTCGCCCGCAAGCTGATTCGGCCCGGTGCATTTTATTCCGAGACTGTCGATGAATTTCCGGGCTTCCTTCTTCATCGCGTGTTCGTTACGCATCTGGAATATGTACGGTATCCCGAGCAAGAATCTTCCCTGCGTCTGCATTGCTGTGAATGTTATGTTCCAGTCAAGAGGCTCATCGAGAAGAAGCCCTACTCCCCTTCTGTCCTCGCTGACGAATGCCATTTTACGGCCCAATGCGGCGCGGGGCTTGTTGAGGGTAAGTTTCCGGCCTTTGAGCAAGACTTTTCCGCCCGAAGGATAAAGCCCCATAATTCCGTTGGGTATTCCGAGCTTTCCATGTCCAGCGAGACCGCCGATGCCGAAGATTTCTCCCTTCATGACCTCGAACGATACATCACGGACAGTTTCACCGGGCATGTCCACCCATAGATGCTCGACTTTAAGGGCTGGACGGATTTTCTTCTTCTTCTTTTTGGGGGAAGACTCAAGAACTTCGGTTGCGTTTGAGACTTCTACGGGTTCTTCAGGAAATTCCGGCGGAACCTCGCGCCTCTCGCTCTCTCGTCCAACCATCAATGACGCTATCTGCCTCGTCGTAAGTTCTGTTGCTGGCTGGTCTGTTACAAGTCGTCCGTCTCTCAAGACAAGTATTCTGCTGCAAAGCTGTTTAACTTCACTTAGCCTGTGAGAAATGAAAACGATAGCGATTCCTTTCTTCGCGAGCTTCTGGAGGGCTATGATGAGAATCTCTGCTTCTTGTTCCGTCAATACTGCCGTAGGTTCGTCGAGGAATAACAGCCGCGTGTTCTTCCTGTCGATTTCCCTCGCAATCTCAATGAATTGCTTGTAGCCTACGGGCATTTCACTCACAACCATGTCGGGGCTTATGTCAACTCCCAATGTGTTTATCGCTGCTCTTGCACGGTCGTTCATGGCCGTCCGGTTCAGTGTCGATACCCTGTCGCTGAAGATGTAGCTCATTGACGAGTCGTTGAGGACTTCACGGTTTAACAATATATTCTCCGTTGCTGTAAAACCGGGTATCAATGAGAACTCCTGATGTACCATTCCGATTCCGTGAGCTAGTGCCTGATTTGGCGATGTGAAGTGTACGGTCTTGCCGTCAATTTGGATTGTCCCTTCATGGCCGCCTGTCGATGAGATTACGGGCATTCCGAAAAGTATGTTGAGAAGGGTTGACTTCCCCGCTCCGTTTTCACCGACTAGTCCGATTATTTCCCCCGCGCTTATATCGAAGGTTATGTCGGAAAGTACGCGGTTTCCATAAAATTCCTTGCCTATGTGGTCAAGCCTGAGTAATGGTGTACTCAATAAAATCACCTCTTTATTGTCAGAAAAAAAGGGAATGCGCTAACATTTTAACGCACTCCCCGCGAAAGTTACATGGATTCTTCGCCCTCTACTTCTCCGGAGGGGTCATGCGAATGCTGAAGTACTTCTCGGGAATCTCAACCTCTGCAAGTCCGAGATAGCCCTTTCCGAGAACGTAGGTATCCTGCCTCAGAAGGATGAACTTCGTGTTCTTCACGCCCGTTACAGCATCGGTGAAGTAGCTTCCGCCCCAATGTGCGCCCGGGCAGAACTCGTCATAGGCTTCCTGCATTTCACGGAGCGCCTGTGCAGAGCCAAGCTTGTTCGTGAACGTACCCTCGACGTAACGCTTGCCGTACTCAACGAGTGCCGCTGTCGTAGTGTAGCCCCATGAGTATGCCCATGTTCCCATTCTTCCGCCGCCGCCTGCTTTGATGACAGCTTCCTCAACCTTGCGGAGAATTGCGGGCCAGTCTCCCTGCTCCTTCGAGAGGTCAATGCCTAATGCTCCGGGATAACCCATGAGAGGTGAGGGAAGGTCAGCCTCAACGAAGTAACCGCCGAGTGCCGCAACCTGACGAAGCAATGGCTCAGTGTGTCCGTCGTTTGTGCAGAAGAAAGCCGCGTCCTTGCCGTACTTCTCGATCCATGCGGGCATGTTCTCAAGAATGTACTGCTGTGCACCGGCCATTCCTACATCGCTCGTCGGATCCGGGGCTGTCTCGAATACGAACTTGATTCCGAGATCCTTGCAGGCTTCCTCCATTATTGCACGGCGGAGACCAAGTGTCTCATAGCTCATGTGGCGGGGGAATGAAATGTGTACGAACGTCTTTGCGCCCATCTTCTGCGCTCCGAGAGGAATCGTGTAGCCGCGCCCGATGTGGTCGGTGTGGGTGGCAATGTCGGCTGCTTCGGTGATTACACCAGGGTCTTCATGGGGTTCACCGGCAAGAAGAAGAATGTCGTTCCTTCTCTCACGAACTCTGCGGAAGGCTTCGGCTGTTCCAGGGACTGCCTGGTTAACGACGATTACCTTCATGAGAGGGTCGTCAGCGAGACCGAGAATCTGGCTGATTGTGGTCTCCTGCTCTGACGGGAAGTTGTCGGGGTAGGTGATGTGGACGATCATTCCGCCGTCTTTTGCGTCGCCGTACTTGGCGATCATTAGTTCCGCGCCTCTGAGGTCGTCCTCTGACTGCGAGACTGTTCCGGTCATTACACCGATGTGGAACTTTGCCGCGTCCGCAAAGGCTGCTCCTGCGAACAGAGCTACTACGAGCATTATTGCTGCTGAGAGTTTTAGCTTCATGGTTGAAGTTTCCTCCTTTGAATTATTGGAATGTTGAATATATTATAGCATCTACATATTCTGCCAGATAGTTTGAAATCTTCTCTGCTCCTTCGCCTCATTCATAACCCGGTCAGCCTCCTCGATCAATCCTGAGATTGTCTCCGTCTTGCTGTAAGCCTCATACTTTGCCCAGCCTATTGCGACTTTCACATGATAGGGGAGTTTCGCGGCCATTGAGGCATTGCTAACGTAATTGCGAATATGCTCGATGAAAAGTTCACGTTCCTCACCGTCATCAACATCAGCAACAAGTATGAACTCGTCCCCATAATACCTGAATATGTAGCTCTTGTGTTCTTGAGTGCTGAACTTCCTCAACGCTCCGGCTATCAGTATCAATACCTTGTCGCCCTCTGTCCTTCCGTAATTCCCGTTTATGTGGCCAAGTCCCTCAACGTCAACCGCAAAAAGATGAAGCGTCTCAGGATTTCCAGTCCTGAAGCGTTCCGAGAGCCTCTGCATCAATGCGTTCTTGTTCGGAATTTTCGTGAGCGGGTCAATCGAGACTAGGCTGTCTGCATACGATATGTAAACGAATATGTCCGAGATCACTATCATGTAGCAGAGGAAAGGTATTCGCCAGTTAATATCCTGAAGCGGCCCGCATATCATGAAGAACGCAGGGTATATTGCCATTGCCGGAACTGTCTCGCGCTCGTAGCGGGTCATTCTCCTTCTTCGCCTCCACGAAAGATAGACGGCAGCTATGGGGTACGCAAAATTTATCAGCGTCAGAACTGGGTAAAGCGGCCCTCTCGTGTAAGTCCTTCCCGAAAAGTCAGCGAAGAATCCCGGAAAGAAGCCTGCGACAATCAGCATCACAATGTTGAAGATGAAAGGAAGCGCGGCAATGAATCTATTTTGCTTCGACTTCATGATTTCGGAGTTCTGATAGATTTCCGTGTACATGAAGACAAGCCAGCACATCGCCCCCAGCAGCCCGAACGTTATCGTTGCGGCAACGTACCTTGAGGCGTAACTCTTTGGGATTATGTCGATGTCAACAAGGACTCGTATTATTCCGGCGATACAGTACAGGATTTGAACGAAAAGCAAGCGGCTCCATACTATTCGGGCTTCGGTCTGGTCAGAGGAATTTTGCTGACGGTACAAAAGTATTATTAACACTGCGGCACATATTACGTGAGCTTCAATCTTGAAGAGTGAGTACCCAGCGTTAGTGAAAACGGCTTCGGTGTCGTGAAGCATTGCGGTGAGGGCGGATAGTAATGACATTTTTGAACTTCTACCTTCTTTCAGCAAAAGCTCCCTCCAAATTTTCAGGAGAGAGCTTCATTATAGCGCATATAGTCTGTCAGATTAAATGCCTAATTTTCATCGGGAGGGTTGATGTCAAATTCTAGTGTTTCACCATGCAACAGCTTCTTCAAATCCTCGTCATCGTCCCAGTCATTGAAGCGGGATTTATCGACAGTGTTGCTTGATTCCTGGACTGTCCATTTTTCGTTCTCGCTCTTGAAGAAGAATAGTTTTGCGTTCATTTTGACCTGACTGCCTTTGAGGTTGAAGGTGATTTTCCCTCCGGCGTATTTCAGCTCTTTCTGCTGCTCCGTCTGTCTGATGCGTTCATCGAAATATTCGCCGGTCTTCTCCAGAAACTCCTCAAATTTGCACGAGGGTCTCAAAAAACTGAACAACTTTCTGATGAAACGTATAAATGCTGATTCCAGTGATTCGTCTGGAACTTCTGCTTTGATGACTTCTTGTTCTTCCTGTGAATTTTCAGGAAGCTCTGCTTTGTTGACTTTCTTGTGGTCAATCATTTTACGCACACTCCTTCAATTTCAGTTCAACTTCGTCCGTAACGTCATGTTCACGGTTCTGTTCGCGTTCAACTCTTGCGCGTATATAGTCGGGGACTTCTTCCTCTACCTTGTCAGGCGGAATATCCCGCTCGGTAGTTGTTACTTTCCACTTGTCGCGCTCACGGTCATAGGTAAAGGACTTCACTATCTCTTTAATTCCGCCCCATACTTTCCTTAACAATGCTTGAGAACCAGCAAGTACAACGTGCAGTAACCCCTTCACCTTTTCCGCAACATAATTCATTGCGTCCTTGAGGAAGTCAGCGAAGTAATGCCACACTCCGAAAACTGCACCAGCTGCTGCTGTAACCAAGAAAAGCGTAATTAACGTACCTATCATGTTATGACCTCCTTATGGCTATAACTGCAATTGAAGTTCTTCGTCATCCGTAACGTCAACCCTTCCTGTGTAGGAATATTTGACGTACCTATATTTCTCAGGAACTTCAGACTCATCAATTTCTTTCTCGTATCTTCTGCCTCCGTCAAGCTCAACTTCGCCAAAAAACTTGCCGCGTACCCACTTCACGAAGCACCTGAAGTACCTGTACACATATTTGTCCAAGATACTTTTCACGAACGGAGCAAACGTCTCCCAAACCGCAGCAACCACAAGAAGTGCTATCAGTCCTCCCACCAGCCAGCCTATCATTTCATCGCCTCCCTGTATTGCTCCTCGCCAAGCTCCCGACGAGCTTCCTCATGCGAAATCTCACGTACATTCTTGCGGACATTCCCTGAGTTCGCATTTCTCACATTGATAGTACTCTGTATAGCCTTCTCGAAACGTTCCTGCCCGATGATGTCCACATTGTCATTCGCCGCGCTTATTGCGGTTGAGAAAACAGCGTTGGCAATATCACTTGCGCTTATACCGTCAAATTTCTCTGAGAGTTCCGAGAAATTCATATCTGGGTCAGCAGGCATCTTTGAAGGTATGTAGAATCTCCAGAGCTTTTCACGGAGTTCTTTGTCGGGAAGGTGAAACTCTATGTGATGCCGTATTCTCCTCATGAAGGCAACATCGAAATTCTGTATGAAGTTCGTTGCGAAGATTATCACTCCCCTGTAATCGTTGAGGAGCGTCAGAAGAACCGAACGTGTCTGATTAACGCTAACGTCCGTAGCTGATGACATATTCGTAACGCGCTTGCTGAGTAATGCGTCAGCCTCGTCAAAGAATATTACTGCCCCTGACTCTGTAGCTTTCTTGAAAAGTGAGGATAAGTTCTTCGAGGTCTCTCCTACATATTTTGACTCAATGTCGGCATAGTCAACACAAATCATCTTCAGTCCGAGTTCCCGTGAGATTGCGTGAGCCGCCATAGTCTTGCCCGTGCCTGATGCACCGTAGAGATTCACCGCGAGAGAATCCCTGTCCTTGAAGCGTTCAGAAAGTCCCCACTCGTTGAAAAGCTTGTCTTTGTTGCGGACATATGAGACGACATCACGAAGCTCCCTCAAAGTGTCGGGCTGTAATATTATGTCATCAAATGAGTATCTCGGGTCAGACAGAACCCATTGGATTATCGGCTTGTCATCATCTTTCGCAGGCTTTTGTGGTTGGGGGGGGTACTACTTCTTGATATTGGCATTCTCTCCTGTCCTTTCTTGTAATGTAATTTGATTGGGGCAATATTACAACAAAAACGCCCGAAATGCAAAACACACATAACGGGCGCGTTTACTTTCAAATCTTCCTAGTGAATCGGGTTAAACTCTTTCCCAAGAAGCTCTCTGAATGCCTCAATGCTCATGCTGCCCAAATCACCCTTTGAGCGTTCACGGACACCAACAGCGCGAGCCTCCTTCTCTTTGTCGCCGATAACAAGCATGTACGGAACTTTCTGCAACTGTGCGTCACGAATCTTCCGGCCCAGCTTCTCGTTACGTCCGTCAATCTCAGAGCGCACTCCCCAATCCATGAACATTGCGCGAAGTTCAGCGGCGTAATCTGCATGAGAGTCAGAAATCGGCACAATCTTAACCTGAACGGGCGCGAGCCAGTACGGGAATGCCCCAGCGTAATGCTCAATCAGTATCCCCATGAAACGCTCAATGCTTCCGAAAACAACGCGATGGATTAGAACCGGCGTATGTTCCGCACCGTCCTCGCCGATGTATGTTACCCCGAAACGTCCCGGCATCTGGAAGTCAAGCTGTATCGTCCCGCATTGCCACGTCCTCCCTATGCAGTCCTCAAGGTGGAAATCTATCTTCGGACCGTAGAATGCACCGTCGCCCGGATTTATGGTGTAAGGCGTTCCTGTTGACTCAAGAGCATCACGCAACGCTGCCTCCGCCTCGTTCCACTGTTCATCTGTCCCCATTGAATCCTCCGGCCTGGTCGAAAGCTCAACAGTGTACTTGAAGCCGAATACATCGTTGTAGAAATATCGGTCAAGCTCCATAATCTGCGTAACTTCGTCCTTAATCTGCGACGGTTCAATGTATGTGTGCGAGTCGTCCTGCGTGAAGCATCGTACCCTCATCAGGCCATGAAGCACCCCGCTTCTCTCGTGGCGGTGAACACAGCCTAACTCAGCGAGTCTCATCGGTAAGTCCCTGTAGCTCCGTAACTGTGTCTTGTAGACTAGGATACTTCCCGGGCAGTTCATTGGCTTTATGGCGTAGGGCTTCTCGTCAATCTCGGTGAAGTACATATTTTCGCGGTAATGATCCCAGTGTCCCGACCTGATCCACAAATCGCGGTCAAGAATCTGGGGGGTCTTAATCTCCGTGTAGCCCCTGCGGATATGCTCGCGCCTCCAGAAGTCAATCAGCGTGTTCATTACGGCCATTCCCTTTGGGTGGAAGAACGGGAAGCCAGGCCCTTCCTCGTGAAGACTGAAGAGGTCTAAATCCTTTCCGAGCTTTCGGTGGTCGCGGAGCTTTGCTTCTTCCATTCGGCGGAGGTACTCTTTAAGCTCGTCGGGTGTTGCAAACGCTGTGCCGTAAATCCTCGTGAGCATCTTGTTGTGTTCGTCGCCGCGCCAATATGCCCCCGCTATCGTAAGCAATTTGAAGTTGTGAATCTTCGAGGCATCGGGAACGTGAGGGCCTCTGCAAAGGTCAGCGTATTCTCCCTGCTTGTAGACCGAGACGGTTGGAGCGTCAATGTCAGTGATGAGTTCGGTCTTGTAGGGGTCATCGGCAAAGAATTTCAGCGCGTCTTCTTTGGACATGTCTTCGCGGGTAACTGTTTCGCCCTTTCCGGAAATCTTCCGCATCTCTGCCTCGATTTTGGGGAGGTCTTCTTCTGTGATTGTGGCTGTTGCGTCAATGTCGTAATAGAAACCGTCTTTGATTGCCGGGCCTACACCGAAGTGTGAGCCGGGATAGAGCCTCAATACCGCCTGAGCCATGAGGTGAGCTGTGGAGTGGCGTATGATTTCGAGACCTTCGGGGGTGTCGATGGTTATGGGGGAGATTTCGCCGCTTTCGGTTACGGTTCGTGAGAGGTCGGAGAGTTCTCCGTTGAACTTTGCGGCGATTAGCTTCTTGCTGTCGAGGCCGAGAGATTTCAGGGCTTCGTGGAGGGTTATGCTGTCCCCGTTAAATTCGTATGACTTGTCTTCGTGTTTGAACTGTAGCAATGATATACCTTCTTTATTATTGTGATTGATATTTTGTGTCAAAGCATATCACCGAAAGTTTTTCACCGCAAGGAGCGTGATTTTGACGACCTGATGACGTACCCCAACAACAGAAGGAGCGAATACAGCGGGAAACTCATGCTTTCACAGCCGCCGCTTTTCTTTGACAGACGTTCTACTTCTTCGCGCAACCCGGCTCTCACATCGATTCTCTTGGCAGGTTCTCCCGTTATGAGACTTGCCTGAATCTCCTTGATAATTTTCTGCGCTTCTTTCTGTGCATTCTGAATCTCAACGTCATTCAGTTTTGCGGAGTTGAAAAGTCCTTCGCCCTCCATCGAATATAGTTCATTATACGGTCAGTTGAACAGAAGCCCTCCGAGTGAAAACACGTTGTAGAAGAGCTGAAGGAATGACCGCACTATGAAAACAAACACCCCAGTAATGATAAATAAACAAAAGTTCATTATGATGATAGAATACGAAAATATATTTACAGTCAGAAAATTTAGTGTATAATATCCGGCGTTGAAAGGAAAAATTTACTCAACGGAGGAATTGTAATCATGAAGAAGTTTTCACTCATTCTCGCACTTCTCGCAATCACTGCGAGTGTCGCATTCGCTGAGGGACTCAACATCTCCAAGCCTGATCAGTTCGTCAGCATCAAAATAGGAACTCAGCGTGGAACAATTGCTGAAGGAATCGCAAAGAACATGCTCGGCGACAAAGCGAAAGAGCAGCTCACAACCTACGAGAAAGCTACGGACGTAATTCAGGCTCTCAAGGTCGGAAAGATTCAGGGTGCAATCATGGACGAAGCACCTGCGACTCAGTTCGTTAAGAATGACCCAGAGACGCTCAAGATTCTTCCTGACGCTCTCACTGTCGAGCAGTACGCAATCGGCTTCAAGCAGGGTAACAAGGAATTGCTGGAGCAGGTCAACAAGGCACTTGCTGAGATTAAGGCCGACGGTTCACTTGAGGCAATAATGCTGAAGTACAAGGAAGATCCGACAGCCGCGAAACCTGAGGACATTGATCTTCACAAGGGCGCGTCGGGCGGAAAGCTCTATCTCGGAACAGAGTCAGGATTTCCTCCCTATGACATAAAGGTCGGCGACGGCTACACAGGAATCGACATCGAGATGTGCGCGCTAATCGCAGGTAAGCTCAACAAGGAACTCGTAATCATCGCTTACCCGTTTGACTCACTCTTCATGGCTGTGAACTCAGGGAAGGTTGACATGATTTGCGCGGGCATTACAGTGAACGAGGAGCGCAAGATGTTCACAGACTTCTCTGAGCCTTATGAGGATGCAAAACAGGTTGCTGTTGTTCTCACGAAGGACTACATTCCGGAAAAGTAATAGCGCAGAAAAGAAACTCCCCCCGGCGAAAACGTCAGGGGGAATTTTTATGGGCAATACTGCCACTGAATAAA
>CALGGR010000320.1 GCA_937915755.1 uncultured Fretibacterium sp. | reverse complement strand
TAATCTTTGAAAATACTCATACTTTCAATTTCTGCTAATGAAACTTTACAGTTTTTGAGCCTGAAATGTATAATATTTATACTCAAAATGTTAAGGAGTAAAAGGGATAAATGAATTTAGAGGAAAAACAGTATTCTGATATTAAGTCTTTCGGTGAATATCTTTTAACCGACTTCTTCTTATTCCTTGACGTGTCTGAGAAAACTATGGCCACTTACCGTAGAGCGTTAAAGCAGTTATTCGCTTTTTTCCATAGTAACAATATTACCACACCTACATATGACGATATTCTCTTGTTCAAAAAAAACTTAGAAGCTCGAAACTGTAAATCTGCAACCATTGCTCTCTATCTTGCCGCTACTCGCCGTTTCTTCTCTTGGTGTGAACAGAAAAACATTTTTCAGAATGTGGCTGTCGGCGTTAAAGCTCCAAAGCAGGAAAGAGGACACAAAAGAGACTTCCTTGGCGCAAAGCAGTTAAAGCTGCTGTTGAGCACAATAAAACGTGAGACTCTTGAAGGTAAAAGGAACTACGCGATAATGGCATTGATGAGCGTCGGTGGCTTAAGAACTATAGAGGTGAGTCGTGCTAATGTTGAAGATATAAGGATTCTCGGCGACTTCACAGTTCTTTACGTTCAGGGCAAAGGCAGAAAAGACAGAACCGAGTTTGTTAAGCTGCCAGAACCGGTGTTAAAGGCGATAAATGAGTATCTGTCAGAGCGCACAAGCGGTGGGGACGCTCTGTTCGTCAGCACAAGCAACCGCAACAGGAATGGCCGTTTAACTACTCGCACTATATCAGGGATCGCAAAGAAGGCTATGAGAAAAGCCGGTTTTGATTCTACGCGCCTTAGTGCTCACAGTTTAAGACATTCTGCCGTTACTCTCTCTTTATTGGCTGGGGCTGACCTGGCTGACGTTCAGGCTTTTGCTCGCCATTCCAACATTACTACTACTCAGATTTACTCCCACACTGTGGACAGGGTGAAAAGTTCATGTGAAAATATGATAAGTGATGCTATATTCTCATAAAGAAAGTGTTCATAGAAAAAGTGTTCATAGAAGAAAATATCTACAGAGAAAGGAGATAAAACAGAATGGCAGCAAAAATAAGCGTATATCTCTCTGACGAGACTGACCGCGATATGAAGCTCGTAGCTAGGCATGAGAACATTAAAATAACCGAACTCATGAACCGTGCGTTGAAAATGTATATCGACAGCAAGTCGGCTGAACTGGACTTTGCAAAAAAGCAGGAACAGGAACGGGAAGAGTTCGATCGTCAGCGTAATGGGAGCAGCCAGCGTAACGATAGCAGCCAGCAAAATGGGAGCAGCCAGCAAAATGGGGTCAGTATGTGATAATATCTTCTAAAAGAAAGGAATGTGTTAACATGGAAGAACTCACACCAGGACAGAACGGCCTGCCGCCAAAGAAAAAGACCTATTCCCCTGAAGAGAAGGCAACTCTTGTCGCCAAAGCGGCAGAGGTTGGCGTCCAGCCTGTTGCTAAGGCTTACGGCTTTGCGTGGCAGACTCTCTCGTCTTGGAAGAGATATTACGAGCCGATCATCATTCAATCCCCGTCAGGGCAAGAGATAACGCCGAAGGAGATCAAGGATAAAGTCAGCGCTGCTAATAAAGTCGGAGTTGTTGATAAGATTTACGTCAGAGCTGACGAGGGCAAGGCTTATTGGGTTAAAGGAAAAGAGACTGGATTGGTTGAGCTGTGGTGAAGTTGAGCTGTGGTGATAGGTGAAAGCATTTGTGAAGTCATGAAGTGCGCTGAAATAAATGCTGAGTGTAGATTGCCGGCTACAAACATTCTTAACGTCAACACACCCCATCAGCCTATGAAGCAGTCAGCCTATGAACTAAATACCCTAATTCGCTTCGAGGGAGCTTCATTCGAAGGCCTTCGATCCTTATTCGGGGATTCGCTTCATTACGGGACTGATTTATTACGGGACTGCTTCATTACCAGACCACAACTACCACCAGAATTTAGCTTTTTTCTTTCGAGCGTCACCCAGCTTCTCCGCTCGGCTGAGTTGTTTGAGCTCGCACTCTCGTTTCATCGCCGAACTCTTGCTCTCACATTCTTCCCAGTAAACCAGCTCAACCGGCCGCCTGCTTCGTGTGAACTTCGCTCCTTTGCCGGAGTTGTGAGCGGCAAGCCGGCGTTCCAAGTCATTCGTCCAGCCGCAATAGAGACTTCCGTCTGCGCAACGGAGAAGATAAACATAAGCCATGACAGCTATTATAACAGTGCTCAACTCCGGTACTTCAGGGTTCATAGTTCGGGTAGGTAGCTTTTCATGAATTTTGCTTGCATAAAAGATATTTTCTACAGTACAATATATCAATATTTTTTGGAAGGTGAACTCAAAAATGTCAATATATTCGTATCCTTCGCAAGAAAGCGGGTCTCACACAGATCAATGCCGCAAAAGCCCTTGGCGTTTCTATCGCCACTTTCAGACGCTGGGAAGCTGGTGAGACCGCCCCGACCGGCACAAGGATCGTTGAGCTCGCAAAGGTTCTCAATGTTGAGCCTAGTGAAATTGTTGCGCCTGAGAATATATCAACTCCAGCGGTCCCGGCGGTTCCAGCGGTTCAAAATGATAATACGCTCGTCTTTGAAAAGGGAGAGCTTAGAATAGAAATTCCCGCTTCTGAGAAGGGCTACGAGCTGTTTTAACCGCCTTGTCGAAAGACTCACTTAGAGACCATTCCGGCAGGTTAAAAATTTCTCACAACGAACAAAAACGCCGTTTTTGACTGTGTTTTTCTTATCAATACTCCTACTACAATGTATTTCAGCATGCAGGGTTGAT
Organism: uncultured Fretibacterium sp.; assembly: GCA_937915755.1. Lineage (GTDB taxonomy): Bacteria > Synergistota > Synergistia > Synergistales > Aminobacteriaceae > JAFUXM01. Next base: position 4,285 of record CALGGR010000320.1, on the reverse strand, counting down.
ATTTTTGAATAATCGATATTTGAAAATATTATCCATCTCATTGTTGAAGCTGTTAAAATGAGTTTGGCATACGGTCTGGCGACGGACTCCTAGGAACTAAGCGTCCGTAAAAAAGTCAGCCAACCAGCCCTCATTTGCAGCGTTCGCTTTACGCAGGTTGGACCAAGCGTTCGTGTAACCCCACAGTAGATTGAATAGACAATGAGAAAAACTGGTAATGACCTGATGCTGAAAATATCGTAGAGGAGTTGAAGTCGGTGTACGCAGTCGGCATAGATGTTTCAAAAGGCAGAAGTACGGTGACAATACGTAAACCGGGGAATAAGGTGGTCATGCCACCACGCAATTTCAAGCATACTCAATCAGAAGTTAATACTCTGATAGCGTACATTCGCAATCTCGATGGCGAAACAAAAGTCTGCATGGAATGTACCGGGCGGTACCACGAACCTATGGCTTCATGGTTACATAGTGCCGGCATCTTTGTCAGTGCTGTCAATCCGCTGTTGATCAAGAAGTTTGGTGGAGATTCAATTCGAGAAGCAAAAACGGATAAAAAAGATGCCGAAAAAATTGCGCGCTTTACTCTCGATAAATGGACTAATTTGAAAGAGTACACGCACACGGATGAAGTTCGTAGTCAACTGAAAACAATGAATCGACAGTTCGCTTTTTACATTGCTCAAAGGACTGCCATGAAGAATAACCTGATCGCAATACTTGATCAAACGTATTCAGGTGTAAACAAGTTCTTTGATAGTGTTGCCCGTAAAGATGGCAGGCAGAAATGGGTTGATTTTGCCTACACCTTTTGGCATGTGGATATAGTTCGAGGCATGTCTCTTGGAGAGTTTTCTTCAAACTACAAAGACTGGTGCAAAAGTAATGGTTATATCTTTAGCGAGACAAAGGCGAAAGAAGTGTACGATGCGTCATTGGACTTAATAGCTGTACTTCCAATGGATGAAACAACACAAATGCTTGTACAGCAAGCTATTGATACGTTAAATACGACTTCCAAAACGGCCGAAGCTCTTCGTCTGAAAATGGATGAAGTAGCGTCAACCCTGCCAGAATATCCGGTTGTGATAGATATGTATGGCGTTGGTCATACGCTCGGCCCGCAGCTCATAGCCGAGATCGGAGATGTGACTCGTTTTGAGAAACGTACTTCACTTACAGCTTTTGCTGGAGTCGATCCACAAAACAATGAATCAGGCGATACGAAGTTCAAAAGCGCGCGAACAACCAAAAAAGGCTCGCCATATCTACGGAAAGCGCTTTTTCAAGTCATGGATGGAGTACTTAAAAGAAAGAATATCAATGACCCAGTTTACGCATTTATTGATAAGAAACGCAAAGAAGGCAAGCCTTACTATGTGTATATGACGGCGGGAGCAAATAAATTTCTCCGCATGTACTTTGGTCGCGTTAGAGAGTTTTTAGGCATGTCAAAGAAAAATGTCGGTGAGGGCGATGAAGTATGACATAGAATAAGAGTATGACTACAATTTATCTGTTGTATCTCTTAACCAACGTTTTTTACGGTGGTTAGTTTTTGTTGCATTTTTCTCTATGTGATTTTCAATCCGTAAAGTAATCCTAAAATGTTAAAAATACCCCTTGACTTTTTCTTTGCAGGCTACCATGAAGTTATCGTGTCTGGCTTATATGTTAATGACGCTATACGAAATGGAAGGCTCTCACCTATTCAATTTTTACTCCCATGACAATGATGAATACTACGCTCTAAAAAACGGTGATTTCGCAGTTGAGCTTGATGATAAGGACATAAAAAACGCAACGTCTACTCCTCTCAAAAAGGTCTTACTATACAAGGGGCAAAAGATTATTTTTACTTATGATTTCGGCTATAGCTGGGAAATTATCATTGCTCTTGAAGAAATCATCACAGACTCTGATATTCCTGTCAAGAAACTTCCATGTGTTCTTAAAGGCAAAGGATACGGCATTATCGAGGACTGCGGCGGTATTCCAGGTCTCGAAAGAATTGCTCAGGCTTTCACGAAAAAAGAAGGCAAAGAGTATGAGCAATTCTGTGAATGGCTTGGTACAAATGAACTTGACCTAAAATTTTTCGATGCCGACAAGATGAATCTTATTTCTAAAAGATTCCATTACATTCCAACACGTTATCATTGACGCTTCTTGCGGAGACAACTCCCCGCTCGATACTAATCTCTCATGCCGTCCCTTCCCAAAAGGGGAAACGTACAAATGAATATTACATATGCATCCAGCAAATCTTTATAATTTCCTGAGTCTCTTAGCGTTTTTCACATTCAGACCGTCATATCCGATTATTACGTGATACGCCCTCGGCCTTTTACTCATATCTTTCAGCATACGATTTTGCGATTCTACATCAAATATCTCACGCGATAACCACTTTGAACGGTTGTTAATAAACCTAATAAGCTGTATAGCAAATATCAAAGCACAAATTCCGATGTTGAAAATGCATAAGAAATTGATATTTGGGAAGCGAAGAAGCCTGACACTTTGAAGACTTCCTCGCTGTCCGCAGAGGTTATTTTGCAAAAAACTCCAGCAAACTCTTAATCTCTGTGAGCCTGTCCGCAATTAGTCCACATTGAAACGATTTCTCGGAAACAATGAGTGCTTGCGGGAATTCTTTCCAGTCTATAGCAGCGATTCCCTTGATTTCGTTGTTGTAGAGCTGCATAGTTTTGCCGTCTTTGAATTTCCGGAAAAGATTTTGAAGCGTTTCGGATATATCATAGTTCAAAACGCTGCCATACATTTGAGCCGCCTCACGGTTTCCCAAAAACGCCGTTGCTACATCAACCGTGCCTGAACCTAGTTTCTCAATCAGAGGCTTTACTCCCCAATAAAGAAGATGAACTTTGTTTCCGCTCTCTGCTAATTCTTTTGCGCAGTAATAAGTCATCAAAGCGTAGACTTGTTCAACAATATTTGCTTCCACTTCCAGCTTTGAAGTCACGGCTGTCTGCTCTTCGATGTATGTCCTGACATCATTTGCTTTTTCCGGGCTGACAGCATCAAGATAATTCAGGATATAGGCCAGTGTTTCAGACATGAAATTCCCGTATTTCTCGTTTCCGACAGAAGATTTGTAAACTTGCGTTTCATTGCCGGGTATTCCGATTATAAATTCAATGCCCGAAGCTGAACCGGCCCTGTAAGCCGCGTACACGTCAGCAGGAATTAATTTCCCGTCCAGTGTCGGCGCGAACGACTCCGACATAAGTTTTTGGGACGCTTCTTTCAGCTGCCCGGCGCTGAGATTGACAAGTTCATTCATTGTCGTTGTTGAAGTTTCCCGCATGAGCTTCTTCGCAAAGTTCCTAGATTCTTTCGGCGTTTCGTAAGTTTCAAAAGGACTGCCGTGAAACATGAACGCCTTTTGAAATAAACCTTTTGCTTTTTCGCACACGGCAAGAAGGCTTATTGAGATAGCTCCGGCCTCAAAGCCCATGACCGTAATTTTCTCAGGATCGCCCCCAAACGCTGAAATATTTTCTTTAATCCACCGGAGCGCGGCTATCTGGTCAAGCAGTCCGAGATTAATCGCGTCAGGATATTCATCACCGCCCGGAACTTCGGAAAAATCAATGAAGCCCAATATTCCAAGACGGTAATTGAAAGTTACGCACACAGTGTCCGGATAGATTTTTAGAAAATTATCAGCATAAAACAACGGATCAGCGGAACTGCCATAAGAAAAATCGCCGTGATGAAAAATCACAATGACGGGTTGTTTCTGTCCGGTTTTTTTGCTGCCGGTGCAAATGTTCAGGGTCAGGCAGTCTTCGCTTTGACGGTGATGTTTTAAGGGCGAGCCTTCGTAATCGGCCTGAATCGCAGACGCGCCGAAATATTTTGCCTCGAAAATTTCATCTGATTCGGGCAGCGGCTCGGGAGCTTTCCAGCGAAGTTTGCCAATGGGAGGTTTAGCGTAAGGAATCCCGTAGAAAAATAAAGAATTTTTAACTTTTTTGCCTACGAATGTACCGTTTTTTGTCTTGATTGAGCAGTCTGAAGCAAAACCGCCGTGAATTTGCTGATTCTGACGGTTAATTTCATCTATTTCGTCTTTTTTCAGCATGTCATCAAACATAAAGCCTCCGCTGCCGTCTCCGTAACGTTCGTGAATTTTTTTTGAACGATACCAACGCAGAACCATTCGACAAGCGAAAACTATAACCGGCGGAATTATGACATATATAAGAACGTGTCTTCACAAGATTAATGATTCATGATACTCTAATAAAAAAAGGAG
>CALGGR010000319.1 GCA_937915755.1 uncultured Fretibacterium sp. | reverse complement strand
CCTATAACTACAAGAATTATCGCCAATCCTTTTATAATATCAATAAATTCTATTCCTTTTTTATCACAAAGACTTTTTGATTTTTAATCTCCGGGACATTTAAGGTACATAGGGAATAAATTACGTTGTTGATTTTAGTAATCCAGCTTTTAGCGTTGAGATCGTTACTGATTGTCGCGATAATGGCTTCTTTAGCGTCTTGTTCAAGTAAAGAATCTTTCACGTAGCTTATTGCCGAATCACTGAAAACCGAGGAATGAGCAGTGCCCATAAAAACTCCCTCAACAAGAGTAATTATGAGCAACTGCAGCGAAATAAATCTTTTCATGACTTATAAATTTTGCTGAATTGTCCCTGTAACGCCCCTCTTAATTTGGGCTGGAGCTTTTTGTGGTTCGGGAGTTTCAGTTTTTGTTTGAGGCGTAATTGTCGCTTTGTCTGGTTCAATTTTCTGAATTAAATTCGCTTCGTCCATTGCTTTTCCAGCGGCGGCAGCTTTATTCGTAGCTGAAGGAACATAGACAGCAACGGAATACGCAAAAATTCCTTCGTCATCAAGCCATGTACGTCTCGTAACTCCCGGAGGCAAAAGCCCTTTTCTTGCGGTTGAAATTGCTTCGTTAAATTCCTGATTCTGTCTAAAGCCTTCTTTTATTGCTTCGACTTGTGCAATATCTTCGGAACTCACAAACTCTTTCAAGGGGTCTTTGTCTTCAATCGCCTGAAAATTTCCGAAAGCCTGTCTGATTGATTCTCTGTAATTGGCTTGACCGTCAACATTGTCGCCTGTAAGAATACCACAAAGTTCACTTTCTGCCCTCAACGTCGCAATTTTCTGTGCGTCCCTGCGGTTAATAGCTCTGACTGCGGCTTTATCTGCGTCTTGAACTACACAGCTTCCGAAGCCTACAAAAGCAATTTCGCCCGTTGTTGGAACGTCAACAATTCGTCCGCCAACAGGAGGAACTACGCCAGTTTGAATTTCAGCTAGTACAGCGTTCATTCCGTCCGAAAGATTTTGAGCCATTATCGTATCATTAACTGGTCGGCTATACATTCCCATAGTTTTCGGGGTAACCGCTATTGTAATGAAAACCGTACTTTCATATTTGGGGCCATTGAAGCCGTCGAAAACGTCATAAGTAACGTAACCTTTGAGGACATTGGCTACATGAGAACTTCCAATCGAATCAAAAGCTATAGTGTGGGCTGTGCTTGAAGTGTCATCAGTGTTTTCATTTGCTGAACTATGGCCATAAATGTCATAACCCGCAATATCGGCACTCTTTACAAGCTTGCTGAGTTGAACTTTAGCGTCCATAAGTCCCTGCAAGTAAGCGAGCCTCTGAGAAATTCTTACGGCGGTTATGTTGCTCATCTCCATATCATAAGTTCCTGAACCGGTCGCTATAAAACCGATTTCACCGTTGGAGGCTTCAATCATTACTGCTCCCATTTCGTGCCTTTTCGTAAAGGCGTTGAAACCGTCCTGAAGAGTTTTCGCTTTTATGGTCGGAATTTCTGAATTTGACAAGACACTCACTGCGTCTGGATCTTTGACATTACGTAGTTCATCACGCTTATCAGACGGAGCCTGAACGATTGGCATGAAGTCATCAAACGTTAAATCAGCGGCTGAAGTTACGGAAGCCCCAGCAATGAGGCTTAGAACGAGAACGCATAACAAAATTTTACGCATTGTATAACACTCTCCTTTGAATTTTTATTTTTGTGAATTTTTTTCGATGAAAGGAAATTCTTTATAACTCACTACTTGATTCTTTTCATCAACGGTAAGAAAACCTACGCCATATTTCCCTTCTATCCATCGTTTATCAGAGTAAGCCTGTTCAAAAGTACCATCTGTTGTCCTGTTGATAATATATATCCCTAAACAAGCATTAAAGTAAACAGCATAGAGTCTTTCTCTTACAAGATATAAGCATGTTCGTGCACCCTCAATATGAACACTTCTCGAAATACTTTCATTTACAAAACGCCCCTGTCTAGCAGCTTCTTTTAAAGGTGTTATAATTTTTTCAGGCATTCTCACCATTCGTAAAGCAACGCCGTAATTTTCCCAAAACCAAAATTCAGGGTTGTCATATCCGTTGTTCTTCGAAATTTTGATACACTGTTCAGCAAGCAGAATATCTTGTTTCATTCCAAGACCTTCAAGAGAAGCACGCCCTAATGCCACAACAGACAACGGATGCCCGTGATTCGAGAGCATGAAAAGCAAACGCAATCCTTCAGAGTAATACGCATTGGCTTTTTCAGTGTCGGGTTGAACGTCATAAAATCCCTGTTCGTAAATTTCTCCAAGCCTTATCATTGCCGCTGGATTATATTCTGCTGACTTCGTGTAATACTCAACACAACGCTTTTGAATTTCGTAGTTGTGATTTCCTTTGAGCATTATTGCAAGTCGATAAGAAGCATCAATATTTCCATTGTTGATCGCAGGAGTAAGTCTGTCGATAATTTCATCAAGCAACAAGTTCGGAGTGCCTAAAGTTTTATAGGCGTTTCGAGTTTCAACCGCTATTTTTGCGAGTGGATAACCCTTGTCGGCCTGATCCTGAAAGCGTTTATCAAGATCTTCGATCGAGCCTTCATACTTGAAGTATCCGTATGTGATGTTATTAAGCGCAACTCGTGTTTCAACTCCGGCCTTAACGAAATCGTCATCAATTCTAAGAGAGGCTTTGACTGATTTAACATCTTCCAAAAACTCTTCAGGCATTTCAAAAGTCAGCGGAACATTGACAGTTAAACTTTCCGTATAGAGCGGTAAGTAACCGAACATTGCTTCATATTTAAGAATACTCGGGTGAATTGCCCAATGCCTGTATTGAAGAAGATTATTTGAAACGAGAAACGGAAGAATAATATCGACTTCCACAGTGTCAACGGTTTCTTTGTTCTCGTCAAGAAGTTCGAGAATTATTCCTCTGATACGGTTAGTACGTCCGCAAAACTGATCAAAAATTCCGTGTGACCCTAAAATTTTTTCCTCGTCTTCTTCTGAAAAACTGTAAAGCCGACAGCCAAAACGATTCGGACGGTCATATATAGCAAGTTTATATTCGTTGTCTAAACCAGCTTCACGACAAATAACGGAAGTATCAGCAAGAGGAAGCTTTTGCTTGTTCTTGAGATTTCTGAGCTGTTCACGTTGCTTCGTTAGGGTAACGTCTTTTTTGCTCTTAGCGATTTGATCAAGAACCTGCTTTAAGTCCGGGACAAAAGCCTCGTAATAAAGTTTCTCGTTGAAACTTATCTCAACGTTTATTCCGAAAGTGTCTTGCTTGTCCTTAACGGCTTCTGGTTTGCCCGAAATATAAAAGGAAAGAAAATCTTCAGGCTTATAACGTCCGAGCATTGCCTCTAAAAGTTCCGGAGCAGTCTGCGCTTTTCGTTGAGCGGTTTCAGCGGCGGCGTTTCGAGTTTCGAGGGCATTTGCATCAAGATCGTCTTTTTGAGGCTTCTTGAGATCGCTTGCGGAGAACGAAACTTCATCAGTATTAGCGGTGGCATGTTTAGCACCGTCTTTCAAAATATCCCGAACTATCCACATACGAAGTTTCATCTTGTAAAGTCCCTCGTTTGCCCGGCTGTCGTCAACGGAAAGAATTTCATACTTTTCGACGAGTCCACGGCTATACGAGATAATGCGTTCGGTATTTTGTTCATTGTTCAATTCGGTTTTTGAATCAATGAAACTCCCAGCGGCCTGACGAATACCTTCGAGCCATGCGCTGTCCATAGCCGAAGCCCTATTGTTGCCAATGCCTTCAACATCAAGAATAACATATTGTTCATCGGAGGCAAAGGCTTGTGCTGAAACACTCACTAGAAGCAAGAATATCAACACAGGTAAAAAAAATTTACTGGTCTTCAAGAAAACAACTCCCTTCATTTAAGGTAAAATTTTGACACTGATAGTAATTTTATCACTATAAACAGAATAAATAATGTGTGGACTGACACAATATTAATAAAGCTGAACAAATAAAAAAAACTCCTGACTTTTGAGCCAGAAGTTTCTATCCTCGAGTTTCTTAGTTTTGAAATACCCTTAACTATTTACAGGGTTCTGAATCGCTTTCTGTACCAATGGAGAAGAAGCAACAGCATTTTGAAGCTCAGCTATTACACCATCGTCAAAAAATTCCTTAAATCTCCTAATTTTGCCCTGCGTGAAATCTATTTTAACAATTAATCTATCTTTATTGCCGATTTTGATGTGATAAATCTGCCGTGCCGTTAATGTTCCCATCGCTTTCGGCGCAATATTACTTACAAAACTGTCGAGAACTTTATCGCCAACAATCACAATAACTGACGCTCCTGACAAATCAAGCAAATCTCTTGTAAAATCGTTCCAACACGTGGCCTTCGCATTAGCTACTCCCTTTTCGCCGTTTGACCTGAAAGGAACGATTTCCATACACACCGCATACTTCATAATTTCTCTGGCTCTTTGACTTGGATTTAAGCTAGTCCACTTATTCTTCAGGTGAGTCGGCAAAAGTAATTCTGTGTTATTTCTAACGCAAGTCCAGTAAGGTACGCCAATTGTTCCGCCATCTTTAAGGGGAATACGCAGGGTTTGATCCTTATCATTTCTAGCTGGCGAAGTTTGAATACGAGTTTTAAAGAAAGTCTTTATCTCATCGAATGACATTTCCTTCTGAGGCTCGATAAACATTTTCCTGATCTCATCAAACGAATATTCTCTAATTGAATCTGAAAATTTCACTCGCTTCGTTGCACTTATATGTTCAGGATTGAACACCTTGTCTGAATCTACGAAATAACGTGGCGAAACTTCGTCAAAATTAAAAGCTGGATTAGAACTTAGGAAAAGTACGGGGGCATTTTCGAGATCGCCATTGAAAGGTTCGCCTATCTGAAAACCCTCTTTCTCAATAGAAGTATCATTATCAGCACATTCATCAATCTGAAACTGAATTATCTCTCCGTAAGGTTGTGTCAAATCTGGTCGTTTCAATAAGTTATGAACGTCCTTGTTATAAATGACGTTGCTTATAACTTGATCAAGAGTCATAAAAGACCTCCTATTATAATTATCAGTAAATTTAGTTTATAAAATGATATTCCAAAATAGGAAAAAAGTCAAATTTTATTACTAATAATAATTATATAACTGGATACAGATCAAGTAAGGGCATATTTTAACTAAAAACTAATTAAAGGAGATGAAAAATATGCCTGAACAATCAAGACGAACTCGTAAAAATTCGCTCCCTAAAGCAAATCAATCCTTTACACAAGTTCGGATAGACGAGGAAACTTTTGCTAAAGGGAAAATTCTTGCGGCAATCTACGGCGAATCGTTCAATCATCTTATGGTGCGTGCGATCAGAAACGAGATTCAGAATTATGAGTCGAAGAACGGTTCTTTGCCAAACCCGACTGTCCCTGACGAAAATTAAGAATAACATGAGTGCTCAAGATTATTCACTTTCTTGAACATTCACAGAGGCTTTCAATGCCTCATACGCTGTTCGCATTGCTACTTTCACCGCTTCGTCCCAATCCTCATTCTCGATTGCCTGCCATAAGTTCAATCTCTTAAACTCCCAGAACAGTTCGTTATTCAAACCTGCTTCAAAGTCGTTATTATAAAAGAAAAATTTTGTTTCGTCCGTTGAAAGCTCGTTAGCATAAGGGCCGTTTTTATAGCGTTCAAGAAAAGACAAAGCTACTTTTCGAGCTGTCTTCATGGCAAAAATTTTTACGTCATCACAATCATCGCCTATCATATTCAGAACCTCCTAAAAAGAAAATTTGATTTTTTTATTTTAATTCAATATCCTGTATAAATAACGTGGGGTAAAACTGCCTGTAACTCTCAGCACATACTTCAGAAATCATAATACTCAAATTCATTAATAATCTGGGGTCGTAATCCGCTTGTTATATCATCAAGTAGATTATGACCCCTATACCGTTTTATGCGTGTTATTCCTGAAAAAATCTTGCCTTACACCATATAATACTTATATATGACAATCAACAATCGTTAAAAATAAATCATCATTGCCCTTAATAAAGTTATCAAAGAAATTATCTTCCCATTTTTCAGCTTCTTGTGGCGTTTCGTTACTCATTCCAAAACAACCGCACTCTGCTTTTTCTTCCCAAATTCCGTTAGAACTAATAACAGCAAACGTTGAAAATTGAGCTTGCCTGCGTGCATAGCCTTCACGACTTTTATAAAAGGCTCGATAATAATCTTCGTTGTATAACAGAAAAGGCTTTTCTTCATTATCTTCGAGCGGCTTATGTTCTACAACAATATCCCAAAAACGAAGAGCATTTTTATAGTGTTCTTGATTAGGCATAAAATCCACATCTTTTACTCTTGCTGTATTTGTAACTCCTCCGTCCTTTAATTTCAATAACTTATCCCATCTACCTCCTATAACCCAATAATCCCATTTTGCGTTGGGATTGGATGTTGAATACAAATTCCCTTTTCTATCAGCAATATACCAGCTTGCAATAAAATTCCAGCATTCATCATCAGTCTTATCGAGCATTTCACGATAATTTTTTCTCACATAATATATTGCTTCCTGCTTTGAAAACTTTAAGTACGGCGCATACTTAACTTCTTCATCATA
>CALGGR010000318.1 GCA_937915755.1 uncultured Fretibacterium sp. | reverse complement strand
ACCTGTCCAGCACACTGACATTACGTAGCAGTCTGGTCCTCCTTCAATATCCTGTCAAGTATACTGGTCATAGTGCGCTAAAAGAATTCCTTCTCGTAAATGTTGCTGTCGTCTCGTGACTTTACAGACACTATCGGCATTACTACCGCGAATGATGAGTTGCGCTTCCTCAGGACATCCCTGACACGCGTACCTAATGTGTTCCGTATAGCGTCTGGATTCGCACGCCTTCCTGCTAATTCCTGAACTGCCTGCTCTGCTACGGCAAAAAGCTCCTTGAAGATGTCCTTGCTGTCCTCTGAGATGAATACTCCCTGCGTCTCAATAGCCGGAGGTGCTAGGAGATTTCCCTTGTCATCAACGGCTACTGCTACAGCGATTACACCGTCCTCGGAGATTTCGCGGCGTTCCTTCAAGACCTCGCTCTTTATGCTCCCTGCTGCCTGTCCGTCAACTATTACTGCCCCTGAACGAACATGGCCGTGCTTCTTCGGCGGAGCATTCCTCGTGAATGTCAGAACATCTCCGTTCACCATAAGGAATATGTTGCGCGGTGATATTCCGACTTCCTGCGCTAACTGTGAATGACGGACCAGGTGCTTGTACTCGCCGTGAACCGGGAGGAAGTATTGGGGGCGCGTAAGGTTCAGCATTATCTTGAGTTCTTCGCTTGAAGCATGGCCGGAGACGTGAATCTGCCTGTCCTTCTCATAGACTACCTCGCAGCCCTGAGCGAAGAGACGGTTTATAGTGTTGTTGATGAGCTTCTCGTTGCCCGGAATTACTGACGCTAGAAGGAAAACTACATCATGTTCGCCGAGTTCTATCGCCCTGTTCTCGCCTCGACTCATAGTTACGAGTCCGCTGAATGGTTCGCCCTGACTTCCTGTCGTTACGACGACTAGATTATTATCCGAATACTTCCAGATTTCCTCAACCTGAATTATCATCTTGCTGTCAATCTTGAGATACCCTGTGTCCCTTGCAAGCTCTACATTCCGTAACATGCTTCGTCCGAGGAATGCTATCTTCCTGTTGAAACGCGCTGAAACGTCCGCGACCTGCTGAATCCTGTGAACGTTGCTCGCGAATGACGAGATTATTATCCGCTTCGTCCTGTAAGTCCGGAAAAGTGTATCAAGAGTCCCTGAGATTATGCGTTCTGAAGGTGTGAAACCTTTACGTTCTGCATTTGTGCTGTCGGAGCAAAGAAGCATCACCCCCTTGTCGCCTTCTTCGGCAAAAGCCCCGTAATCAGTAACACGTCCGTCAACAGGAGTGCTGTCGAGCTTGAAGTCCCCCGTGTGAACTATCCGGCCCAACGGTGTCTCAATGCTCAGTGCTACACAGTCAGGGATTGAGTGCGCTACGGCTATAAATCTCACGGTGAACGAGCCTATCTTTATGACATCGCCCGCCCTTATCTCGTGATAATCAGGGCGGTACATTGGGATGTCGTCCATGAGCTTGTTACGGATCAGTCCGAGTGTGAGCTGCGTTCCGTATAATGGGACGTCCAATCGAGGCAATACATAGGGCAAGCCGCCGACGTGATCCTCATGGCCGTGTGTGATGATTATTGCGAGGATTTTGTCGCGGTTCTCCTCAAGGTACGATATGTCTGGGACTATGTAGTCGATTCCGGGCAATTCGCTGTCCGGGAATTTAAGGCCGGAGTCGATGACGATAATCTCATCGCCGTATTCGAGAACGTACATGTTCTTGCCGATTTCGCCCAAGCCTCCGAGCGGTATGAAGCTGAGTCTCTCTTGGTCTGCGTCATTATTATGTCTGCGTGATGAATTTCTTGACATTAATTGCCTTCCTTTGCTGTGAATTTTGTTGCATTCTTGGTGTTAGCAATATTATATTACACAGCTTCTGGGTCAGAATAACTTTTCACCCGCTGACCTTTTTCCCGGCGTGTAAACCTTCACTTTTACCGCCGAAGTCCTCCCGTTCTCATCTACTGCACTCACAGTATGTTCACCATCACTCATTCCGCGAAAGAAAGTCGCTCCTCCTTCCGAGACTCCCATGTATTCGCCGTCAATGTACCACCAGATTTTTCCGCGTGTACCTTCCGCTTTCATCGGGATTCTACGCTCACTGTCGAATGGTGCGGCAAAGTATGATGCGCCCGGTATCGGCGATATTATTGCGAAGTCTGAATTTTTCACGGTCTCAGTGTTGAACTCTCTGGGCATACTTATGGCTGACTTTAGCCCGTGAATGTCGCAAGGAAATGTGTGGCTAACTCCGTCAACAGCCCACTCTAATTTTACTGAAGGACACATTGCGGTTGGAGGTTTCCCTGAAAGTGCGCAAACTCTACGCAAGATTACACCCTCTGGACGTTCGTACCATGTTGACGATGGCAATAACCTCTGGATTTTCACCGCAAGAGGTGCAGAAACCCTCGCGCCTATAAGACCCTCCCATGATGCCCCGTCAGGTCTTCCAGTCCATACGCAGACGGTATAGCCCTTCCTCCATGAGCAAGCCCAGGCATCACGCAATCCGTATGATGTCCCAGTCTTCAGCGAAAGTTTCAATCCTCCCGTGAAGGCGTCATCATATCTCAGAATATCGCTGACTAGCCAGCATCCTGCAGAGCTTGCACGATTTTCACCGGGCATGTTATCACTCTTCAATACCTTCAAGCCCCTGTGAAGCCCCATTGACGCGAGGAACGTATAGGCCTCCAATTCCTCAAGCAATGTAACCTCACAGCCTCCGAGAATCAGCGAATCACCATAGTATTCCGCTGACTGAGTGAGATGATTGAAGCCCGCCCCACGAAGGAACGAAAGAACCCTCTCTTTTCCTGAACTCCTCAGGACTCTAACCGCTGGGGCATTGAGAGATTCATGGAGAGCCGTCCTTGCTGTAACTGCTCCCCTGTAAGTGAGGTCGAAATTTCTTGGAGCGCGCCCTGAGAATGCTGCTGATGTGTCGGCCAAAAGTGTCGAAGGTGTCAATATTCCCTGCTCGATTGCGAGAAGGTATGCGAACGGCTTTAACGTTGAACCGGGCGAACGGGGTGCTCTTCCGCAGTCAACCCAGGAGTACGGCGACGAGTTGTAGCCGAAAAGGGCATTTCCGCACCAAGCTATTATTCCTCCCGTCTCATTGTCAGATATTCCTGCTGAAATCGAAACGCCCGACGGAAGATCCTTGAGTGCCTGCTGAATTACTGCCTCGAGTTTCGACTGGATTTCTATGTCGAGGGTTGTGTCAAATCTTGCTGACTTTCCGGCGAGTCTCTTCGAGAGTACAAGCTCGGTGAAGTGGAATGCTCGTGAGGGCAGGGGGAATTTTCTTCGCGGCAATTCCTCAAGCCTTGCGCGTGATGCCTCGTCGTGTGCAAAGACTTTCTTTCGTTCCATGAGTGAGATTATCTGGTTTCGACGTTTGAGTGCAGACTTTGGCCGAGTGTCTGGGCGGTATAATGCCGGGCCTTTCAGCATTCCTATCAACAGGCATGCCTCGCCCGGTGAAATCTGTGAGGCAGTTTTACCAAAATATATCAGACTCGCGGCCTGCACTCCCCTTATGTTTCCGCCGAATGGTGCCAAGTTGAGATAGCATTCGAGGATTTTGGACTTCGTGAGTTTCTGCTCTATCTTCAAGGCCATGATGAACTCGCGCAATTTTGTGAGGGGTGTTCGCTTTCGCCCTTCACGTTCGGAGATTGAGAGGCGTATTACCTGCGTGGTTATAGTTGATGCTCCTGATACTACTTTCCCGCGTGAGATGTCCTGAAACATTGCCCGCAAGAGTGAGAGCGCGTCAATCCCAACATGACGGAAAAATCTCGCGTCCTCTGCATTCACGGCCACAAGAGGAAGCCATTTCCCCATCTCCTCCAACGGTATGGGTATGTGCCATTCCGATGATGGTGAGAGCCTTACATGGAACAGACGTCCCTTTGTGTCATAGAAAGCCGGAGAGCTGTATATCGTCGTTACACGTTCGGGGCTAACGTCAACAGAAAACCACAGCAGCCCTCCCATGAGCAGTATCAGAAGCGATATTTTCCTCATGCCTTAGAGTTAAGCGCGAGAATATCCAGCGTATAGCCGGCGATATTGTTGCTGTGGTCGCCAATGCGTTCGAGATTTGACAGCAATGTGATGAAGTTCACGCCCTTTTCGGGGTCGCATTCACCGCGGTTGAGGCGGTCGATGTGCTTCTTGCGGTACGTCCTTTCCTGGCCGTCAATCTTCTTCTCAATGTCGCGGATTACCTGCCATGCCTGATTGCTGTCCTCATGCTGCATTGATGAGAGCGATACATCGAGAGCCTGATTGGTTGTGTCGTACATGTCGCGGAACTCTTCAACAGCTTCCTCCGACAAGTAGTGATTCATAACGTCCGAACGCTCAATGAGATTCTCCATTCTGTCGCCGATTCTCTCAAGGTCAAGGCTCGCGTTCACGTAGCACCCCAACACCGTCGAAACCTCATCGCTTACTCCCCTCTGCCAAATCTCGGAGGCATATTCTGAGATTGCGCGGGTGATATTGTTGACGGCATCTTCGAGGCTGTCGAACTTCTTGCGACGTTCCTCCATTTTCCCCTCGTCGAAGCTGAAGAACGTCTCTCGTATCAGAGTGAACATTCTCTGAACGATATTGCCCATGTGAAGGAGCTCATCTTTGACGGCTTCAACGGCTGAAGCTGAGGATATGGAGATGAGATTCTTGTCGAGGTACATGACATCTTCGGGCTTGTCTTCGGGTCTTATCGGGATAATCTTCGAGATTAGCTTTGCGAGGAGAGATACGAACGGGAAGAACATTATCGTGTTCAAAAGGTTGAATATCGTGTGAGCGTTTGCAATCTGCCTCTCAATGTCTGGGCTTGTCCATGAAACGACGGTTCTGTAGAGCGGGAGGAATGATATGAATATTATCGTACCAATGAGGTTGAAGAGAACGTGCCCCATAGCGGCCTGTTTAGCTGGTTTTGAAGCACCCATTGAGGCGACGATGGCGGTGAGTGTAGTGCCGATGTTGTCGCCTAGGATTATGGGTATAGCAGCGTCGAGTGTGATCAGGCCCTGCGAGGCTACGGCCATGGTGAGACCGATTGTAGCCGCTGACGATTGGATGAGTGCGGTCAGGAGCATACCAGCGAGAACACCGGTGAGGGGGTTACGGCTGAGGATCAGGAGCAAGTCTCTGTGCTGTGCGATTACGTGGGAGGCTGATTTCATTGACTGCATACCCAGAAATACGAGACCAAGCCCTATTAAGCCGCTTGCAAGATAACCGAGCTGCTTCTTTGAGAATACCATTGAAGCAAACACACCGAAAGCCAGAAGCGGGAGTGCCAGTGCGTCAATATTGAACGCGATTAACTGTGCGGTGATAGTTGTGCCGATGTTCGCGCCCATTATGAGGCCGAGAGCCTGCTTCAGTGAGAGAAGGCCGGTGTTGACGAACGAGACGGTCATTACGGTAGTTCCTGCTGAGGACTGAATGAGGACGGTAACGACGATCCCGACGATTATTCCGCGCAACGGAGTTTTTGTGAGGGTGCCTAAGAGCTGACGTAATTTGTTTCCTGCGAGGTTCTGAAGTGATGAGGAGAGCAGCTTAATGCCGTAGAGGAAAAGTGCAACTCCTCCTGCGATTGTGAAGAAAGTTTTTGCGTCCAATGTAAGGAATCCTGCTACGTAAAAAGTATATAAAAGTGCTGTGTACACTTTTTCGAGTTTTCCTCATTCTTTCCGCATTTCCGCGACATTTCCTGCCCTCTTTCGGCGAACCTACTCAAGTTGGTACGGCAGTCCAGAGGCTTTAACTTCCCCCCTAGCCGGAGGTAGCCGGATTTCTCCGGATTGGTGTTTCCTGTCCAGCACACTGACATTACGTAGCAGTCTAGTCCTCCTTCAATATTTTGTCAAGTATGCTTTCCGCAACACTTTATATCACTTGTCTGCTATCTAGCTCTGCCTCCTTTGGAAATTTTTTATAGAGTATATCAGAAAATTTATTGATAGCCTAAAGTTAAGTTGATAACATACCGAGCATTCTGATATTACTCACAGAAGGGAGAAAATTTGTAATGTTCAAAAAGTTTTTGTGTGGAATGCTCGTTGTAATGATAGTTACGGCTGGCATTGCCCAAGCGGACGAAGTTATTGATGTCGTCCTGAGTGCAGACGGTACGGCGAGTGCAGGAGGCTCAACAGTGCCGAGCTACGATTACGTCTGGCACGCTGACCCATAGCACCCTGCGGAATACTGGACGCTAGGCATCAACGGGACTGATGAGCTTGATTCGGACGAATACGAGGCAGCAATCGAGGCAGCCGGAGGAACCAACAACGGCCTCTATATTGCCCGTGATGTCCGTTACACTCCGAACACTCTGGACTTCAACACCTCCAACACAGCCAAGAAGGACGAGGACACAGAGTATGTAGTGTACTACGACACGTCATCATCGGCAGTCGCGGAGGCAATCGCGGCATTAGGCACTACGTACGGCTCGGCGTACAGCACGGACAAGTACATCTTCGCGACGCTCCCAATGCAGACGGGCGGAATGGGTGGCAATACTCCTCCCGGCGGCGGAACAATGCCCAGTGGCGATATTCCTGGTGGAGGCGGAATGCCCAGTGGTGATATTCCTGGTGGCGGCGGAATGCCAAGCGGTGATATGCCCGGTACTCCTCCCGGCGGCTTTACGAGAATGCCAGTGATGGCTGCGGCAGCTTCGGGAAGCTCAATCGCTGCAATGTCAACGATGACTCACTCGGCTTCGGACGCTTACAACAACCCCGTACTCCACATAACTGAGCCTGGAACGTACAGGATCTCGGGAGAGTGGCATGGCCAGATATGGGTTGAGGCCGGAGCAAAGGCAAAGCATCAAGTAACGTTAATCCTCAACGGCGTTGAAGTGAGCTGCGACGTAGCACCTGCGCTTGTGTTCTACAAGGTCTACAAGTGGGCGGAAGATAACGGCTACGATGACCAGGATACGCTCACTGCTAATGACCTATGGAAGACACTCAGCGATGAGATGGTCAGCTCTGACGGAAGTTACCAAGTTGGAGCGATTGTCGAGATTGCTGACGGTACGACAAACACCTTCACGGGCGCGAACACTTACAGAATACTCGAACTTTCGCCGAAACTTGACGACGACACTGACCTGCCCAAATATTCAGCCTCTGAAATCGGAAGCAACATCTCAGCCCAGCAGAAGATGTACAAGCTCGATGGAGCGTTCCATTCACGTCGCACAATGGTAATCGGCGGTGCTTCAGCGGGAACAGGGACACTCAAT
Source organism: uncultured Fretibacterium sp. (assembly GCA_937915755.1). GTDB lineage: Bacteria > Synergistota > Synergistia > Synergistales > Aminobacteriaceae > JAFUXM01. The sequence goes on along the minus strand of CALGGR010000318.1, from coordinate 26,588 downwards.
ATCACGTCAACAACCTGCGAGGGGCTTGATTCCGAGATGCACATGGTGATTGACGGCGGAGTTATCACAGTCTCAGCACCTGATGACGGCATCAACGTGAACGAGGATTATGTATCGGTCTTCACGATGAACAGCGGTACTCTCAATGTAAGTTCAACGAATGCTGACGGTATAGACTCGAACGGCTGGATTGCGTTCAACGGCGGAACACTGAACATTACGGCGGGAAGTCAGAGGCAGAACTCAGCGGGCGAAGCAGGAATTGACGCAGAGAATGGCGTGTACATTTATGACTCGAACGCTTACACATGGACTGCGACAAGCGGAGGCAGTACACCCAATATCCCAAATAGCCCGACGAGTCCCGATGTACCGTTCAACCCGACGAGTCCTGATGTGCCATTCAATCCGACTAGCCCCGATGTGCCTGTCAGACCGACGAGTCCCGATGTTCCGGTCAATCCTACTAGCCCCGACGTACCTGTCAGACCGACAAGCCCGACGTACCGTTCAATCCGACGAGTCCCGATGTACCGTTCAATCCGACGAGTCCCGATGTACCGTTCAACCCAACGAGTCCCGATGTACCGTTCAACCCAACGAGTCCCGATGTGCCGATTATCCCGATAACCCCTAATGTGCCGTCTACCACGACGAGTCCCGATTCACATTACACTCCGACGAATCCAGATTTATCCTCTGAGACTTCAACGGATACTCAGCCAACTGTGAGCATCGAGGAAGTCATCGACACTATCCGCGAAGCCCTGAACCTCCCGAATGTCAGTGTCGTGGAACTTCCCGCTTCATCATGGGGAACAGCGAGGACAGTTTCGGATATTCCGTCAAGCCAGCTCAACGCGATAGAAGCTCAGGGCCGTGAAGTTGCGCTTGTGCTTCCTGAAATCACGGTTGCAACGGCGGCAATCAACGTCTTCGGGGTCAGTCTGGATAAACTCGAGCCAGAGACAGTGATATTCCTCGACATGACGATGAGGGTTAAAAGTGTTTCAGGCGGTGGGGCTTCGGTCAGCGCGGCAGAAGACTACGCAGGAGATTACGTCTTCCTTGACGATGAGGGGAATGAAGTCTACACAGTCCCGCAAAACCGTCATGTAAACGTCGCGGCCTACCTTGAGCCGAACTACGTGTACTCCCCCGTGATCACGACAAGCAGTGAGTCAGGAGTCGGAAGTTCAAGCGGAGGTTGCAGCACAAGTTTCAGCGCGGTAATCCTTCTTGCAGGTCTCGCGCTCCTGAGGCGTAAGAAGTAACACAATCAGTCCGGTAACAACAAGCTCCGTTCGATAACAGGACGGGGCTTTTTTCATGTGCTATCATTATGACAATATCACAAAGAAAGGTTTTAACGAGCTGGAATGAATCCCAACATTAAGATAGAACTGGAAGAACTGCAGAGAATGTTATACGCTTTGCAGGACAGCCTTTGACCTCGGCGGATTAGAAGCAAAGTCCCAAAGCCTCACGGAGAAAACTTCTGAGGAAAACTTCTGGAGCAGCGATAACCGTGAAGAAATCCTCCGTGAATTATCGGGCGTGAACTCAAAGCTCGACGCTCAGAGGAAGGTTAAATCCGAGTATGATGACTTGGCGACGATTGAGGAGATTCTGCGCGAGACTGATGACACTGAACTTGAGGCCGAATTTCTTGAACGTTCCGCAGAACTGAAACGCGAGATTGAGCGGATTGGCCTCCTTCTTCTGCTGAATGAACCCTACGACTCATCGAACGCTATATTGATGATACATTCAGGCTCGGGCGGACTTGACTCTCAGGACTGGGCGGGAATGTTAATGCGGATGTATTTGCGGTATTGCGAGCGCGAGGGCTTCAAGGCAAAAGTCATAGAGGCAGCAGCAGATGACGGCGAGGGAATCAAGAGTGCTACCATACTGATTGAAGGAGAATATGCGTATGGTTTCCTCAAGGCTGAAAGGGGTGTTCACAGATTGGTCCGAATATCACCGTTCGACAGCGCACACAGGAGGCATACGAGTTTTGCGAGCGTCCTGGTATCTCCCGAATTTAGCGATGATGTTGACATTGAGATCAGGCCGGAGGATTTGAAGGTTGACACATTCCGCGCATCAGGGGCAGGCGGTCAGTACGTGAACAGGACAGACTCAGCCGTAAGAATCACACACATTCCCACAGGAATCGTCGTAACATGCCAGAACGAGCGCTCACAGCATATGAACAAGGCTATGGCAATGCATGTCCTCAAGAGCCGCCTCTTTGAGATTGCCGAGCAGGAACGTCAGGAAGAATTATCATCAGTTGTAGGCGAGAAGAAGGAATCAACGTGGGGAAGCCAAATCCGAAGCTACGTACTTCACCCCTACACTCTCGTCAAAGACCACAGGACGAATTATGAGCGCGGCAACATTCAGGCAGTTCTTGACGGCGATATAGAAGGCTTCATCATGGAATACTTGAAGCAGAAAGCGAGGGCAAATGTTTAAGCGCATATTTCTCATTACCATTACCATACTGTTGACAGTACCGGCTTATGCTGAATTTATCCCTTCACAGCCAGTGATTCAAGTTCGTGAACTGCACTCCGGAATGACCGGCTACATGCTCACGGTTCTCAAGGGAACAAAGCCGACGAAAATTCCCGTGCGAATAATGAGCGTAGTCCCGCAGAAGCCCGGAAAAGATTTTGCGAATCTCGTGCTCATAAAAATCCTGGGAGGCCATAAACTCTCGCAAGGTATGAGCGGTTCGCCCGTCTATATACAGGGGAGATTAGCCGGAGCAATGCGCAGCGGATGGAAGGACACGGATCATACACTCGGTGTAATGATGCCGATAGAGTACATGTGCAAAATCCCTGATGCCCATACTCACGCTTCCCGATTCGCCTCGATAAACAGCATAACTGTCTCAGGATTGAGCGCGAACACCCCGGCAATGTCCGGGCTTTCCAGAAAGTTGGGCATAACTTTCACGCAGGGTATGAGTGCCGGTACAGGGAGCCTTATGGATGAAGCAGCTCCTCTGAATCCGGGGGAATCTGTTGCAGTTCTTCTTGTATGGGGAGACGTAGAGCTTGCGGCATTCGGGACTGTAACGGCTACGGACAATCACGGAAGATTTCTGGCGTTCGGCCATGATTTTGCCAAGCGCGGCAATGTGTCATACCCTTCGGCGGGAGCATATGTCTATGATGTTATTGACAGCACATCATTCCCCTTCAAAATATACTCAACGCTCGGAATAAACGGCACTGTAACACAGGACAGGGAAGCCGGAATAGCGGGCAGGTTCGGTTATTATGCACCGTCAGCTTCGGGGGAGTTCGTATTTTCCGACCTTGACCGGAATACGGAGGACAAGTATAGATTTCGTACGATAATAGATGAGTTTGCGACGGATGAAGTTATAGAGGCAGTTTGCAAGGGCCTTGCCGAAGAACTTTGGGGGCGTAAGGGTCAGGGAACGATGAGCGTAAATCTCAGGATTGACGGAAAGAATCTCCCAAACGGCTGGGCAAGGAAGGATATATTTTACTCTGAGGAAAATATAATCGATGAGGCATTCAAGCAGTTGAAGCTCATAGTGAGCGCGTATCTTACACAGCCATTCAATGAGACTATGCCAGTTGGTTTCAGCGTAAAGGTAGAGGCTACGCAGAATCCCAGAGTATTGCTGATTGAAGACGTCGAAGCACCGGAAGATGCGAAGCCCGGCGAGGAAATTGAAGTGTCGGTGAAGCTGCGAGGCTGGAGGACAGAGCCGGTAACGCGGAAATTCAAGCTTAAGATACCCGAAGATGCTTCAGGAGTCGTCGAGCTCATAGTGCGCGGAGGAGGTACACAGTCATTCGGTCAGGCCGGAGTCGAGGGAGGCTGGAAGTCTATAACGAGCCTTGAGAGGATGCTTTCGGAGTTCCAAGCGGCAGACAGTAACAACCAGCTTATAATTGAGCTTAATGCTGACCGGACGGGAGATTTAGTGCGTAAAATTCAGAATGCCCGAAAGAAGGGAGCGAAGTCAAAGAGAAAGTCTGAACGTGAACCCGATCTTCTACCCGAAGAAGAAGAATACCTCAGTGAGACCAAAGAACGCCGCATCAAAGAAGGTACGCTCAAAATATACAGCTCGGACTACTATGTTGACGGCTTGATGAGGCGGGTAATACACACGGAGAAATAGCGATGTTCATAACGATGGAAGGAATTGACGGCTGCGGCAAAAGTACGCAGTCTGCACGCTTGGCGGAATGGCTTGAAGCTGAGACAGGCCGAAAGACAATCAGAACGTATGAGCCGGGCGGCTGGCCTGAAGGAGACTCATTGCGCGAGTTCATACTGCGCGGGAAAAAACTCGGCGATATGACCGAGCTGTTGCTGTTTCTTGCTGACAGAGCCGAACACGTCAAGAGGGTGATACTTCCTTCACTTCGTCAGGGCCTGAACGTAATCTGTGAACGCTACAATGACTCAACACTGGCGTATCAGTCCAGCGGCCAGGAACTCAACCCCGCGCATGTGAGACGCATAATAAGGTCATGTAATTTTCCTGAACCCAATGTGAAGATACTCATGGACATCTCCCCGGAAATCGCAATGAGCCGGGTGAAATCCCGAAGCAGCAACCCCGACAAGTTCGAGGCTGAAGGTCTGCCGTTGATGAGGACAGTATCGTCATTCTACAGGCTTATAGCAGAGGATCAGAAGGAGAAGTACATCGTCATAAAGTGCGACGGTCTGAGTGAAGATGAAGTGTTTGCGTCAATGATTGCAGCTCTGGAGGGCCGTTTATGGCGATCCAGATAAAGCGAAGGGGAAACGAACCAGCAGCCTCGTCTCAGCCCCGAATAGAATACGGAGGGCACAGCGGAAGCCACACAAGTCCCGCAAATGCAATAGCATCGTCAGCATTCTCATTTGATGCGGCAATGGAAGCAACGGAGCTTGAGGAACTTCTCGACCGTCTCTATGAGTTGTCGGACAAGCTCTCAGTATTTCCCGGCGGCCGCCTGATTGAGGAATACAGGAATGTTCTTCACGAACTCTTGAAGCGTGCGGCAAAGGGCTTGCGAATAAAGCGCGATATGCGTTGGCGGAAAACGGACAGGAAGATGTACGTAACGATAGAGCGGGCAGGTCAGGCAATGGAGGAATTGGAAGAAGCATTTCTCTACGAGGGAAACAGGACGAAGGCACTGGCTCTTATGGAGGAGATAAAAGGTTGCTTAATCTCGCTTCTAATGTAACATGGCAAGAAATTCTCCATGAAACAGAGGCCGGAAACATCCCTCACTGCCGGGCAATATCAGCCCCGATTTCTGCACATACTGAAATCATAGAGGCACTCTCGCGCATAATTCTAGGAAGTTACAGACCATCACACCCAGACTTGCTGATAATAGGGACAGCCGGTAAAGCCCCACCAATCGGAGAATACGGGAAGCCAAATTACGAGCTTTCATGCCGCTGGTTAATCGAGAACATTGCTGTGAAACCTATGGAGAGCAAGAGACGCTTGGCAGTGATAGAGTGCGCGGACAAACTGAACAAGTCAGCCGGAAATTCCCTGCTCAAACTCGCCGAAGAACCTCCCGAACATGCGTACTTGCTGTTTCTCATGGAGGACGTGAGATTATTCCTTCCGACATTAAAGAGCCGTTCACGTTTCACAGCGATAACGTCAAACGAACACGCAGTTCCTCAACGAATGCCGCAATATTCCCGCGAATGGATAGAATGGCTCACGAAAGCAAGGAAAAGCACGAGCGATGACGACACGATAACGCCGGACCTGGAAGCATGGGGCAGTTACGCGCTTGAGACCGGGAATATAGAGCTTGCAGAAAGAATCGAGAAGCTGAGAATAATATCAACACGAAAGAATTTATCTGTGCCAATGCTATGCGACATAGTAATACTGGCATTAAAGGAGTGTAATACGGAGATTGAAGACATACTTGACGATATTCGGTAAGCCGAGATACTTGGGATTTGCCGATATAAGCGAGGGCGAAGGCTTTGACCTTGAGCGTCCTAAATGGGCGGTGATAAGGACATCGCGCGGCTATGAGATGGGGTTACCCGGCGGGGTAGTTACGCCCGAACAGCAGATGATGTACAGACGAACGACGGCAAAATTCGACGATAGTACGGAGGCGATGCTTCAGGACGTTGATTTTGTGCGTGAGGCAGATGCTGAGGACATTGAGAACTACTACAACTGCCGCCGCGAAGAGGAGGAGGCTCTGCTTGTTGGCCGTGATATTCTAGCTGAGTACAATCTGGACATGAAACTTGTTGACGTTGAATATATGCTTGACCGTCGGAGGTTATATTTCTACTTCACGGCGGAACAGCGTGTTGATTTCCGCGAATACGTGAGAGAACTGGCCTATGAGTTTCGGACTAGAATTGAGATGCGTCAGATAGGGATTCGCGATGAGGCAAGGATAGTACAGGGTATAGCGTCATGCGGGCGGCCATGCTGCTGCGGATATTGGCTTCGGGGATTTTCACCCATAAGCATACGCATCGTTAAGGAGCAGAGGTCAGCGTTGAACCCTACGAAAATATCGGGCTTATGTGGAAGACTGATGTGCTGTATGTCATACGAGAAGGAAATATATTCGGAGATGTGGTCTCGTCTTCCCGGTCCCGGAACGAAAATAAAGACCGAACACGGAGCATATATCCTTGAGAGTATTGACGTTGGGCAGGAGCAGGTGAATATACGATTCCCGACGGGCCGATTGATTCCAGTGGCGATAAGCGAGTTTCCTGACTTCAAGGAGACTGTTCTTCGCGGCGAGGAATGGGGAGAGGACAAGGAGATGGCGGAGAAGAAACGCAAGGCAGCCGAGAGAATTGCAGCAATAAAGGCGCGTGCTGAACGCCTTAAATCCTCGCGTCTGAAAGTGAATGCAAAATCCCTCCGGCCTAAGCTCGAAAAGAAGGCAGATTCCCCGAAGCCGAAATCTAAGGGTAAATCTCAGAAGCCAGCAAATGCTGAAGCATCTCCGAAACCCAGACACCGAAAATACCGTAAGCCACAGCAAAAGACGGAAGAGTAAAAATGCACCTGCCGGAGGAAAAAGATTCGGCGGGTGTTTTCACTTAGTGGAAAATGTATTCCAATATGCTGGTAACTTCCTTATTTTCATCGGATTTGCTCTCTTCATCCGCGTATGAGCAGTAATCACGGAGCATCATCTCGACATTCTTCTTCAGCGCGACGGGACGAAGCTGGCTCATGAATCTCTCAGGAGTCCTTACGATGCCGCCCTCACGCCCTGAGTGCATTCTCCACGACGAAAGTATCATCGTGTTCTGTTCCCAAATGTGAGAGCTTGAGTTTCCGAACCATGTGCCGAACCATTTTTCCGCCGGAATCTCCATGTGAACGCCAACACGAGTGTAATCCCTGTCTGGTGCTTTCTTGTCTGTATTGATGTACCAAAAGCCGACAGCTGTATCGTCCCAATGCCTTGTCGCCGAAATCTTCCAGCCCTTGTCCTCGTCGACAAACCAGCCGTAATCAACCTCAAGGTCGAGATCGAGAGCAGGAATGTTCAAACCTGCCTGAAGCCACTGTGCATTGAGCCATTCTTTCTCGTCAAGGAATTGTACAGTGCCGCCTATGTATCTCAGTCTTCCGTCCGAGAGTCCCGCGAATGACCAAGGATCTCTGTCATGATAGAGTGAGGCCCTCGCGCCAATCCACCAAAGCCCCGTGTCTCCGTAGTACCTTGCCCACAAGTTTGCGCCGAACCATTCCTCATCAAGATAGCCTCCCTCGCCGAACAGCCAGAAACGGCTGCTGCTTCCGAGCTTGTTGGCGTAGGTCATGGCCGCCTTCTGAAGCCTCGTGTTGCTGTTGAGGTCTTTCTCCCACCACAGGCCAGTGTAGTCGTCGATGTCAATGTTGTTGTAGATTGGGAAGCGAATGTCTGCCACAGCCCCCCAGCCGTTCGAGTAGCGTCCAGTGTAAACAGCGTCGATGTTCAACCTGTCCATGTAAGCGCGGTCGAGTGTCTGGTCGATTCTTGGGTCATAGGTCAGCATCCCCTTGAGTTCGTTTTCACCTTTCGAGGCCAGGACTCTTTTGTCAGGTTCTTGAACGTCAGCACTTGCCCACGAGAATATCGCGGCGTTTATCGGGTCTTCCTTGCGTAGATTTCGTGCCCTTATGTCGAAGAGAAGCGAGCCTGGAAATTCTGCCTTAACGACAGGGACACTTGCGTTCTTAGCAATGAGAAGGAGTGAGTCAGTCTCGGGCATAACTGATGCGAGAATAACGAGGACTCTGACCATTGCCTCAGCGTGTGAAGCGTAGCCGTAATTCTCGTATGACAATGAGAGTCTACGGCCTGATTCTTCTGAGTCTTCAAGTTTGATTTCAACGTCGCGTACTCGTGTGAATTTTTCGAGGCCTGACTTTATGCGTACGATCAAGTCCTGAGATTCTGCATCGTTCCAATTTGCCTGCCTGAAGCCGCCGGGAATGTTGAATTTCTTTCTATCGTTGCCAATTATTGGGCCGCCGAGATGGATTTTCTGAGAGATTGTGAAAGCCCATTCGTCTCCGCGCTGATAGCTGACCGAGCCGTGCATTCCCCAGGGAGCTTTGAAGACGAGACCTGCGTTGTACTTCTTTGAGGGAGATTTATCAAGCGTCTTCCTTCCTGATGCGCCGTCGTTTGAGTAATCGAGAGGAGAATATTCGGCCTTCAGCGTGAGCCAGTTTGCGATGTCCCATTCAAAGCCGCCGTATAATCCGTTGAACCTGTCTGAACCGTAGCCCAATGTTGCCGCGAAGTCCCCCCATCTCCAAGTTGCAACGCCGTAATATGCTTTCATGAGTTCAGTGCCTGTTACGTCGGTAACTCCGATTGCGAGGGAAGGGATATACCATTGTTCGGGGTTCTTGCTGTGCCATAACCTGAATTTAAGGTCGACAGCTTTGTCCATGTAACGTCTTACTTGGGGATCGTTATATGCTCCTGTAAAAATATTGTCAAAAGTCGTAAGCCTTGTGTTGATCTCCAGCCAAGGAAGCCAGGCAAGATCTAGGAAGTAAAACTGGTATGGTGAAGCGTGAGTGAAGCCGAATCTTCCTGCACCGTCTTCCGGCATTTCTGCGTCAGGATATTCCCAAAGCCCCGTCAATCCAATATTGCCTCCTGTTGACGATGAAGCAGCACCGCAAAGACCGAGTATCAAAATTAAGACGAGACATAATAGAATTAACCTGCGCAAAACGAATCTCTCCTCATCAGGAAATTTTTGCTTATTTTACCATTGTCGTGAACTCTGGGACCAGCTTCTTGAGTATTCTCAGGGCCTCATCAGGGTAACGCAAGGCATATTCCAATCCGCTGTCTATGTCAGAATCACGTGAAGGGTCTCCCATTTTGATGTTGCTGACATAGATTTTCGGGTGAAGTGTCCCGTGTACCGAGTTCTCATCGTAGAATAACTCCTCGTATAACTTCTCGCCCGGCCTTATTCCAGTGTACGTAATCTGAATGTCCTTGTATGGTTCGTAGCCGCAAAGACGAATCAAAAGCTCTGCCATTTCCCGGATTACAACGGGTTCTCCCATGTCCAGTACGAAGAGTTCCCCGCCGTGCCCCAATGCTCCCGCCTGAATGACGAGGCTGACGGCCTCAGGAATGAGCATGAAATACCGCTTCATGTCAGGGTGTGTAACTGTAACCGGCCCTCCTGATGCTATCTGCTTCTCGAACTTCGGGATTACGCTTCCTCTGCTTCCCAAGACATTCCCGAAACGTACGGCCATGTACTTCGTCTCAGGGTAATTTCTCTGCTCGCGCTCAAGGATTTTCTCGGCAAGTCTTTTTGTCGCGCCCATGATGCTCGTGGGGTTTACGGCTTTGTCGGTTGAAATCATGACCATTCTCTCGGCGTTGAATTTTCCCGCACATTTTGCAACAGTTCTTGTCCCCAAGTCATTGACCCTCATGGCCTCTCTTGGGCAAAATTCCATCAACGGGACATGTTTATGAGCTGCAGCATGGAATACGACTTGAGGCTTATGGTTTGCGAAAAGATTCTCGATAGCAATTTCGTCAGCAACATCAGCGATTATCGGATGAACAGGAACATCGGTCTTCAGTTCCTCAGTCAGCAAATATATTGACTGCTCGCCATGACCAAGAACGAAAACTTCCGAAGGGTTATTGTGGATTACCTGCCTGACGATTTCGCTCCCGATTGAGCCTCCTGCACCTGTAATTAGAACACGTTTACCCTTGACGTAATTCATCGAGGCCTCAATGTCAATCCTGACTGGTTCGCGCCCAAGCAAGTCCTCAAGCTTAACCTCCCTCAATCCTGAGACTGAGACTTTTCCGCCCGCAAGCTCCCTCATGCTTGGAAGTATTCTGACTTTCACGTTAAGCGGGGAAAGTATGTCGTAGATTTCGCGCCTCTTTGCACCATTTACGGCTGGTATAGCGATGAGAACGACCTGAATGTTCTTACGCTGGACTATATCGCGGAGGTCTGAGGTCTTTCCGAGAACTTTCACCCCCGAAACCTGACGGCCTAATTTCTGCTCGTCGTCGTCAATGAAGCCTGCCGGGTATAATTCCGTGTCGTTGTGTAGCAAGTCCCTGGCAAGCAGCGCTCCGGCATCGCCTGCACCAATTATTAGTGTTGGCTGCGAGTGAGTTTTGTGATGGAATGGAAACGTCTTCATCGCCCGCCAAGAAGCCCTGAACAGTCCGCAGAGGAACAATCCTACGAAGAAAGTTATCGCTGACGATGTTATCGGCAAGACTGCTTCTAATGAAATTTTGTTGATCAGAAGGAACGCGAAGAAGCCAACGATATATGACCATATGAAGCGGACGTAATCTTCAAGCCCGGCATGTCTCCATATCGTGGAGTACTGCCCCAAGAATGCCAAGACCATCACGCATACAGACGGAAATAAGATGATGACGTTTTTCCAGTCCTTGACGTAGTGGGGGATAACCACTCCGAGCCTGAGAGAGTAGCCCAGGTAGACAGCGAATGCCAAAAGTATGAAATCACACGCAGCAACAACAGTCCTTTTCAGGAAGATGTGTTGGAAGAAATGTTTATCCGTATTTAAGTTCATAGCTATATGATCAACTTCTTCCCATTTTTCCCACCCATTCGGTCAAGCTCATTCAGTACTCCGGCAGGGGCTGTCTCTATTCGGGGCTTGCTCTGTTTTTCTTCGGCCTCTTTGATGCGCTTCTGCAAATCTTCGATTGAACGCTTAATCTCATTTGTATCGCCCTTAATCCAGAGCATGAGATTATCGGCAGCGGCTTTGAGGGTTTTCTCATCTGGCATTGACTTTATCATTCCGAGCTCAAGGAGTATCCTGTTCTCCTCACGAATTGCCTCGAGAGCATCATCACTGTTGAACAGTCCCTTCCTGTAGAGCATTCGGAACATTACGTTGAAGCGGCTCTTCTGGTTCTCGTTGTCGACAGCCATATCCTCAACGCGGGATACAAGCATTCCGAGAAGTTCATCAAGCCCAATCTGCATAGCCATGTTAATCTTTATCCTTTCTATTCTATGTAAAATTTATTTTTGCCATTCTAGCACAAGAAGCGATTTTTTGTCGTGGTAAACTTATCTTCATATTTTATAGGAGGCCTTGATAATGAGCGTTTCCCTTTACAGAAAATACCGACCTCAAAGTTTTTCTGATGTAATTGGACAGAAGCCAGCCGTCGACGTTCTCACTAACTCCATTTTGCGGGGCCGTGCAGGTCATGCGTATTTATTCTCAGGTTCAAGGGGCTGCGGTAAAACTTCAGCCGCCAGAATTTTTGCAAAAGCCCTCAACTGTCTTGAGCGTGATGGATTTGAGCCTTGCGGAAAATGCCGAAACTGTCAGGAAATTACAGCCGGAGAATCGCTTGATGTCATCGAAATTGACGGAGCTTCCAACAATGGTGTCGATAATATTCGAGGCCTTAAGGAGAACGTAGCATTATCGCCTTTCAATTCACGTTACAAAATTTATATCATTGATGAAGTTCATATGTTATCGCAGGGAGCTTTCAATGCTTTATTGAAGACTCTCGAAGAACCTCCCGAACACGTAATTTTCATCATGGCCACAACAGAGCCCCATAAAGTCCCCGTTACAATACGCTCACGATGCCAGCATATCCCGTTCAGGAGCATAACACCCGATGACATATATTCGCGTCTCGATTATGTCTGCAAGAACGAGAACATCGCTGCTGAGGCTGAGGCATTGCGTGAAATTTCGAGGCAGGCTGACGGTGCATTGAGGGACGCGCTTTCGTTGCTTGAACAGGTCATAGCGTCGGGGAATGTTACGCTTGAGAACGTTGAGGCAGTTTGCGGGGCTGGAAGCAGACCGTCATTTGAACGCTGGATTACGGGATTGAGGGAAAATCCTGAGAATGCTTATACTGGTTTGAAAGCAATGTTCGACGCAGGAGCTTCGGGGGTTAGAGTTCTTGAGGAAATCTTCGCGATACTTAGGGATTTGCTCGTTGTCTCAAAATGGAGGAATGCTGCGGACAGCTTGGGATTATCGGAGCAGGAGAAGAACTTTCTCGTCAGCGAAGCATCTCAATGGAAACCAGCGGAAATTCACAGGCTTATGCGTTCGACACTGAGAATACTTGGCGAGGCCCGCATGGGAATAAGGACGGATATTCTTCTCGGAATGTTCATGTTGAGCGTTGAGGATAACCGGCTTTCATTCATTCCTGAGACTGAGAAGGTAGTCCCTAGTGTCCCAATGCGAGATGAACTTCCAATTATTACAACACCCACAGTTCAAGCACCCCAAGCACCCATTGAGGTTAAGGAAGACCCTGCGCTGAAAGAGGAGATTTTGACGCTTGCACATGAGAAGAATTTTGCCTTATGGTGCGCGTTGTATGATTCGAGGCCTATGGTTCGAGGGAATGATCTGGTTCTCGACATGGCACATCGTTACAATTTCACCGTCATGAAAGTGGATCGCAATGCTGCTGAAATTTCTGAGATTTTTGGGAAATATAAGAGCGTTGTTCTGCGTTACGGTACAGCTGAATACCCCTGCCCCCGAAAGCCGACTGCGAAGCCGGAAATGAAAATTCCTGTCAAAGAGCCAGCGAAAAACATTGACTTCAACATACCAGTACCCGATGAAAAGCCAGTGCAGTCAGCGCAATCACCAAACTCATCATTCGGGGATTTTATTCGCGGACTCAGCGCTATGGGGCTTAACCCTGAGGTAATTTTGCACAGGCAGATGGAAAGCGAAGACACTGACACTGACAGCGACAACGATATAACGGAAGGAGACGCGGAATAAATGAGTATGGACTTTGTACATCTTCACGTTCACACGGAGTACAGCCTTCTTGACGGGGCAATACGAACTAAGGACTTAGCCAGGAAAGTTTCCGGCTGGGACACTAAGGCCGTAGCAATAACGGATCACGGAGTTTTATACGGAGCTGTTGAGTTCTACAAGAACTGCCTGGCTCAGGGTGTGAAGCCTGTAATAGGCTGTGAGACGTACGTTGCCCCCTCTGGGATTTCAGACAGGAAGAACAAGCGTGCTAATCACCTCATTCTCCTCGCCGAAAACATGACAGGCTGGCACAATCTCATGAAGCTCATCTCAATCGCAAACACAAACGGCTTCTGGTACAAGCCGCGAATCGAGCATAAGTTCCTTGAGGAATACCACGAGGGAATCATAGCGTCGTCAGCATGTTTGGCGGGAGAGATCCCCCAGAAGATTCTATCCGGCGACATTGAAGGTGCAATCGAACTTGCTGAATATTACGACGGAACTATGGGACGCGGAAACTTCTTCCTCGAAGTAATGCCCAATACCCTCGACGAGCAAAAGAAAGTCAACGAGGCTATAGTCGAAATTTCACGCAAGACAGGCATTCCCATGATAGCAACTTGCGACTCACACTATCTTAACCGCGAGGATTATGACTGGCACAAGATACTGCTCCGCATTAACACTCACGCTGACCCAACGGACGACGCTTTCGGGTTTGACCGCAACGAGTTCTACCTGATGAGTCCAGAGGAGATGTACGAGAAATTCGGCGACACAATCCCTGACGCTCTCACCAACACAGTAGAGATTGCCGAACGCTGCAACGTGAAAATCATTCCCGAACACAGAAAGTACCTCCTCCCGGAAACGAATCTAGGAGACGGAATGACACCCGATGATGAACTCAGAAAAAGGGCTCACGATGGCTTGAAGTTGATATTCGAGGCAAGAGGCACCGGGATACCTGATGAATACATGAAGCGTCTTGAGCTTGAGCTTAATGTGATTACGCAGATGGGATTCAGCTCATACTTTCTCATAGTGTCGGGAATAATTCAGGCAGCAAAATCACGGAACATTCCAATCGGGCCGGGTCGTGGTTCAGCCGCAGGAAGCCTCGTCGCATGGTCGCTCAAAATCACGGAGCTTGATCCATTGCGTTACAACCTTCTCTTTGAACGTTTCCTCAACCCCGAAAGGATCTCGATGCCCGATATTGACACTGACGTTTCCGACAAAGGCCGCGAGGAATTGCTGAAGTATATATCGGACTATTACGGCTCAGATCATGTTGCGCAGATTATAACGTTCGGGCGAATGAAGGGCCGTCAGTCAGTGAAAGACGTTGGACGCGCTCTAGGAATTGATTACTCTATCATGAATAACACAGCCAAGTTAATCCCGCCGATGTGCAAGAGCTTATCTCAGGCACTTGAAGACACTCCCGACCTGAAATCAGAGTACGATTCAGACCCCGTAAAGCGCAACATAATCGACAAAGCCGGAAACATTGAGGGACTTGCGCGACATGCCTCTCAACATGCTGCAGGCGTCGTTATTACTCCCGTGCCTGTTACTGATGTAGTCCCCGTTAAGAGATTGGGGGAAGGTGAGACAGAGCAGGTTGTTACGCAGTTCACTATGGGCGAGATTGAGGAGCTTGGGCTTGTGAAGATGGACTTTCTTGGGCTTTCAACTCTCTCAATAATTGAGGAGGCTCTCGAAAATATTAAGGCTAACAAAAAGCCGCTCCCTGACATGAACAAGGTGAACGATGAAGTAAACGATGAAGAAACTTTCAAGCTCATAAGCGAGGCTGACACTATGGGAGTATTCCAGCTTGAAGCGGACGGTTTCAGGGCAATGCTTCGGAAGCTGAAGGCAGACTGCTTCGAGGATTTAGTTGCGGCACTGGCAATGTATCGTCCCGGCCCGTTGGATTCAGGAATGGTTGACCAGTACATCGACTGCAAGCATGGCCGTTCAAAGCCCGAATATCCTCACCCTTTGCTTGAGCCGGTGCTTAAAGAGACATACGGCGTCATTCTCTATCAGGAGCAGGTAATGCAGTGTGCCTCAGTCCTTGCAGGCTACACTCTCGGTGAAGCTGACTTATTGCGGCGTGCAATGGGCAAGAAGAAGGTCGAGGTTATGCAGGAACAGCGTGCGAAATTCCTTTCAGGCGCGAAAGAGAAGGACATTGACCCCGAAAAAGCGTCCTCAATCTTCGACAACATTGAGAAATTCGCTGGCTACGGCTTCAACAAGTCTCACAGTGCGGCATATGCCCTCATAACATACGATACAGCGTGGCTCAAGGCTCATTACCCAACGGAATACATGGCCGCGTATCTTTCGAGCCAGATGAAGGCAAAACGTGAAGTACTTGGGCATTACGTCCTTGAAGTCAGGCAGAGCGGAATACAGGTACTTCCGCCCGATATAAACTCATCAATGGAAAATTTCACGGCTGTCGGCGAGGTTATACGTTTCGGGCTTGGAGCAGTAGCAAGAATGGGGCATAACACCGTAATGATGATATTGAACGAACGCAAGAACGGGAAGTTCACATCATTGTGGGACTTCATGAAGCGTGTTGACATGAGCCTTATGAACAAGACAGTCTTCGAGAACCTGATAAAGGCCGGAGCTTTTGACGAAATTCACAAGAACAGAGCAATGCTCTTGAACGCGCTCCCAAAATACCTTGAGGCAATACAGAGCGTCAATGCCGAGAAGAAGACCAGCCAGCTCGGATTATTTGAGCTTGACGACGGCGGGGACGACGATGCAGTTTCAGCCGAGCCAGAAATCCCGGAAGTCCCGGAATTTGACGAACACACCAAGCTGGATTACGAGAAGCAGGTTACGGGAATGTACATTTCCGGCCACCCCTACGAGACGCATCAGGAGGAGCTGTCGCCATACACGAACTGCAAGATTATGGATCTCAACGGCTGGAAGAGCGAGAACCTTAAGCCATGTGTCGGCGGAATCATAGCGTCCCTGAAGGAGAAGACCACCAAGAAGGGCGCGAACATGTGCAGTCTTCAGCTTGAGGACACGGAGGGAAGCATTGACGTTGTAATATTCCCAAAGATGTGGGAGAGTTTGAAGGGTACGCTCACCGTCGGCGAGGCATGTGTAATCGAGGGAAAGCTTGACGACAGGGGGCAGTTTTTGCCGGACAAGATAATTTCTCCCGAAGACCTTAACGCTAAGGCCAAGCGTTACATCACTCTTAGTGTTGACGCTGAGGAATGCCGCAACATGAACTTGAAGCGATTTGTCGCGGCTCTCAATGGCAGCAAGGGAAATTCGCGTGTAATCCTCGAACTTAAAGGCGAGGGTGAGACTTTCTGCGTATATCTTGGAGGCTGCAATATTGACGCAGAGAGGCTGAATGATTCGCTGTCAAAGGTAATGCCGTCGGGTAGCTTTTCGGTTCATTGCGGGGCGGCTTAGAAAGACTGTATAATTTAATCACCGCATTTTGAGAGGGGAGAAAGAGAAATCATGTTCGTAAAAATAGTATGCACAATCGGCCCTGCGTCAGACAATTTCGACACGCTGAAGGCAATGGCTGAGGCTGGAATGAACGTAGCCCGCCTTAATTTCTCTCACGGAGATTACTCCGGCCATGAGAAGAAACTCAAGCTAATCCGCCGTGTAGAACGCTCAGTGAAGAAGCCCATAGCCGCGCTTCTCGACACAAAAGGTCCTGAGATTCGCACGGGACACATGGCCGGCGGCGAAATCACGCTCACTCAGGGAGAAAAGATAGTCCTGTCATCATGTGATGAGGCATTCGAGGGAACGCCCGAAAGAATCTGGGTGAACTACAAGCTCCTCGCAAAGGAAGTCAAGCCCGGCCAGAGCATTTTCATTGACGACGGAGCGCTTAACCTTGAGGTTGAGTCCGTTAACGGCGATGATGTAACTTGCCGCATTATCGTCGGAGGTCCGCTTCGCAACACTAAGGGCATTAACCTTCCCGGAGCTGACATCACAATGCCCGCACTTTCCGAGAAGGACAAGAAGGACATTGAGTGGGGCATTCAGCACGGAATGGAGTACCTTGCAGTCTCTTTCGTGAAAACACGTCAGGACATCGTGGAAGTACGAAGGCTCACTCAGTCTTACGGTTCAAGCATCAAAATACTCGCAAAGATTGAGACACGTCAGGCAGTTGACAACATAGCGGAGATCGTTGATGTTGTTGACGGAGTTATGGTTGCGCGCGGAGACTTAGGAGTTGAAATCGCGACAGAGGACGTTCCTTTAGTCCAGAAGAAGATCATCGAGATGTGCCGTATTCGCGGAAAGGCTGTAATCGTTGCGACACAGATGCTCGACTCAATGATACGCAATCCACGCCCAACCAGAGCAGAAGCCTCTGACGTAAGCAACGCCGTTCTTGACGGTACGGACGCAGTGATGTTGTCGGGTGAAACAGCGTCAGGAAATTACCCGGTTCAGGCAGTAGCGACGATGAGGAAGATCGTCGACCGCGCAGAGAAAGAGCTTCAGATTTGGGGCAACCACAAGAACAACGAGCAGAACCCCCTCGAACTTGAAGGTATACCCGTCCCCGATGCAGTCTCAGGAGCAGCCGTACTAATCGCCAAGCAGGTCAAAGCCCCCGCAATAATCTCGCTCTCACGCTCCGGCCTCACAGCAAAGATGATAAGCAAACACCGTCCTGAATGCCCAATACTCGGCCTCACACCGTCCCAGCAGACATGGCGGGAGTTAGCACTGTGGTGGGGTGTTCACCCTGTGAGACTGTCGGAGATGTCGGACATTAACGTAGCAGCCCGTGAAGCTGTAACAACGTGCGTCCGCGAGGGATTGCTGCCGGAAGGTGAGCTGGTCGTAATTACAGCAGGTGTCCCCGTAGGCCGCCCGGGTTCAACGAACGTCGTCGAGGTCCTGACAACAGGAACGATACTCCTCTCAGGAACACCGTTATCACACAGGAATGCTTCAGGAAAGGTCTGCATTGCCCGAAGCCCGGAGGAAGCAATCGAGAAGGCAACGCCCGGCTGCATCCTTGTTGTACGTCAGCTAAGTGAGGAATACCGCCCTGTCCTGAGCAAAGTAGGAGCTGTACTTTTCGAGAGCGGACTTCTTTTCTCTGAGGGAAACTCGCTCGCAATGGATTATAACCTTCCGTGCGTTGTGGGAGTTGCTGATGCTTTCTCGACGCTTATGGACGATGATACAGTTACGGTTGACGGGACAAGGGGATTGATATATCGCGGGATCGTGAGGCTTGTGGTTTAATGTTAGTGAATCTCGTGAACTTCCGAAGTCTCGTTGATATTGCCATAGTGTCTTTCATAATCTACAGGATACTTGTGCTTCTGGTCGGAACCAGGGCAATACAGCTCATAAAGGGAGTATTTTTCCTCACGATTCTTCTTGGGGTAGCGTTTCTGTTCAGGTTGAGTTTGCTGACGTGGTTTTTGCAGACGACGCTTCTGGCTTTAATGCTCTCAATGCCGATAGTATTCCAGCCAGAGCTCCGTAAGATGCTCGAAGAAATCGGGAAGGGAAGATTCTACATTAAAGGCGGACTTTCATCGGACGAAGCCGAAGTCAGGGTAAATCACATCACAGGCGCACTTGGGTACCTGAAGGCACACAAAATCGGGGCGCTGCTTGTGTTTCAGCAGGACGTAGGACTTGGTGATTACACGGAGACGGCTATACCTCTTCACTCACGAATAACTCAGGAACTGATCATCTCGATATTCTGGAAGGACAACCCTCTTCATGACGGTGCAGTAATCCTGAACAAACGCGAGCTTGTTGCTGGAGGCTGCTACCTTCCGCTTGCTGATGCTCCGGAGATTTCGCGATGGTACGGAACGAGGCACAGGGCAGCGCTTGGAATCTCCGAAGTCTCAGACGCTCTCGTAATAATAGTCTCAGAGGAACGCGGTGATATATCACTGGCAGTGAAGGGCCGCCTCTCTAAGAACATCAAGGATTTCCAGGTCGAACGCCTCCTGAAGCACTATTTTGCCGGCGAACAGGTTGTAACAGGCTGGAAGTCCTGGGCAAAAGCGCTGTCCAGTATATTCTGGGTAAAGAATGCCGAGCAGGACACTGGAGGTATCGTGAAATGAAGAAACATGCCCTGAAGAATTTTGACCTCAACAAAGTATTGACTTCGCCGCTTGTATTGTGGGCAATCTCGATAACGGTAGCCGTAGGAATGTGGTTGTACGTTACAGGCATAGAGGAGCGCGAGTACATAAACCGGAAATTCTCTGCTCCTTTGGAATATCGGGGACTTGATGCACAAGCGATATTGCGGGGAAAACTGTCAGAGGTCGACATAGAGATACGTGCAACAGAGGAGGCCATGACGAGGCTTGATTATGATTCGGTGAAAGCCTGGGTTGACGCGAGGAATCTGCTTCCCGGAAAGAAATACACTGTCAACATCAACGTAGAATATCCCGATAACGTCATGCTGATCTCATGCTTCCCGTCTCAGGCGACGATGGACATAGTTCGTCAAGTATCACGGTTGATGACGGTCGAGACAGTTCTTCCGCAGAATATTCCAGAAGGTTATTACATTGAGGGAGTTGAGATAATCCCGAAGGAAGTTGGAGTAAAGGGAGCAGAGGACGACTTGGCTAAGATAGGCAGCGTCAGGGTAATGCCTACGATAGAGGAACTTCAGGATGGAGCGGATAATCTTCTTCCAGTGAAAATCGATCAGTCCGAACCCTTTGAAGGCATAGTAACGAAGGAGCCGGAGCAGGTGAGATTTCGCGGAAGTTTAGCGCGTGGATTGCCGCGAAAGAGAGTCCCCGTGAACGCGAGGCTGGCAGGACGACCCGACCCTGATTACGAGGTGAAGTCAATCACAACTGACCCATCGGACGTACAAATCGAGGGAAAGGCTGAGGATCTTGCGAAGGTAGAGGCAGTTGACACAGAAGTCATCGAAATCTCAATGATGAACACGGACAGCGTAATGATCGCGCCGCTTAGACAGCCGGAAGTTGATGGAGTAACGTTGACAGGAACGTCATCTGCAAGGGTGAGCATACAGCTGAGTGAGGTTCGTGCGGAGAAGATGATAAGCCATATCCCTGTTGAACTTCGCGGGACAGAGCGTCCTCATGAGTGGACATGTGCGCCTTCGAGTGTTACTGTTACGCTTGAAGGCCGTCCATCGGTGATTGAGAATTTTGACGCTGAGAAGGCCGGATTGAAAGCGTTTGCCGACATGACGAACATATTTATGACCCCTGTAACTCTCCCAGTGAAGACGGAGATAGCGTCAGGGGATTTCAGGGTGGTACGTACTGAGCCTCAGAATATCACGGTGAGCAGCGCGCAGTAGAAATTTTCCCCTTTGTGCATTTTGCATGAGGGGGAATTTTTGTGTTGACAAAGCCCCCCCCCCATTGAGGTATAATTACCGCGAAAATTAGTAATACAGGAATAACAACGTGATTAAATAATAATTTTGCAAGATTAAACATCAAAACGCAAGATTATATTTATTTCATGTGTCAAGTTTGGAAGGGTGGATACAGTGTCTAATACAAGCTATGATGAAGTAAGTGTAATTGAGAGGGAACACAGTGATTTTTCTGCGGGCGAAAAAGAGAACTATGACCAGCTTTGCAGGAAAAGTATTGCCGAACACATCAGGCAGGCTACAGGAGCATATGGAGGAACAGAAGTAAGCATAGATTCGCGTGTTGAAACATTCATAGCAGATATTAGCTATAGTTTTTCCGGAGATGTTGAATTTGCAGTTTTGTCTGACAGATTGCCTCCTTCATCGGAACACAGTTTAGCTGGTACTAGAGATGAGTTCACGGTAAGATTAGCGTCTCAGAAAGACAATGATTTAAGTGATGTTGAACTCAGGCGCAAAATTGAAGCTTCGTTGGCAAGAAATCATTACGGCGAAATCTACGAGGAAACGGTATTGTACGAAAATCCTATGTCGTGGCTTTTCTATCAGCCTTGCCAGGAATGCGGAGGCAGGGGAAGCAGGACATGCACATCTTGTCGAGGGCATGGAAGCACTCAATGCTTCAAGTGCAAAGGAAGCGGACAGATCAGGTGTCAATGGTGCAACGGAACAGGCAGAAAACAGCCGTATAATTCTTCTCTTCCTGATTATCACAAACCCTGCACTTATTGCAACGGCACAGGAATTGAACAGTGTAATATATGCAAAGGACGCGGACATGAAATTTGCTCGAAATGTCACGGACACGGGGAAATACGCTGCGAACACTGTGCAGGCAGCGGGTGGCTGACGACAATAGCAAGGACGCATATAAAAGTTAAGCCGGCTTTCTCGATGAGCTGTTTGAAGACTGCTCCCAAGACATTCAAAGATGCAGTATCAAAGATTGGGCTTGTGAATATAAGGAACTATGCCGAAGTGAAGTACGATGCTTCCGAAAGGGATAGTGCTGATGACTTCATCGTACACTATGTTTGCAGATTGCCTTTAGCCGAAGCCGAAGTCAGCATTAAAGGCAAAAAGAGCAAATGGCTTCTTTGCGGGAAGAATGCTTCAGTTCTTGATGCCGGCGGAGCAATGGATAACATTATGGAAGATGTTATATCAGCGATGCAGAAAAGTAAGCCATCGTTACTGAGGCCGTACGCAGATGTATCTTCGAGCATAGCTGATTTCATGAGCTATGATGTGAACAAAAAGATTCTCAGTGAAAGCATTGAGAGCGACAATCCGCGCACCATTCAGGCAAGGCTGAAGAATGCTGTTTCGGAACAATATATCTCCGATGCGCTCAAAACATTAACTTTGCTGTGTAAGAATGTGCAGAGCATCAACAGTATATATTTTGCTGTCATGTTCGCAATACTGACCCCTGTGTTAGCGTACCTTTCCTCTCCCATATTCCAGAAAGTGAAACCAGAGAGTTCCCCAGAATTCTTTGGCTTTATGCTATTTCTCGCAGTCTGTGTGGCAGTGCCGGCAATATCCGCATGGCTAATCGTGAAGGTACTCAAC
The DNA here is from genome assembly GCA_937915755.1 of uncultured Fretibacterium sp. Lineage (GTDB taxonomy): Bacteria > Synergistota > Synergistia > Synergistales > Aminobacteriaceae > JAFUXM01. Next base: position 4,230 of record CALGGR010000318.1, on the reverse strand, counting down.
AAGTGGTACAAGAAGGATGGCAAAGAGCTATTCTATGATTGGAGGAAAAAGAAGAAGCTGCTCATGAGGATTCCGTTCACGGAGAACAAGTCCGTAATGAACGGCTATTCACTAGGTGAGGCTGCGAGCTATGTGGCATGGAGTACGGCTACTGCATTGCCGGGAATTGCAACATATATCTGGGCACTCTTAAAGATAGTGTGAAGCTGAGAGGAGGTGAACGACATGGGATTATTAGGCAAAGCACTTTTAGGAGCGGCGAAAGGTACTGTATTCTTCCTGAATCACGGCGGGTGCGATACTTTTTACGCTGGAGTTGATAAGCTCTCACGGGCTGCTTCTTCCGCTGTACTTAATGCAGCTGAAGAGATGAACCGTAAATCTGAGGCAGAGAGGCACGAACGTAACAAATAATCTAGCCCATTATGCTTCGAGAAAATCCCAAAGTATCGGTGTAAAAGCTGGTACTTTTTTTATGTGCCGATATAGCTTGAAAGGAGATGAAAGGAATCATGATGTACCCTTTTATGACGCTGAACGACAACACAGAGATAACGCATTCCGAGATGTATGAATGTAATCAGTAATATGGAGCTGGAAATTGTAAGAATGTTCATCAAACGTGAAAACATAAAAATTTGCAGAAAATATGCATTAACCGAATTGTCAAAAAGCCAAGCACGAAAGGCGTACTGGGTGCGAAGTAAGGAGTTTCACATGCTAAAATTAAAACTATGGTTACAGAAAGGACTTGAACGCACAATGACTGAAATTGAAAAACTGGAAGCAGGCCTTGAATACTGTTACGATGATCCGGCAGTCGTCGCTCGAAAAGAAAATGCCATCATTCAATGCAAGAAGTATAACGCTATTGACGATTCAGACTATGACGCTCAGTACGCACAGCTTCGGGCTATGCTCGGAAGTGCAGGGCGAGACGTCTGGATCGGTAAGACTTTCAATTGCGACAACGGCAAGAAAATTTTCATCGGGAATAACTTCACCGGAAACTACAATCTCACCATTCTGGATATAAAGGAAGTCTACATTGGCGACAATGTTATGATTGGCCCTAACACAATCATTACAACAGTAGGGCATCCGCTCTCTCCTATGGGTAGACGGAAACACATTGGAGTAGCCAAGCCTGTTCATATCGGTAACGATGTCTGGATCGGCGGCAATGTTACTATTCTGCCTGGTGTTACTATTGGTAATAATGTAGTAGTGGCCGCTGGTGCTGTCGTGAGTAAAGATGTGCCGGATAACTGTGTAGTTGCTGGTATTCCGGCTAGAAAGATTAAAGACATTGAGGATGATACCAATGGAATTTGAAGCAAACAGAATCCTGCAGAGAGACGAGACCGGCAAAATCGTAGCAGAGATAACATTCCCAGAGACCTCACCAGGAGTCTTCGTTATTGACCACACTTTCGTCGATGGAAGTCTCAGGGGTCAAGGCGTGGCTTCTAAACTGGTGCAGGCGGCTGTTGATGAGATCAAGAAACGCGGCGGAAGAGTTGAAGCTACATGCTCTTATGCGAAGAAATGGTTAGAGGAACACTAATGAGCAGACTAAAAGAATTACGAACTTACGTTGACAAGGAAATTAACCAAATCACGGACATAGACAAAAGAACGAGTGCTATCGCTCACCTTTACGGCGTTTCTTTGGCTGCTACTATGATAGCTAAGAAAAGGAAGCTCGATCCTGAACTTCTCTCAATGGCGGCTATGCTTCATGACCTTCACGCCTATAAGACCGGCTCCTATGAGGATCATGCGCACAAAGGAGCTGAGCTGGCAAGGGAAATTCTGAAAGAGCTGAAGCTGACAAATGAAGCTGAGACGGAAATTATCTATTCGGCAATCTATCACCATGACGATAAGCTGGTCATTGACAGCCCGACTGATGAAGCTCTGAAAGACGCTGACGTGATAGATCACTGCATGAAGGACTTATCCAAATCTGTTAAAGACAAGGAACGTGAACGCTTCGAGAAGCTGTGCGAAGAATTTATGTGAGGAGTTCGGAATGTGAGAATCATGTAATTAACCCCAACTTCTACGCTCGACTCAGTAGTTCACTTTCGTATTCACGCTTCATAGCCAAGTGCTTGTCGAAAATGAATGTGTGAGCCTGTAACAATTAAAGCCCAAAATAAATTTTTCGGATACCGTGCAATTTTACATGCGCAGTACCCGAATTTTTGTATAGATCTAATACTGCCACGGTGAAACGTAATTTGTGGGAGGATTGCTGTAATCCTCATTGAACCACTTTTCGTAGATCGCCTTCAACGAACCGTCGGCTTTCATCTCCTGAATGGCCTTCGTTACCGCTATGCGGAGTTCATCAGATTTCTCATCACCCTTACGGAACGGGAAAGCCTTTTCTCCGACAGTGATGTTCTCTTCAACTGTACGGGCTTTAAGAAACCCGTTCTTGATCTTGAACGCTGCCTCACTGCCTGCAAAGATCATGACATCAACCTTCCCCTGCCTGAATGCTTCGTTGAGCAAATCGCTGCTGTCGTAAACAACAAGCTCAACTTTTATCCCTTCACGTTCCGCAATCTGCTTGAAGAGATTTCCGCCGTTTGAACCTGAAGAATATCCGCATTTCAGACCATCGATGTCGCGCAGTCTCTTTAAGTCTGTGCGGTCTTCATGAACTACGAGCTTCTCAGGAATGTAAGCGTAAGGCTCTGAAAAGCTGTACTTCTCCATACGGAGCTGATTCACTGTTATTGTGTTGCCAACAGTGTCGGCTCTGCCTGAATCGAGATAACCGAAGAGGGTATTGAACTCGCCCGTAACGAAGCTGACTTTGATACCTGCCTTCTCAGCAATGACTGCCCAGATGTCAGGCTCAGTTCCGAGATGTTTCCCGCCGGTTATGTACGAGTTTGGCACTGATGAATTTCCTGAAGCTACGGTGATCTCCTTCGGGGCATCAGCAAATGCCGTTCCGATGAGCGCAACGCAAAGCGTTAAAACCAATGATAGATGTTTCATGAAAAACCTCCTGATTGAATGATTTATACTTCAGAACGGAGTTAATACAAATTTTGCATCTTCCGTTCTATAAGCCGTAAGAAAAATTCCACAACTAGGACAATCACGACATAGATAATAGTTACACAAAGATACGCCTCGAAAAATCTAAGGCTGAGAGCTGCTTCCATTTTCGCTGTCCCCATGACGTCCGCAAGACCTACTGTAAAACCCAAAGCAGTACCCTTTATGATTCCGATGAAGTGATTGCCTATTGACGGAACAGCTACAACAAAAGACTGCGGTAAAATTACGCGCACCATTGACTGCCTCTTAGTCATTCCGAGTGAATAGCAAGCCTCAATCTGTCCTCTGTCAACTGATTCAAGCGCAGCTCTGAAACTTTCAGCCATAAAAGCAGACGTGTTCAATATCAGGCTCAAAACAGTAGCTTGAAACGGTGTCATTGCTTTCAGCGACGGAAAAATACAAGGCAGCGCAAAGAATATCATGAATAACTCAACAACTAGCGGGGTTGCCCTGAAAATCGTTATGAAGACATCAAAGAACTGTGTCAGAACAGGTATACGATAATACCGTATGATTGCTATAACGACTGACAAAATCAGAGTGCCTATAAGTGAAAACAAAGCGATCTCTGAAGTCAGACCCAGTGATGATAAAACGATCGGAAAAAGGCTTGTAAAATTATTGATGTCAAATAACATGTTAAGGCCTCATCATGCTTCCATAACACGATTCACAAATCTTCGTATGCGTTCGTTTGTCGAATGCTCAAAGATTTCTTCGGGAGTTCCTTCTCCGGCAACCACACCGTCTTCAAGGAAAATCATTTTGTCTGCAATCATGATTAACATTGTGATATTGGCTTTTGCAACCTTCCGTATGACTTCAAGAACCTCGCCGATGAGTTCAGGGTCAAGAGAACTTGTAGGCTCATCAAAAAGAATAACCTTTGCATCAGAAGCTACGGCTCTTGCTATTCCCACCCTCTGCTGCTGCCCTCCTGACATCTTACGCGGATAAAAATCACTTTTATCATAACCCGCAAGAAGACTCCCGCCTCTTTAGGTTGGAGATGAATTGCGCAAGTTAAGTTAAGTGTGATATAATTCCTTCTATTGAATAACAGGAATAAGAGAATTCCGACAACACAATGTAGTTTGAAAATAAAACTTGGTACCATAGCGTAGCCCCGAAGGGACGGTGCGT